>NZ_JAMOKF010000014.1 GCF_023656545.1 Micromonospora phytophila | reverse complement strand
GTGGTCGCCACCTGGGACGGGCTGCTGCGCCCGGTGCTCGCCGGCATCGGGGAGCGGCACGCCGCCACGGCCGGCCTCATCGAGGTCGAGCACCTGATGTCCCGCTGCGTCTCGGAGGCGTTCTCGGCGACGGCCCGCGCCGACGCGCCCACCGGACCGCCCCGCATCCTGCTCTCCTGCGCCGACGAGGAGCAGCACACCCTGCCGCTGGAGGCGCTCGCCGCCGCCCTCGCCGAGGCCGGCGTCGCCTACCGGATGCTCGGCGCCCGGGTGCCCGTGGCGGCGCTGGTCGAGGCGGTCAACCGGGTGGGACCCGCCGCCGTCGTGGTCTGGTCGCACACCCGGGCCACCGCCGACCCCACCCAGCTCACCGCCCTGCTTGCCGCGCCCCGACGGCCGCTGCTGGTGCTCGCCGCCGGGCCCGGCTGGCGGGCCGACACGCTCCCCGCCGGGGTGGTGCGACCGGTCGACCTGGCCGAGGCGGTCTCGCTGGCGCTGGCCGTACGGGACTCGCTGGACCAGTCGACGGCGGACTGACCGGGGGTGTCGGGGCGGGAAGCCGTCCACTAGCGTCGGTGCGTCCGCAGACCCCGACCCCCCTTCGGGAGCGAACGATGCGCCCACGCGCCGCACTGGTGTCCGGCCTGTCCCTGGTCCTCCTCCTCGCCGGCTGCGGCGAGCCGAGCGGATCCGGCCCCCGGACCGCCGCGCCCGACCCCGTCGCCTCGGGCACGCTGCCCGCCGAGCCGTCGCCGACGGCGACGCCGCGCCCGACCCGCAGCGCCGCGCCCAAGCGCCCGGTCCGCCCGCTCCCGACCGCTCTGCCGCCGGGGCTGCACCGCACGACCGGCGTACGACCGGTGGCGCTGACCTTCGACGACGGCCCCGACCCGGTCTGGACGCCGCAGGTCCTCGACCGGCTCCGCGCGGCCCGGGTCACCGCCACGTTCTGCGTGGTGGGCACCCACGCCCGGCGGCATCCCCAGCTGATCCGGCGGATCGTCCGCGAGGGGCATCAGCTCTGCAACCACAGCTGGCACCACGACATGGACCTCGCCCGGCGACCGGTCGCCGAGATCCGCGCCGACCTGGTCCGCACCAACGCGGCGATCCGGGCGGCGGTCCCCGGCGCGAAGGTGCCGTTCTACCGGCAGCCGGGGGGCCGGTGGACGCCCGAGGTGGTAACGGTCGCCAAGCGGCTCGGCATGCGGTCGCTGCACTGGACCGTCGACCCGCAGGACTGGGGGAAGCCGACCGCCGCGACGATCACCAAGCGGGTGCACACCGCGGCCCGGCCCGGTGCGGTCGTGTTGCTGCACGACGGGGGCGGCAATCGGGCCCAGACGCTGGCCGCCTGCCCGCACCTGATCACCGACCTGAAACGCCGCTTCGGCATCACCCGACTCCGGTAGACCCCCGCTGAGCTGCGGTTTTACGATTGCTTGCGGCTGGAGCCATACCGGTTTGGTCCACCGGCCGACCATCACGTAAGCTATCCAAGCCTCCGGCGGGGCCGGATGGGAGCAAGTCCGCTTGAAGTTGCGAGTGTGCAATGATGGCGGGGCCGCCCTCATCGTCTAGCGGCCCAGGACGCCGCCCTTTCAAGGCGGTAGCACGGGTTCGAATCCCGTTGGGGGCACGATCCGGCTTCGGTCGGAGGCAACAAAAGCTAGGTCCTGTGGAGCAGTTGGAGTGCTCGCCGCCCTGTCAAGGCGGAGGTCGCGGGTTCAAGTCCCGTCAGGACCGCCAGCGCTGACGCCGCGCCCACCATGCGCGGCGTTCTGCGTATCGGAGCATGTGACCCTCGCGGCGGCAAGCCCGCCGTGCGGGTAGCATGAGCCGGAGCAACACGGCCAGGTAGCTCAGTTGGTACGAGCGTCCGACTGAAAATCGGAAGGTCGGCGGTTCGACCCCGCCCCTGGCCACATAGCCTTTCGCCGGGCTACAGAGATCCCCACCAGCGGAAACGCCGGTGGGGATCTTGCTGTAATGCCCTCGGCTGCGCTCGTCACCGTTGGCCCTGATTGACCACTCTTGGCCGGTGATCGCCGCCGCATGTTGCACGTTCGCTGCACGCCTTGATCTAGAGCAGAGCAGTCAGGTCAACCCTGACGAGTACCACCCACGAACGCTCACCAGATCGGCAGTGGCACCGGCACCTCACCTCACCCTGCAAGCGGCCGTTTCGCCAGAGGACCAAGTCGTGGATCTCACCCACTCTGAACGATCCGAGGTCGACCGACTGCCCGGACTTCGTCATCACCTGGCCGGAGCTAATGGCGGTGACGGGCGATGAATCTTGGAACATCCGGGGAGGGACCAGCTCGGCCGCCACATGGTCAAGATCGATTGGGCCTTCGTTCAGGATGCGGAGGTGCTGGCTGCCACCCATCGCGTTGACGAGAGTGCCCGTCAGCTTTGGTGTACCCGCGCGGGTTTCTGCCTCGGTCGCAGTCCGGGCAGCCCGCCGGGCGTAAACGATGCTCCAACCGGACAGACCGACGGCTAGCACGGAGACGAGGACAGTTACCAGGTCAGCAACGCCGGACGGGTCCATCCCGCTCCCTAGGATCAAAGGCATCAGGCAGACGCCAACGCTAGGGCCTCGCCGCAACCTCACGGCCTCTTGACGTCCCGCCTCACCGCTCGGTTGATCAGGTGCGCCACCATGGCGTTATGACGCTCGGCAAATGGCTGTCGCTGATCGGCGGCATCCTCGAACTGGTCGCTATCGGCATCGCCACGGTCTCTGCCGTCGTCGCCTACCGGCAGGCGGCAGCACGCGTCGCCATCATCCGGGAATCCAGCCACCTGCACAGAAGCGACGGAGAGGCCGCGGCCGAGTACCGCCGACAACGAGGCGTTGTACCTGACATGACTTGGGGTGACGTCATGTTCGTCAGGACGCTGATCACCTACGCCATCAGTCGCGAGTCGGCTCGGAGCGCTCTGGCTACCGTCGTCTTCTTGGGCCTGGGCGTCGTCTTGAGCACAGCCGGCAACCTGGTGGCGTAGCGCGCAGGCCGGCCCGATAGCTCACTCGCTGGCTGCCATGTCCTCTGCCGCCGACCCACACTCTGCGGAGCGGGCCAGGGCCAGGGCGACAAAGTGGAGCGCCCTACCGGACGAGTCTCAATAGCGGTTGTCAACGTTGGCGCCGGCGGCCTGGACCGGCCTTGGGATTAGAAAAAGATCAGGGGCGGCTGGTCAGATGGCTGCGCCCCTGGTAAACCCGTCCGCGGTTGTCGGGCTGCATCGGTGTCAGCGGGTGGTGTTGGCTGTACGGATGGCTGTACAGCCATGCACCATCGACCTTCTGATCCGTAGAGGCAGGCAGGGTGGGCTCGTTCCGTTTGTCTCGTCAGGGGCATGGTTTACGGTGCCCGCTATGAGTGTGCGGACGTACGGTGAGATCCCTGGATATCCGGTGGGTTCAACGTTCCTCAACCGGACCCAGCTGGCTGCGTCCAAGGTTCATCGGCCCCTACAGGGCGGCATCTGTGGCGGCAGGGATGGCGCTGAGTCCATCGTCGTGTCCGGCGGTTACATCGATGATGAGGACTACGGCGATGAGATCGTGTACACCGGGCAAGGCGGCAACGACCCTGGCACGAAGCGGCAAATAGCCCACCAGGAGTTGGCCCTGGGTAATGCCGGGCTCGCCCGAAACCAGCTAGAGGGCAACCCTGTTCGGGTCATCCGCGGCGCTGGCGGCCACCCGGGATTCTCGCCCTCCAAAGGCTTCCGGTATGACGGACTCTTCAGGGTGGTCGATCACTGGCCGGCAGGTGGCAAGGACGGCTTCCGCATCTGGAGGTTCCGGCTCGTCAGCCTTGACAACATCGATCAGCCACCCACCCACGAGCCGTCTACCCAGCCGGCGCCCCGAGTCCCGGCCGTGATCCAACGCCTTGTACGGAACACCGCCCTCGCCCTGAGGGTGAAGCAGCTCTACGACTACCGCTGCCAAATCTGCGATACACGCCTCGAGACGCCGGCTGGCCCCTACGCCGAGGGCGCGCACGTCCGCCCGATGGGTCGTCCTCACAACGGGCCGGACGCCCTCAACAACATCCTCTGCCTCTGCCCCAATCACCACGTCCTCTTCGACGCCGGAGCGATCTGGATCGGTGAGGATCTCGGCGTGTACGAGACCGCGACGGGGCGGCAAATCGGCAGAGTGCGCATGGCCGCGGATCACGGGATCGCCTACGGGCACCTCGCCTACCGAGCGTCGCTCTGCAGCGGCGGCATCTAGCGACTTGATGGGCACGCGACCGAGGAATTATGAGATCAAAATGGGCCACCCGGCGAGCTGGGTTGATGGGCGTCTAGCAGCGGAAATGCCTCTCAACACCTCTCACCGCTCCCCGCCATCCGCCGACCTCTTGCGGACTAGGTGCGGACCGCTTCGGGTTCGGCCTTTCGGCAACTGCCGGCGCGCAGCCGCGACGTCACAGCTCGCGTCCCGCAATGGCGGTGCTCACGCATTGCGGCGCGGTTCAGGCCACGCGCTGTCCCAGTGTGCCCAGATGTCAACCTCGTCAGCCGACTCCAGACCCGTTGCCATCAGCAGAGAGATGACAGCGACCAGGCGGGTGAAGACCACAACCGAGGAGCCATACAAGCCCTCGCCTACGGCCGTGATGACCAGACCCGTAGCGAGGTCCCGGCCTGCGGCGTGGAGGGCCTCGGCGTACTCCGGCTCGGTTGGCCCGAGCGTGACTTCATCACACGGAACGGAGAGCGCAACGGGCATCAGGTTGAGGTCGAGCCGGACTCCCGGCGAGTCGGTAGCACGCGCCATTAGCAAGCCATACGAGGACGGATGCCCCAGACGGCCCCGGTACTCGACGCCGACGACGTCAACCTCGGCCGGCATCGGACCGTCGCCGCCAGTCCACGCGGTCAGACTCGAAAGCTCCCGCCGCCGAAACTCCCTGAGCATGGGCCGCACCGTAGCGGAATGCCGTAGGTCTCGCGGCCTGGGGATTAGAAGAAGATTGCGGATGGCTGGTCACGGTAGCCTGCCCCTGCTCAAGCCGTCCGTCAGTGTCGGATCACGTCGGCATTGGCTGGCGGTCTTGGCTGTACGAATGGCTGCACGGCGGCGGAATGCTGGCCACAGCACGGCGGGGGGACGAGTGGCGCTCAACAAGCGGGGCAGTAGGCCGATCGTTGTCGACGGGATCCGCTACCGCTGGTTCGTCCGCCGGAAGCCGACGTACAGCCAGGGCTTGACCTGGTCACCGCTGAACCTTGCCGTTGAGCGGACGGACGCACCTGGCTGCGCCACCCTCATCGTCCGGCTGCCGTCCCCTCATCCGGGCAACTGGATGGACGCTCCGGCGTCTCCGGTGCTGCCTTCGGCGGTCGCCAGCGCCATACGGCAAGCGCTTGACCGTGGATGGCAGCCGGATCATTCCGGATCGCCGTTCATGCTGAACCTCGGTGATGAGGACCAACTCTCGTAGCCGGCGACGGGCTAGACATCCGCACCGATTGTCAGCTTGGGAGTTGTCGATCTCCGGCGGGCCAACGGCTTGGCGGCCTAGTCTCGGCACACTCTCGTGGCCTCGGCTGCCCCTGTTGTCCTCGCCCAATGGCACGCCGGGTGCTCGCCGCGACCGCAGGCCGGAAGCGAATCGCCAACCCCTGCCTTGCAACTGTTGAGGTTGTAGAGGACCCCATCGAAACGAGCGATCTTTCCTGCGTCGTACTCCTAGGCTACGGTGGCCCACGGCGATGGGAGGCTTACGTGCGGTTCGCTGAGGTGGGCTATCGGGACTGCCCCTGGTGCAAGACGCGCAACATCGCGCTGAACGTGCAGTGGTCGCGAGTCGAGCAAGCTGACTCGGGAAAGCAGCGGTTTTGGGGAGTCTTCACCTGCCCCCGGTGTGCTGGGGCGGTACTCGTCGAGGTTAAGCCAGCGACCGGTGCCAACCTGACCAGCTACAGCGAGATCAACAGAGGGCTCAACGTCTTCGTCATGAAGCAGGTGCCGGAAGACGGCAACCGTGCCCACGAGATCGCGCACCTTCCAGAGGACGTTGAAGGGTTCTTCCGCGATGCGGAGGTGGTACTTGGGGCGGGTGTTCCGGATGCCGCTGCTGTCCAGCTCCGCAAGACGTTGGAGGCCGCAGCCGCTCACAAAGGGATTCGCGAGCGGACTCTCGTCCAGAGCATCCAGAAGCTGATCGAAGACGGCGCCGTGACGGTCGACTTCTCCGAGGTCCTCCACTACGTGCGGAAGCTGGGGAACCTTGGTGCACACTTCACGGACGAAAAGCTGACGGAAGACGATGTTCAGCGCGCTCTACGGTTCACGGCTCAGCTGCTCCGAAACCTGTTCGAGGTGCCTGGCGAACTTGAGTTGCTCAAGACGGCTTCAGAAGAAGCGGATGCGGGGACTGAGTAGCTTTCGCGGCCTCTGCGGATCTCCTCGTCGGGCAGTCGTAGACCGTCCAGCCTCCCCGGACGGGGACAAGGTGGAGCGCCCTACCGGACGAACGACCTTGGCCCCGTCCGGGGAGGCTGGTAGCCCTTGTGGTGCCCGGCGAGGTGATCCGCTCCCGGCTGATCTCTGAGGAGGGCCGGGGTTCGGGGCGGAGCCCCGAGGTCTTCAAGGGCCTGATCATCCCTAGCGTGGCCGGCCGGCCCGGCCGATGCCGGCCGGAGGTCGCCAGCAGGCCGGGGCCGGGCCGGCGCGGCCCGCTTGCGGGCCGCCTTGATTCAGAAGAGGCCAATTCGGCAGTGGGTTTACCGTGCCCGTTGTCCTGGGTGACCGATCAGCGGCGGTCGTCGAGTGCTTGGTCCGCGATGTCGATGACCATCACCGTGACGTTGTCGTGCCCACCATGATCGAGGGCGGCGGCAATGAGCGTGTCGGCGACGTGCGG
Source organism: Micromonospora phytophila (assembly GCF_023656545.1). GTDB lineage: Bacteria > Actinomycetota > Actinomycetes > Mycobacteriales > Micromonosporaceae > Micromonospora > Micromonospora phytophila. The sequence goes on along the minus strand of NZ_JAMOKF010000014.1, from coordinate 33,785 downwards.
CGGACTGTCAGCCGAGTTGAGAGCACTGCGGATCAGCTCCGGCGGCACGTACGAACTCAGCCCATCCGAGCACAACAGCAACCGGTCACCAGGGCGGAGCTGCAGGACGGTCAGATCCGGTGATCGACCGTCGGTTCGCCCGTCAAGGAAGCGCGCCAGCTTCTCAGGCAGGTCCGGCACGTCCCCCGCGTCGGATACGAGGTGCCGATAGATGTGGTCCTCACTGACTCGAACCAACGGGCTGGGGGTGGCTCGGAAGTCGCGCATCAGATACGCGCGGGAGTCGCCGACATTCGCCAGGACTGCCGTGTCGCCTGACCACAGGGCGGCGACCATGGTGGTTCCCATGCCTGCCAGCTCAGGCTCCTGGCGGATTCGCTGACGAAGTTTGTCGTTGACGTCGTGGATCGCCCTTCCGAGCACGTCGGCAAGGTCTGCCGCCGGCACCAGCCGGTCGTAGGCCTTCACGGCGTCGATTGCCGTTGTGCTCGCGATGTCACCGGCGACGTGGCCACCGAGGCCATCGGCGACTGCGTAGAGCCATTGCCCCTGGTAGAAGGAGTCCTCGTTGCGTCGCCTGACCAGGCCCACGTGAGTCCGGCTTGCAGCGTGCACACCGGGTTTTGAAGTCATGCCTGACCTGCCAACGTGTCATCGTCAGGCCACGGATCACGCGCGTTCTCGTCCCGGTGCAGGATGTGCACGGTCTCAACACGGTCGCTGGCGACCACGTACTCGGTGACCTCAACCGGCTTTTTGTCGGCTCCTGATGTGCCCACCCGGACGATCTCTAGGACGGGCAGGCTGGTCGGGATGTCGAGCAGCGCGGCCTCGTCCTTGCTGGGCATTCGCGCCCGGTGGAGCTCCATCCAACTGATCGGCCAGTGGCCGGCCTTCTCGATGCGGTACAGCCACTCACCGGCCGCCGGGTTCGCGTCGACGTCGGCGACGATGTCCGCAACTCGTGGGTGAATCCAGGAGATGTTGATCTGAAACGGCGCCTCGGAAGCTGGGCCGGTCACTCGGAACCGGCGCAGCACCTCGGTGCCCGGCGTGACGCCTAGCAGCTTGGCGATGCGTGGATCATTGAGCGGTGCGGGAGCGTTGACCGCCTCCCCGTGGCGAACCCACACCTCCTGGCTACTCGCAGAGGGAAACGAGTAGCCGGTGGCCTGCTCGTTGCGTTTGACCAAGTCACCACGAGGACGACGCGGGCGCATGGTGCCGTAGCGCACGGTGATCCCGCGGCCTTGCACCGCCCAGACGTAGCCCTCTGTTTCCAGCACAGCGATGGCCCGGCCGATGGTGTCACGGTTAGCGCCGTACTCGGTCGCGAAGTCGTCCAAGCGAGGAAGCCGGGCGCCTGGTCCCCACTCTCCAGCTTCGATCCGTTCGCGGATCTTGGAAGCAATGTCCTGGTAGCGCGAGTGTACGGGCATCTCGACACCTCTTCCTCCGCGATTATCCCAAGACAATCCTTGACAGCGTCCACGATTGTCCCCAGACTATCGGTAGCCGATTATCCCAAGACAATGTGATGCGGGCGCGTGCGTCGGGAGAACCCGACGGCGTCTCGCGACGAGAGGGAGTGAGCCGAGGTGGCTGTTCCGAACGCACTGAAGGTGCCGGTTCCGTTCGACTACGTGTTCCCGGCTGGCGCGCTGTGCCTGGGTGTGGAGCCGGTGACGGACTTCGACAAGCGCGGCCAGGGCGACGACCAGGCCCGCGACAAGGACACCGGTGAGCGGCTGTGGGTGGTCAAGGTGCTGGACCTGGACCCGGAGGCCGGGAAGTTCGGCGGGTCGAAGGAGGTCAAGGTGAAGATCGCCGCGCCGGTGCAGCCGGTGCCGCCGGCGTCGAAGATCCCGGGTTATCCGCCGGCGGTGGAGTTCACCGACGTGACGCTCACGCCGTACGTGGACTCGCAGCGGTGCAAGGGCTCGGGGAAGTGCCGGGCGCGTCAGGCGTGGTCGATCCGTGCCGGGGCGATGACCGAAGCTGCCGCCGTGAAGCAGGCGGCCTGACCAGATCTGGACGCGCGGGGCGGGCCTCCTCCGCCAAGACGATTCCCGCCCCGCGTCTCCCCTGATCTCCCTGAAAGGAGTGGGTTGATGCCCACCGTATCGAACGCTGCCCGGGTGACGGTCGCGGACATCGCGGCGGTGTCGGCGGCGATGCCGTCGAGCGTGCTGGATGAGAGGGCGTGGGCGGGCTGGCAGGACCAGCTCGCGGACTTGTGGGAGCGGATCGCCGCTGAAGGCGGACCCGACGCCGAGCAGGCCGCCACTCGTGCGGCGGGTGCTCGGGCTGAGTCGGCGCGGGTGCGGGCGGGGTGGTCGCAGTGAAGACCCACCGCCGCACCGTGATGCGCCTGGCCGGCCCCGGCATCCGGGCCGCCCGCGACGTCTACACCACGATTCCCTCCGACGCCGTCCGGGTCGCCGCCCTCGTGGAGATTTCCGCCGCCGCCGCTGCCCTGGCGCGGACTGTGGTGAAGCTGCGCCACCTGGACCCGGATCTGATCGCCCCGCACGTCTCCGACCGCGTTGACCTGCGCGCGGTGCTCGGCCGGGGTCGGTGGCTGCCGACCATGACCCGCCACGTCCCCGCCCCGCAGTCCGGCCCGGTCGACCTGGCCGCCCTGATACCGGCCCGGATGCCGGTGCGTCGCCGCGTGGTGCGTCGTCGTCCCGCCTCGTCGGGGCAGACCGCCCTGTTCGCCGCGACGGTCGGGGAGGGCTGAGCCGTGCCGCTGGTCAACGTGATCCGGGGCGACCGGATCGAGGGCGCTCCGATCAACGTCCGCACCCCGTTCGTCCGCATCCCGATGTGGCTCGCGCTGTCCTGGTGGACCGCCAAGGCTCTCGGCCGCCTGGCCGTGGTCCTGGTGCGCTTCTGGTACGTCACCGGCCCGGCGGTGTTCTTCGGCTGGCTGTACCTCCGGTTCGGCTGGGCTGGTCCCGCCGTCGTCGTGGGCGCCGTCGCCGCCGTGGCGACCGGGTGGGCGTTCGGGCACCGGCCGTCGTGGCTGCGGTTCGGCTGGCGGCCGGTCCTGTCCCGCTACCGGCGGATGGTCTACCGCCGCAACTGGCACGCCGCGATGGTCACCGCCAAGCTCGCGGTCTCCTTTGACGCCCACACGGTCTTGCCCGTCCTGCGCCGCGTCCGCTGCGCCTCCGGGGTGGACGTGGTGACGGTGCGGATGGTCACCGGGCAGATCCCCGACGACTTCGCCAAGGTCGCCGAACGCCTCGCCCACACCTTCGGCGTCCGGCAGGTCAAAGCCGCACCGGGTCCGCGCCCGGATGTGGTGCTGCTGCACCTGTTCCGCGGTGACCCCCTCGCCAAGCTCGTCCGCCCCCTGCCCGTGCCGGCGGTCCCCGAGTTCACCGCCCTCCCGGTCGGCCGCCAGGAAGACGGCGACGGCTACCCGCTACGGCTGTTCGGCACTCAGGTCCTGGTCGTGGGCGCCACAGGTGCGGGGAAGGGCTCGGTCATCTGGTCCGTGGTCCGCTCCCTCGCCGCCGGGGTCACCACCGGCCTCGTCCAGATCTGGGGCCTGGACCCCAAGGGCGGCATGGAGCTGGGCATCGGGGCGCCGATGTTCACCCGCTTCGCCTGCAAGGACTACGCCGCCATGGCCGGCCTGATCGAGGAAGCCGCCTCGACGGCCCGCGACCGGGCGGCCAACCTGCGCGGCCGGACCCGCCAGCACACGCCGACCCCGGACGAGCCGCTGATCGTCCTGGTCATCGATGAGCTGGCGAACCTCACCGCGTACCTGACCGACCGGCAGTTGAAGGACCGCGTCAAGGCCGCCCTGTCGATCCTGCTAAGCCAAGGGCGGGCGGTCGGCGTCCACGTGGTCGCCGCGATCCAGGACCCCCGCAAGGAGGTGTTGCCGTTCCGCGACCTGTTCCCGACCCGCATCGGGCTGCGGCTGGCTGAGGCCGCTCAGGTGGACCTGGTGCTGGGCGAGGGGATGCGCGACCGGGGCGCGCTGTGCGACCGCATCCCTCAATCCCTGCCCGGTGTCGGCTTCGTGGTCATCGACGGTGACCCGACGCCGATGCGGGTCCGCTTCTCCTACCTGACCGATGACGAGATCCGCGACATGGCCCAGACCTACGGCCGGCTGCGCGTCATCGACGGCGAGATCCTGGACGGTGCCGCATGAAGCCCCACCCCATCAACACCCGCGCCGACCGCGCTGAGGGCCTGGTCCTCGTCGCCATCCTCCTCATCGTCGCCGGCTTCGCCGGGGCCGCGTCCTTCACCCACGTCAAGGACTGGACCCTCGACAACTCCCCACCTGGGACCGGCGAGTGGTTCGGCTGGGCCAACGCCGTCATCTCCGAACTCGTCCCCGTCGCCGCGCTGCTGACGATCCGCCGCCGACGTCGCACAGGTGGGCCGATCGGCTACCCGATGTCCCTGCTCGTCGCCGCCGTCGCGCTCTCCCTCGCCGCGCAGCTGGCCGTGGCAAAGCCGGGCCTGTCCGGGTGGCTGCTGTCGGCCGTGCCCGCGCTGGCGTTCATCGGCCTGTCCAAGCTCGTCCTGACCACCGCCCCCGCCCCGACCTCCGCCACCGACGCTGCGCCGGCCCGCCCGGTAGGGGAAGCCACCGCGCCGGCCCGCCCCGTCGAGCAGCCTGCCCCGCCGGCTCCCGCCCCGGTCGCCGCGCCGGCGGTGGCTGAGCCCGTCGCTCTGGTGCCGGTCGAGCCTGCCCGCCCGGCCCAGGTCGCCCCGGTGCCGCCGACCGCCTTCGTTCGCCGCAATGGTGTCCCGCTGATCGGAGAGGTGACCCGATGACCGACGCACTCCTGTCCGGCCTGCTTCTCGTCGCCATCCTCGCCCTGTTCGCATGGGATCAGTACCGGCTTTATGTCGCCCGCTACGAACTGGCCGCTCTGCAACGCGCCACCCTCCGCGACCCGCTGACTGGGCTGGCGAACCGGGCTGGCCTCGCCGCCGGTTGGGAGCAGCTCGCGCCGCTGCGCCCGTGGGTGGTTGTGGTCGACCTGGACGGCTTCAAGCCGGTCAACGACACCCACGGCCACGCCGCCGGGGACTTGGTGCTGACCGCCGTCGCGTCCCGGCTCCGCACCGTCCACGGCGTTGCCGCCCGCCTCGGTGGGGATGAGTTCGCCGCCCTGCTCCTCGACACCGATCCGGCCACGGCTGCCCGCCAGCTCGCCGCCGCCATCGCCGCATCGGTCCGCCTCCCTTCCGGTGTGGCGGTGTCGGTGACCGCGAGCATCGGCCTCGCCCCCGCCAGTCCGGCCGGCCTCGCCGCCGCCCTGGCCGACGCTGACGCCGCCATGTATCGGGCCAAGACCACCCGGGCTGGCGTGGTGGCCTTCGACCCGCTGCGCGATGACCACGCCACCGCCAACCCCCGCCCCGTCCTGCGGGTCCGCGACCTCGGCACGGCTGTGGGGGTGGGCCGGTGACGATCATCCCGACGCTGCCCGGCCTCACCCCCGACACCGGGGCTCCGAGGCCGGGCTCCCGGGCCGCCCGGATGCTCATGCCCCGCTCCGTCGACGTGGTCAAGGATCTGGCCGCCGACTACGGCGTCTGCACCCGCCCCGTTTCCCTGCGCCGCACCGACCTGGACTCGGGGCGCACCGAGGTCATCGACATGCCCTGCGGCGCCACGCAGGAAGCCAAGTGTCCGGCCTGCGCCACCCGCGCCCGCCGGCTGCGGCAGCAGCAGATCCGCGAGGGCTGGCACCGTACCGACGAACCCGACCCCGGACCGGAGCCGGCCACCGACGCGCAACGCGGGCTGATCGTCGCCCGCGCCCATCTGGAGTTCGCCCGTGACGAAGCCGCCCGCGCCTCGCAGTGGGACCAGGTCACCGACCTGGACGACGCCATCGCGGAGCTGGAAAGCCAGATCACCACCGAAGGACTCCGCGGCCGACCAGCGCCCCCGCACGCCAGCGAGGACCAGGAGGACGGCGACGGCAAGCGCCGGGTGCGCTCCACGAAGCGCCGGCAGGATGCCCCGGACCTGCCCCGGCTACCCGTCGAGAACCGCACGGTCGGCCGCACGTATGAGGGCCGCGACGGGCAGGTATTCCGGCCGTCGATGTTTCTGACCCTCACCCTCGGCTCCTACGGCCGCGTGCACTCCGATGGGACGCCGGTCGACCCGGACAGCTACGACTACCGACGGGCAGCCTGGGATGCGGTGCACTTCCCCCGACTGCTCGACCGGTTCTGGCAGAACCTGCGCCGAGCGGTCGGCTGGAACGTCCAATACGCCGGAGCCGTCGAACCACAACGACGCCTCGCCCCGCACGCGCACTTCGCCATCCGGGGCACCATCCCCCGGGCGCTGGTCCGGCAGGTCGCCGCCGCCACCTACCACCAGGTGTGGTGGCCGTCCGTCGACCAGCGGACCTACGAACCTGGGCAGGCTCCGCAGTGGGACGCCGACGCCGCCGGCTACACCGACCCGACCACCGGCCGGCTGCTGCCGACGTGGGACGACGCCCTGGACCAGGTCGACGCCGACCCCGACGCCACCCCGGTGCACGTCGTCCGCTTCGGCGTCCAGGTCGACGCCAAGGGCGTGCTCGCCGGCACAAAGGACGCCGACCGGTGCGTCGGCTACATCACCAAGTACCTCACCAAGCAAGCTGCCGACTGCCACCAGGTCATCACCGGCAGGCAACGCGCCCACCTGGAACGCCTCTGGATGGAGCTGCGGCACACGCCGTGTTCGGAGCGGTGCGCCAACTGGCTGCTCTACGGCGTCCAGCCGAAGAAGGCACGGCCCGGCTTGCGGCCGGGGAACTGCAAGAACAAGGTCCACAAGCGGGAAACCCTCGGCATCGGCGGGCGCCGCGTGCTCATCTCCCGGCAGTGGTCCGGCAAGACCCTCACCGACCACCGCGCCGACCGCCGCGACTGGGTCAAGGCCCTGCTCGGCGTCACTATCGACGCCGACACCGCCCCAGCCGGCGGCGAACAACGCCACGCCTGGGAACTCGCCCGACCCACCGACCCCGACGTTGCGCCCCTCGGCCACCGGGTCCTGCGCGCCATCTCCGAACGCATCCAATGGCGCGCCCAGCTCGACGCTGCCAGACGCGCCGCCGACGGGCCGCCCGACGTTTCGGCAACCAAGACCACGGACACGACCGGGAAGGAGGTCACCGAGTGGAGAAGCTGCTGACGGTCAAGGAAGCCGCGGCGCGCCTCGGCACCACCGAGCGCTTCCCCCGCCGGCTCATCGCAGAGCGGCGCATCCGCTACGTCAAGCTCGGCGGTTCTCACGTCCGCATCCCCGAGAGCGCGTTGGCGGAATTCATCGCCTCCGGCGTGGTGGAGCCGGTCACCGTGTCGTGGTCGGGCGGGAAGGTGGTGGCCTGATGGGCAAGCGTCGGTTCGGGATGGTCCGCAAGCTGCCTTCTGGGCGGTTCCAAGCCTCGTTCGTGCCGCCTGGTGGCGGTGTTCGGCAGACCGCGCCGCACACCTTCAAGACGAAGATGGACGCCAACCGCTGGTTGACGCTGGTGGAGGCGGACATCTCACGCGGCACCTGGCTGGACGACCGTGCGGCGTCGGAAACGTTCGGCAACTACGCGCGGGCCATTCTGCGCGACAGCCCGAAGATTGGCGTTCGGTGGCGGGAGACGTGCGAACGGAACCTGCGGCTGCACCTGGCACCCCTGGTCGACGTGCCGCTTCGTGAACTCACCGCCAGTCGGGTTCGGGAGTGGCATGCTGCCGCGCTGCGGGGCAAGGGCGGACGCACCTCCATCTCGCAGTCGTACCGCTTCCTGCGCATGGTCATGAACACCGCTGTGCGGGAGGGCATCATCGCCCGGAACCCATGCCAGATTCCCGGTGCCGGTACTGTGCGCGTCGCTGAGCGGCCAGTCGCCACGCCCGCTCAGGTCGTCGCCCTGGTCGACGCCATCAACCCGCGTTACCGCACCGCTGTTCTCGTCGCCGCGTGGTGCGGCCTGCGGCGCGGTGAGATCGCCGGCCTCCGTGTCTCAGACGTGGACCTGACCGAGCACACGATCACGGTTCGGAACGCTCGCGTCGAACCGCTGCACGCTCTTGGGAAGGCGTTCGACAAGGATCCCAAGTCGGAGGCAGGGAAGCGGACGATCGCCATTCCGCCCCACGTCGTGCCGCTGGTCCGGCTACACCTGGATCAGTACGCGGGCACGGATCGGCTGTTCGTGAGCCGCGATGGCACGCCGCTGCGTGGCAACACCTTGTATCAGGCGTTCGTTCGGGCGCGGAAGAAGGTGGGTCTCGATGATCTGACCTTCCACGATCTGCGGCACACCGGGCAGACCCTCGCCGCGCAGACAGGGGCGACCCTGGCGGACCTGATGAAGCGACTCGGGCACTCGTCCATGGCTGCGGCTCGCCGGTACTTGCACGCCGTCGACGGCCGCGACCGTGAGATCGCCAAAGCCCTGTCGGAGCTGGCCGCGCACGGTGATGTTGCACGGCTGCCCCGGCACATCACCATGCGGCACTAGTTGGTGAGTGCCATGGAAGCCTTTCCCGGGTGTTTCATGAAGCCTGGAACGGGGAGACGGCGCATTGAGCGAGCTGTAGGAGGTTCCCTCGTGACCGAACAACAGCAGCGCATGAACATCGACATGCAGGATGCGCTCCTGATCATTCACCGCGCTGCCGTAAGGCACAAGGACGACCAACTGCACGAGGCGGCCGGAAGCATCAGCCGAGCGCTGGAAAAGCTGGGGCAGCCGTGCCCCGAGAGACCGGAATATCGCCACTGCCCAGTGTGCAATGCCAAGCCTGGGCAGTTCTGCATAGCGGTGCCGGGGCACGCGTTGGGCGACTCGGGAACCACGCACCGGGAGCGGGCGACCGAGGGGGCGTGCGCCTAGTTGCACGCTAGTTGCACGGCGACCTCCGGCGGCTCCCTGACCTGCCGAAATGCGGGTGCCTGAAAATCGGAAGGTCGGCGGTTCGACCCCGCCCCTGGCCACATAGCCTTTCGCCGGGCTACAGGAGCGCCGATCAGCGGAAACGCCGGTCGGCGCTCTGCTTTGTGCCCTGGTGGCCCGGCTGTCCGGTCTGACCCTCGTCGACCCCGGAATCCCACTGGTGGCCGCCCCTTATCGCACGTGGATCGCACGGGCGGAGCTGCTACGCATGGAGCGCCTCGGTGGCCGGCCTCACACCCGGCACGGCGGCCGTCAGCCCCCTCCGGCCGCAGGACGCTCGGGAGCCTCAGCCTGGAAGAGCGCGCTCAAAGCGGTCGTGATGCCCGAAACGCCTGCGGCCGGCAGCGGAGGTTGCCACCTCTCGTGCCCCCTCATGACCGCTGCGCGCCACCATTACTGGCCCATGGATGGCCCGTCACGGTCACCGGCTTGCATGGGCGACTGCCAGCTTGGGAGTTGTGGATCTCCGGCAGGCCACCGGCTCGGCGGCCTGGTCTCGGCAGTCTCCCGTGGCCTCGGCTGGCCCCTGATGTCCTCGCGCTGGGCACTAGGGATGGATCGCGCAAGGCTAGGCTGTGCCGCAGTGTGACAGGGGGTGGGCCGGTGGGGTATCGGCTACGGCACGTCGCGGTGTTGCTGCTCGGCGCGGTGCTGCTGGGCACGGCCGGCCTGGGCGTCGGCTCCTGGTACGGCGGCCGGGGCACCATGCCGCTCAGCCCCGACCGATCTCAGAGCGTGGCGGAAGAGCTGCTCCCTGGAGCCGAGCCAACCGGCTCGGTGATCGTGCGCGGCTATCGGTACGGCGTCTTTCTGGCTATCGACGACTTCGGCGGGAGTCGCCTGGACTTCCAGTACGGCGAAGGTGCCGACTGCACGCTCTCGGAGCAGCTGCGGCGCACCGCCGCGACGCGGGGGTGGCAGGAGCTCCGTCGCGTGCCGGGTGCTCCGTGCGACGGCTGGCGGGCCGAGAGAGACGGGCTGACGGTTACGCTCACCCACCGGGCGTACGGGTCGAGGCTGAGCATCGCACCGGCCGCACCCGACGGGTTTCTCGCCGCCACGGTCACTGGCACCCTCCTCGGCGCCGCCGCCGGTGCGGCGCTGTTCTGGGTGCTGGCGCGGCGACGTCCGCCCGTACCCCGGCTGGTCGGCACGCTGGTGACGGTCGCCCTGCTCCCGGGCGTCGCCCTCACCTGGACCGACCTGGCGGCGAACAGGCTCGCCGAGCCGGTGTGGCCCATCTGGCGGGCACTCGCTCCCCTGCTGGTGCCGCTGTGGCTTGTGCTCCTTCTGGTGGGCGTGATCGTTCTCGCCAGGCGAGAGAACCCGACCATCCCCGCCACCGACGCGAGGGCTGCCGCGCCGGGAAGTAGCCCAAGTGCCAGCAGGGGTGGCTAGCCGACCGTGGACCGCCCGTCGAGCCGGGGCGGGTGGCGTAGAGGATCGGGCACCCGGGGGATGGGCGCGCCCTGGTCCTCGGCGCCATCGAACCGCGGGCAGTCCACGGGAGACTCGGAGGCAAGCAGCTCCGCTGCGCGGCAGCGATCGCCCCAACCTCGATGGCGAGCAGCCCCGACCGCGATCGGCCGGCCTCAGCCTCAGTGCTCTTGGTGTTCCGTCAACTGTGGCCGGCCGGCCCGGCCGATGCCGGCCGGAGGCCGCCAGCAGGCCGGGGCCGGGCCGGCACGGCCCGCTTGCGGGCCGCCTTGATGATCTGACCTTCCACGACCTGCGGCACACCGGTCAAACCCTCGCCGCGCAGACCGGCGCGACCCTGGCGGACCTGATGAAGCGACTCGGGCACTCGTCCATGACGGCCACTCGCCGGTACCTGCACGCCATCGACGGCCGCGACCGTGAGATCGCCAGAGCCCTGTCGGAACTCGCCGCGCACGGTAATGCCGCACGGCTGCCCCGGCACATCACCATGCGCAGCTAGTTGGACCGGAGCAGCGATGGCTTTTTGACCTGCGCAACTGGAAGGCAGATGCCAGCGCCTGGGAGCATCTCCTCGGCATATACCCGTTGGCGGCATATAGTGCTCGACATGGACCATGCGCCCTTGCGAGAACCCACGTTTCTGATCCTTACCGCGCTGGCAGAGAGGCCGCAGCACGGATACGGAGTCGTCGAGGACGTTCAGCGGATCTCCGACGGCCGCGTCCGCCTGCGCGCTGGCACCCTCTACGCCGCCCTGGACCGGCTACGGGTTGATGGATTGATCGAAGTCGACCGGGAGGAAGTGGTGCAATCTCGGCTGCGTCGCTACTACCGGCTCACGGCGCTGGGGGCACAGCGTCTTGCCGCCGAAGCTGCGCGCCTTCGGCATAACGCCGAAGCAGCCAGCGCTCGACTTGGCCGCAGCGGCTTGCTTGCCGACGGAGGCATCGCGTGAGCAACCATGACCTCGAACGCCGCTACCGCCTGCTGCTCGCCGCATACCCCTGGGAGCACCGCCGCGTGTACGAGGACGAAATGCTAGCGGTACTGCTCGCTGGAGCCCAGCCTCAACAACGGCGTCCAAGCATCCCAGACGTGTGGAACCTCCTGGCTGGCGCACTGCGCGTCCGGCTCAACAGCACTGGGCGAGGGCTGACGCAAGCGGCCTGGGCAGACGCGGCAGCAGTAGCTGGGCTTCTCACCGTGTTCGCGCTTCTCACCCTGTCGTTGCATGCCTTAGCGCAGTACCCGCATTTCCCGACCGCATCCGGCCTGGGATGGCAGCGAGAAGCCGTCGACTGGGCACGGCTCGCCGGCTGGGGGGCAGTATGCGCCGTCATAGCGGCAGGCTGGCGGTGGCCAGCAGCCGGACTCGCCTGGATCGCTGTCATCGCCGAGGCCGCATCGCTGACGCTGCGCTACGACAACGACCCGGTATCAGTGGTGAACACGCTATGGCAGTTCACGTTGGCCCTGATCGCAGCGGCCACGCTCACGATTCCGGCACCGCGGCGCCGCGCGTTCGTTCTGCTCGGGGCACGTCGCTTGTCGGCGATCCTGCTCGCGGCAGCCGTCGTGGGAACGGTCTTCCTGTCCAATCAGCTCAACCGTCCACCGGATCCCGAACCCGGACAGGTCGTAACCTTCTACAAACTCGACATCTTCAGCGGCTTAGAGTCCACGTCTAGCGCATTGATATGGCTGCACTTGGCTGGCATGGTCACCGCCGGTCTAATCGGTTTGTTCTCCGTTACAAGCCTGCCTGCGCCCTTGCGGTGGCGCATCGGGGCACTGTTCGCACCAGTCATCTCCTTGATGGCACTCATCAACTTCACCCTTGACGGCTGGATGACCTCCAACATGTACATGGACCACGCCATCTATCTCCAGCCCGCCCAGTGGGTTGCCCTCATCGGCGTGCCCCTCGTAACGCTCGCGATCGGTGCACTCGCAGTCCAACGCCGCGAACACATCCTCACAATGGTCGAGCTCGGGCGCGCCGCCGACAGACAACACCCGAAGGCGTAGCGGCCAGCGCCACTCTGGCCCCGGCGTAGCACGCGCGGAGCCAGTGGCACGCCGATCGCCGCTCTGCGTGGCGGGGGGTGGGTCGCGGCGGGAATTACCCGTCCAGTCCCGGGATACATCCGGGGACCTTCACATCTCCCACCCCCCGTGACCGCGCTGTCCCACGAGGGGTTGCTGAGACCGGCCGGGTAGGAGGGCATCGTAGGTCCCGTCTCCGACAATCAGCAGGCGGCCCTCCTGCCGAGGCCTTGGACACTCTGAGAGGACAGCCGTTGGCCTACATGATCACCCTGTTCGTCCGATCTGGGGAACCAGTTGCCCAACGAGCCATCCACCGACTCGCACAAGAGGTCACGCGTCGCGATCCGGCCGTGACCACCACTGCCGCCGGCGACGGTGTTGGATGGGCTGCATACGAGCTGTCGGCAGAACGCGACCTACGCGAACAGGTGAGCAACCTCGAACTGGACCTGCTTCCGCCCGATCCGAAAAGCTGGCCGGTACTGCTGCAAGCCAACACCGGACCCCAAGCGGTCAAGGCGCAGATTGAGTGGGGCTTGACGCAAGGCGGTCCTCAAGTCCTGACGAGCTGTGACGCCTTCGTGGAACTCAGCCTCTCCGGTCACTTGATCGACTGGAAGCTCGTTCGATCGATCTGCGAGGTGACGACAGAGATGTGGGACGCCGTTCTGCACGATGAGGGCTCGGGCTTCGACGTGACACTTGACGACCTCCCCTGATTCCCTGACCAGGGAACCCACGCGGGGCGGGGCGGATCCTCCGTGCTGATCGACGCCAATCGACACCGCGCCGAGGGCCTGCGTTCGGAGGCGGCATCGTCGGCGTGCACGGACGGAGCTTGCCTCGAGGAGTTGTCGGTGCCTGGTGTCAGACTCGCTCGCATGAGCGACGAGGTGCGGTTGAGGGACGTCGAACAGACGGATCTGGAGGTGTTCTTCGAGCAGGAGCACGATCCGGAGGCCGTCCGACGGTCGAAGTTCGCTCCTCGGGATCGAGAAATCTTCATGACGCACTGGGCCACGAAGGTGCTTGGAGATCCCACGGTCTTCGTGCAGACGGTCACCGTGGATGGCGAGCCGGCCGGCAATGTCGTGGCCTGGTGGGAGCAGGATGAGCGCTTCATCGGCTATTGGCTCGGTCGCCGGTACTGGGGGCGGGGCGTCGGCACGAAGGCGCTGACGCTCTTTCTTCGCCGGGAGAAGACCCGCCCGCTCTATGCTGATCCCTTCGCCGAAAACACGGGCTCGGTGCGGCTACTGGAAAAGTGCGGCTTTCAGCAGACCGGGACGGTTCGGCACGGCGAGCACGAGCACACCATGCTGGTGCTGCGTGACCTGTAGGGGCTTGGTGCTCGCCTCGGCGATCGCTCAGGGACTCTCAAGGAGGAGGGCCCACCCCGGGCGCTGTGCCTGAAGCAGTGACCTGACAAGAACCTCGTCGACCGAGACCTCATCCTGGTGAAGCGCCGCGTCGGAAATCTCTCCGCTGCACGGGAGCCAGTGACTTTCCGTCCTCACGAAGCGACCTTGTCTTGTACCGGGCGGGCTAGCGTCCCTGCTGGCGGTGCTGGGCCATCCCCTCCTGGATCGCCTCCCAGACGCTGCGCCCGGCCTGCCGCAGCGTCTGGCTCGACTGTTCGGCCAACTGCGCCGCGCTCGGCGGCCCGGCACCCTCCCCTGCTTGCCGCGCTCCGCCCTGTTCCCCGGCCCCACCCGGGCCGCCCTGCTGGCGGGCACCGGGCGTTGCCTGGCCCTCGCCGCCCGGCTGCGGCTCGCCCCGTCCCTGCCGCTCCTGCTCGCGCTGCTCCCGCTCACGCTGCTCCTGGGCGCGCTGCTCTTGCTCGCGCTGCTCCTGGGCGCGCTGGTCCCGCTCGCGCTGCTCCTGGGCGCGCTGGTCCCGCTCGTGCTGCTCCTGGGCGCGCTGCTCCCGCTCGCGCTGCTCCTGGGCCCGCTGCTCCTGGCCGCGTTCGCCTCCGCCGCCCGATCCGCTGGCCAGGCCGCCGCCCCGCCTTGACGGAACGGGTGGCCGACGCTCCCCGCCCTCGGTCGGCCCGCCGGGCCTGCGCAGGGGCCGGTCGGCCACCGCGCCGATCGCACCCACCTGCTGGCCGAACTCGTCGGTGGCGCCGCCGCGTCGCTCGGCGCCGGCGGTGATGTCCGCGACACCGCCGGCCAGCTGCTGCGCCGCCCGGTTCACGTCGCCGATCGAGGCCTTCGCCGTACGCGCCAGTTCCTCGATGATCTGGGGGTTCCGGTCGATGGTGGTCATCGCCCGGTCCAGGATGTCCACCAGCTTCTCCAGCCGCACCTTGAGCAGCGCCTCCGCGCGCACCCCGGTGATGTCCAGCTCGACGCCGCGAAGGTGCACCCGGACGCCGGCGTCCAGCTGGAGCAGGTTGGCCAACCGGGCCCGCAGCGAGAGGTCGGCGTCGAGGCCGTCCACGGCAAGCCGGATCGAGTCGACTGACAATCTCGGTATGTCCAGCAGGACGTCCGGCTCCGTACCCTCGTCCCGCCGGGCCGGCCGCCCGCTGCCCCGTCCCGGATCCCGCTGCTGCGCGTTCTCGCCCATGCTTCCCGCTCCGCCTCCACCGGCCCGGACTCCCTGACCGTCCGGCGCGGATACCCGCTTTCCCGCCGACCATCCGCCCCCCACCGACACCCCGATACGCAGCCGCCACTGGCCGATCACTCAGCGACCCGCGACCCCAACGCCACCCCACCCACCCACGAGAGGGGGCGGGCGGCTGGTTCGGTGGGTCGGAAAGCCGCCACTGCGCGCGCTCGACGGCGGTGGCCTGGGGCGGGGTCCCAGGGGCCGGCGGGTGTCCGGAACCGGGCAACTCGTGAAGCTGCACACCCGGGCATCAGCCGGTATGGTCCGGGCCTATGGGACAGGGGATGACCGATCCGGTCGACATCCAGCAGGAACTAGAGCGGTTCTCGTTGCGAAGCGTCCTCTCCGTCCCCGCCCCCACGGAGCAGGCGTTCGCGGTGTTCAGTGGCGCCCTGACCGACTGGTGGGTCAAGGAGTACACCTGGTCCGGCCCGGAGCACCTGGCCGAGCTGGGGATGGAGCCGCGCGCCGGGGGCATGCTCTACGAGATCGGCCCGTACGGCTTCCGCAGCGACTGGGGCCGGGTGCTGACCTGGGACCCGCCCCGACGCCTGGTCTTCACCTGGCAGATCGGCGCGGACCGGGTGCCGGTACCGGATCCGGCGCGGGCGAGTGAGGTCGAGGCGCTCTTCCACCCCGACGGGCCGGCGCGGGCCCGGGTGGAGGTCGAGCACCGGCACTTCGACCGGCACGGCGAGGCGGCCGAGGGCTACCGACAGGCGCTGACCGCCGGCTGGCACGAGTTGCTCTCCCGCTACGCCATGACGGTGACCCGGCACGCCGACTGACCGTCAGCGGTCGATGCCGTGGCGGGCGCCGGGAGCGGTGGTGACGCCCCGACCGCCGAGGTCGGCGCGGTGGCCGGCCGCGGCGCCGGGACCGAATCCGCTGCCGGCCAGCCGACGCGGCGCGGCGGTCCGCAGCCGGGGGTATGCCTCGGCGAGCCGGCGCTGCACCCGGTCCGACCGGTCGGCTAGCACCAGCGCGACCGAGGGGGCTCCGGACTCGCTGGCCGCGCCCGCCTCGGCGTCCCGGAGCCGTCCGCCGATCACCTGGGCGAAGCCGGCGAGCCAGGAGCGGCGGAAGGCGGCAGGGTGCTCGCCAGGCGGCACCTCGGCCCCGGCCAGCCTCTGCGCGGCCTGCACCAGCAGCGAGGTGAAGAGCAGGTCGACCCGTTCCAGGTCGCTGGCGAAGCCGAACAGGTGCATGGCGAACCCGCTGCCGTGCCGGCGGCGTACGCAGCGGCAGCGCAGCGGGTCAGCGACGGCCGCGAGGAGGCCGGCCTTGTCCCGGGCGTACGGGGCGTCGATCTCGACCACGCGGTCGCCGACCGGGTCGGTGGCCGGGTCCCGGGCGGCCAGGAGCGCCCGGTCCACGCCGTAGCGGGCGATCAGCTCGGTCGCCTTGGCCGTGAACGCGGACGACTCGGCCGGGGTGCAGGCCGGGTCCTCGGCCTGGGCCAGCAGCTTGCGCACCTTGCTCAGCATGGCCTCGGACATGCCCCCAGATTGTCACGCCGATCCGACCCGGCGGGGCGGTGACCCACCTGATCGATACGTATCATCGTCACGACCCGCAACGCCGTCCACTACGGACGGTAAGTCAACTGTTGGAGGCACGCATGTCAGCTCCGGTCACCCGGGTGCTGGCCACGACGACGGCACTGACCGTGCTCACCGTCGGGTCACCAGCCCAGGCCGCCCCCGAGGTCAACCTGTCCGGCTCCTTCGCCACCTGCTACGGCGGCGCCAAGCGCGTCTACTTCGCCACCGGCGGCTCGGGCGGGGAGGCCGGCACCTTCCGCACCACCAGTCGTTGCCGCGACATCAACGTCCGCAACGCCAGCCAGTTCGGCACCGAGGCGTGCGTGATCTTCGTCAACAAGACCGACAACTGCAACTACTGGACCTACCTGCCGGCGCAGTCCGGCTGGATCACCGTGGCGACCAACGTCCGCGACGGGGTCGACTTCCGGGTCCGCTTCGACAACCTGCGCTACGAGTACGAGCCGCTGATCTCGTACCACGCCTTCTGACGCGGCGCGCGGCGCCCGTTCCCCGGCGGGCGCCGCGCCAGGCGGCCCGACCCCGCAGCACCCGTTCCCCGGCGGGCGCCGCGCCCGGTCAGGCGGCCCGGCTGCGCAGGGTGGCCACCGTCGAGCCGGCCAGCGTGAGCAGGCAGTCCGGCAGCAACCCGTCGGCCGCCGCTGCCCCGAACAGCGCCTCGCCGGTGTCGGCGTCGGCGTTGGCGTACGCGCTGACGAAGCGGGCCACCCAGCGGGTGTCGTAACCCGCCTCGTCGATGCCGGGAAAGTCGAGCGCGCACCTGCCGGACGGCACCGACCCGCCCACCATCGTGGCGGCCAGGCACCACGCCACCCCATACGCCCCGGCCAGGCCGGACCGGTCGACGACCGCGTCGAACGCCCCCACCACCGCGTCGCCGTCCCCGGCCAGCGCCGAGCGGAGCACGGCGGTCGCGTCATCGAGGGTCTGCTGTGGTGAGTCCGTCACGCACCGCACGGTAGGAGGGCCGGTCAAGCCCCGGAGTGGCAGTCACTCTCCGTGACCGGTGCGGGCGACCTGCGGATTGAGCGGCCTCCGTGGTCACACCGTCCGCGCCGGCACGCTAATGTGCGCAGCGGACCTTCGCCGGAGGAAGGACGACCATGCTCATCTCCCGCGCCTCGCGGGCGGCCACACTGGCCGCTTGCGCGACGTTCCTGCTCGCCACCAGCGCCTGCGGGACCGAGGAGCCCGAGGAGGCGAACACCAAACAGGTGCGCCTCTACGGCTCCGACGGCAACATGCTGAACTCGTACCCCGCTGAGCTGGAGGACCGCGCGGGTCTGGTCGACGGTATGAAGGGCACCACACCGCTGACGCCCCTGCCCGAGGACTTCAAGAATCGGCTACGGTCCGTCGACCCGAAGCTGACCGACTACCTCTACTCTGCCGAGGCGTACGACGCGGTGGTGATCAGCGCGCTCGCCGCTCAGCTGGCCGGCACCACCGACTCGGCCGCCATCGCCAAGCAGATCGTCGGCGTCACCAACAACGGGCAGCGCTGCGAGGACGTGGCGTCCTGCCTGGCGCTGGCCCGCGCCGGGCAGGACGTCGAGTACCGCAGCGCCTCGCTGACCCGGGCCGGGTTCACCGACGCCGGCGAGCCGGCCACCGCCAGCTACGCCACCCTGCACTTCGACGGTCAGCAGCTCAACGACGGCAAGACGGAGTTCGTCGGGGCCGGTGACGAGTCGGCTGCCAGCACCAAGGCGCCGCCGAAGCCGAGGAAGCAGCGCGGTGGCCGCTCCGACCGCAGCGACGGCTCGCCGCTGATCCTGGGCGGCCTGCTGCCGCAGACCGGTGACCTGGCGCTGGCCAACCCGCCGATGGCCGCGGGCGCCGCCCTGGCGGTCAGGGAGATCAACGCCGCCGGTGGGGTGCTCGGCGAGCCGGTGGTCTGGATCGACGGGGACGACGGCACGAACCCGGCGGTCGCCAAGGCCACTGTGGCGAAGCACGTCGAGGAGGGCGTGCACGTCATCATCGGCGCCGGCGGTTCCGGGATCTCCCGTGAGGTGCTGCCGGACGTGGTCAAGGCGGGGAAGGTTCTCTTCTCCCCGTCGAACACCGCCGCCAGCCTGACGGAGCTGGACGACCAGGGTCTCTACTTCCGCACCGCCCCGCCGGACAGCCTGCAGGGTCGGGCGCTGGCCGACGTGATACTGCGCGACGGGCCGCAGAAGATCGCCATCGTGGCCCGCAAGGACTCCTACGGCGAGGGCCTGCAGGCCACCGTGAAGACGGAGTTGGAGCGGGCCGGCATCGGCGGCGACCGGGTGAAGCTGCTCACCTACGACCCGCCGGCGGACGCCGAGGCCGAGGTCGACTTCGGCTCCGGCGCGAGGGAGATCAAGGACTTCGGTGCGGACGCCGTCCTGGTCATCGGCTTCGCCGAGTCGGCGCAGGTGATCCGGGCGCTGGCGGACGCCGGCGTGGAGCTCCACCGGTGAGTCACTGACCTGTCGGACGACGACGGCCGCACCGGGCAACCGGTGCGGCCGTCGTCGTACGTGGGCTCAGCGGGGACGCCGCCGCTGGAGGAACTCGGTCATCCGCCGGTGCTTCTCCTCGTCCTCAAAGAGCACGGCCTGGCTGACCAGGTCGAGGTGCGGGTGGGCGGCGGCCGGCGCGTCAACGGCCAGCTTGGTCAGCCGCAACGCCAACGCGGAGCCCTTCGCCATCTCGTCCAGCAGCCCGTGGGCGGTCGGCAGGAGCTCATCCGGCTCGGCGACCACCCGGTTGACCAGGCCGATCCGCAGCGCCTCCTCGGCGTCCACCCGGCGGCCGGTGAAGAGCAGCTCCTTGGCCCGGGCCTCGCCGACCAGCGCCGGTAGCCGGTGGGTCGCGCCGGCGCCGGCCAGGATCCCCAACCGGACCTCCGGCTGACCGAACACCGCCCGCGCCGTGCAGACCCGCAGATCACAGGCGTACGCCAGCTCGGCGCCGCCGCCGAGCGCCGGCCCGTCGACCGCCGCCACGGTCGGCATCGGCAGCGCCCGGATCCGGGCGAAGGCAGCCGAGTTGATCGCCGCGAGGGCGTCCAGCCGGCCCCGCTCCCGCAGCTGCCCGATGTCCGCCCCACCGGCGAAGATCCCCTCGGTGCCGCCGGTGAGCAGCAGCAGCCGGGGACGCGCCTCCAGCTCCGCGCAGACCTGGTGCAGCTCCCCGATCAGGTCGGCGTCGATCGCGTTGCGCTTCTCCGGGCGGTCCAGGGTGACCACCAACCGGTCCGGCAGTTCCTCGACCCGCAACCCGCTCACCGAGCCCACCTTCCGCTCGCGACTGCGGGGCTCGCAAGCTCACTCCTCGCGCTCACGATTTCACGCCGCCTTCCCAGCGGTAGAAGCCCTGGCCGGACTTCTTGCCCAGCCGTCCGGCGGCGACCATCTCCACCAGCAGCTCCGGCGGCGCGAACCGGTCCCCGTACGCGGCTTGGAGGGTGCGCGCGATGTCCAGCCGCACGTCGAGCCCGACCAGGTCGGTGAGTTCCAGCGGGCCGACCGGGTGCCGGTAGCCGAGCACCATCGCCTTGTCGATGTCGGCGGGGCTGGCCACCCCGTCGGCGACCATCCGGATCGCCTCCAGGCCGAGGGTGACCCCGAGCCGCGAGGTGGCGAAGCCCGGCATGTCGCGTACGACGACGGGGTCCTTACCCAGCCGGGCGGCGAGCGCGACGGCCGCGGCGGTGGTCTCGTCGACGGTGGCCGGGCCCACCACGATCTCCAGCAACGCCATCGCCCAGACCGGGTTGAAGAAGTGCAGCCCGAGGAAGCTCTCCGGGCGCTCCAGCCCGGCCGCCAGCTCGGCGATCGCGATGCTGGAGGTGTTGCTGCCCAGCAGCGCAGGGCGCAGCGCCTCGGCGTCGCGCAGCACCGCCCGCTTGAGCTCCGGCCGCTCCGGCACGGCCTCCACCACCACGTCCGGCCCGGCGGCGACCTCGGCGAGCGCGGCCCGCAGCATCACCCGCTCCCGGTTCGTCGCGGCCTGCTCGGCGGTCAGCTTGCCGCGCTGCACCGCCCGGTCCCACAGCTGCCCGAGCCGGTCCACGGCGGCCGCGCCCCGGGCCCGGTCCACTTCGACCAGTTCCACGGCGTGCCCGGACCCGGCCGCCACGTACGCGATGCCGAGACCCATCGTGCCGGCCCCGACGACGACAAAGCGGTCGCTCATGACGCCTCCCTGCCTTCGGCGGCGCCACGGGGTTGACCCGCGCCCGTCCGCCCGCTCCACTCGCTCATGGGCCGACCCTATGCAGCGACGATCCCCGGGGCATGCGTGGGGGCGGAGCGGATCGGGTACTGCACGGCCGTCAACCGAGGGAAGGACGCGCCGAGATGAGCCAGGCACCGGAGACCGCGCAGAGCGCGGGGGCGGCGGAGACCGTGGAGACCCGCGGGGACGAGCGGATCGAGCTGCTGCGCGCCGACACCAACAACGACGGCCGCACCGACGTGTGGGTGGTCGACACCGACGGCGACGGCAAGGCCGACCTGTTCCAGTTCGACACCGACCACGACGGCAAGGTGAACGTCACGATGGTCGACCTCGACGAGGACGGCACCCCCGACGAGGTGGTCGACGGAGACGGTGGCCTCCCGCCGGAACAGCTCCCCCCGACCGTCCAGGTCTGAGTCGTCCGCACCGGGCCCCTGCCGTCACCGGCGGGGGCCCGAGGCGTCAGCCGGCCAAGCGCAGGGTCGCCAGGTAGTAGGGGGCGTCGCGGTCGTCCACGTCGGTCAGCCGCCAACCCGTCCCGCGGACCAGCTCGGCGAACTCGTCGGGCGAGCAGACCAGGTAGTCGAACCAGTCGGTGCCCAGCTCCCGGTAGCGCAGCCGGAGCCTCAGCTGGCCGCCGAGGCGCCCCCGACGCCGGTTGAGCTCGTGGTAGCCGGTGTGCACCGGGTCCGTGGTGCCGTACGGATCCGTGCCGTGCGCGATGACCTGCGCGCCGGGGCGGGCCAGCGCGGCGAGCGCGGCGAGGAACGCGGGCGCCCGGTCCCGCCCCTCCAGCAGGCCCAGGTTGTTGCCGAGCAACAGGAACGTGTCGTACCGCCGGCCCTCGGCGACGTGCTCGTCGACCGTGCCGAGGACGAGATCCCGGACGCCCCGGTGCCGGCACACCCGCAGCGCACCCGCCGAGGTGTCCAGGCCGGTCACGGGCACGCCACGCTCCTGGAGCAGCAGCGCGATCCGCCCGCCCCCGACGCCGATGTCCAGCGTCGCGCCCCGGACCCGGTCCACCGCCCGGTGGTCGTACGGCTGCCAGTCGGCGGGCCCGTCCAGGTAGTGCGCGGCGGGCGCGCCGTTGATCAGCCCGTCGTCCCGCTCGATGATCTCGATGACCGGCCGGGGCAGCCGCCCGCCCACCAGCGGCCGCGGGCCGACCCCAGTGTGCACGGCGTACGCGTCGCGCAGCATCTCACCGAACACGTCACCGATCCGTGGCTGCCCCGTCACGGGGTTCACGCTATCCGGCCGGTCAGGCGACCGCAGCGGTCGTATCCTTGCGGCGTGACCACCCTGGATCGACTCGCCGCGGAGAAGTACCTCCTGCTCACGACCTTCCGCAAGGACGGTCGAGCGGTGCCGACCCCGGTCTGGGCGGTTCGTGACGGCGACGCGCTGGCGGTGTGGACGGTGGCGGACTCCGGCAAGGTGAAGCGGATCCGGCGCAGCGGCGAGGTCACGGTGGCGCCCTGCGACGTCCGGGGCCGCCCGCACGGCGAGGCGGTGCCCGCCCACGCCACCCTCTACGACCCCGCCGGCACCCGCCGGGTGGGTGAGCTGATCAAGCGGAAGTACCGGCTGATCGGCCGGCTCAGCCTGCTCGGCAGCCGGCTGCGCCGGGGGCAGAGCGGCACGGTCGGCATCCGGATCACCATCGCGGACTGAGCGGCGCCGCCGCCCGGGACCGGGCCACCGGCGACCGGGCCGGGGTCAGGACATGGCCGGAGTCAGCGCATGGCCGGAGTCAGCGCATGGCCGGGGTCAGCGCATGGCCGGGGTCAGCGCATGGCCGGGGTCAGCGCATGGCCGGGCCAGGACATGGCGAAGGGCGGCGGACCGGAGTCCACCGCCCTTGCGTTCGAATCGTCTGCTGGCTCCCGGCCCGTCAGTCCCCCTGGCGCTGCTGGGGAATCTGCCCCTGCAGCAGGGCCCTGACCTCCGACTCCCGGTACCGACGGTGGCCACCCAGGGTGCGGATGGCGCTGAGCTTGCCGGCCTTGGCCCACCGGGTCACCGTCTTCGGGTCGACACGGAACATCGACGCCACCTCGGCCGGCGTGAGTAGCGGCTCTGGTTCGTGCGTTCGCGATGCCATCGGTCACTCCTCCACATGTATAGACATCGGCCGGGGTCCCGCCGGCCGACGCGTCTCCCATGGTCCGGCTAGTCCCCGATGTCCGACATGGGCCGAACGGCCGAACGTCCCTAGACGGACGGATGAACCATGCCCGATTTATGCGACTTTTACACGGCAGAAAGTACCTTATTCGGACTCATGATCACGGTTCGTGATGCGTCAACTACGAGCCATCCTCGTTTTGGGAACGCTCTCTGGGCGATTTGCAGTCAATTACACCGCTCCAGCAGCTGCACCGCGCGCCACCGCGCCACCAACTTGTCGTACGCGGCCGAAGCCTCGCCCGGCTCGCCCCGGGACAGCCCGGCCAACCCGGTCGCGACCAGCTCCGACGAGTCGTCCGCGGTGAGCGTCTCGTCGGAGAGCAGCTCGACCAGGCCGCCGTAGTCCAGCTCCACCACCGAGCGGGGGTGGAACTCCTCCAACCACCGGGCGGCCTCCTCGACGGCCTCGGTGATCGGCGCGTCGCCGACCGACTTGCGCAGCACGGAGAGCGCGCGCGACGACCGCCGCCGGGCCTTGGAGATCTCCGTGCGGTAGCGCAGCGCCCGCCGCCCCGGCCGGGTGACGTGCTGCCGCTCCTCCGCGTCGAAGAGCACGAACCAGCGCAGCGGCACACCCCAGGTGGCGATCTGCTCGTGCACCCGGGGCACGCCGTGCTCCAGCACCCGGGCCCCGCTGCGCCAGTCCTCCACCACCGCCTTGGCCTGCCCGGCGAGCACCGGCGGGACGAAGGCGTCGGCGAGCACCGGCGGCACGCCGTCGCGCGCGCTCAGCGCCGCCTCGGCCACCCGGATCCGCAGGTTCCAGGGACAGACCAGCAGGGTCTCGTCGGTCTCCAGGACGTACGCCTCGTCCGGCAGGTCGGGCAGCCGCGTCCAGCCGGCGCCGAGCGCCTCGATCACCGACGTCCGCTGCCGGCCGGGCCCCTCCACCGGGGCCACCGCCCGCCCCTGTTCCACGTAGCGCCGCCAGTACGACTGGCGGTCCCGGTCGAAGGCGGTCAGGGGCTCGTACACGCGCAGGTATGAAGCGAAAAGCGACGGCACGGCGCGATCCTCCCACGAATTGGAACCGGACCGCCGTCGGCGCCGCGATCACGCGCGCCGCGGGCGGTCGGACGGCGTCGGCCGATACTAGGCTCAGCGGCACCGGCAGCATCCCGCCGGCGTCCACCAGGTCCGCGTCCCACAAGGACGCACACCACATCAGGAGCAAGTGATGGGCGTATTCGCCAGCACCGACGACCCGGGTTCGACCGGTCACGAACAGGTCGTCTTCTGCCAGGACAAGCAGACCGGCCTGAAGGCGATCATCGGGATCTACTCCACCGCGCTCGGCCCGGCGCTCGGTGGCACCCGGTTCTACCCCTACGCGAACGAGGAGGCCGCCCTCGCCGACGTCCTCGACCTGTCCCGCGGCATGGCGTACAAGAACGCCCTGGCCGGCCTGGACCTCGGCGGCGGCAAGGCGATCATCTGGGGTGACCCCGAGCAGATCAAGAGCGAGGCGCTGCTGCGCGCGTACGGCCGCTTCGTGGAGTCCCTGGCCGGGCGCTACTACACCGCCTGCGACGTCGGCACCTACGTCGCCGACATGGACGTGATCGCCCGCGAGACCCGGTACGTGACCGGCCGCAGCGTGGAGCACGGCGGTGCCGGCGACTCCTCGATCCTCACCGCCTGGGGCGTGTTCCAGGGCATGCGCGCCGCCGCCGAGCACGTCTGGGGCGCCCCGACGCTCGCCGGCCGGCGGGTCGGCGTGGCCGGCCTGGGCAAGGTCGGCAAGTACCTCGTCGGCCACCTGCTCGACGACGGCGCCGAGGTGGTCGCCACCGACGTGAACCCGAAGGCCCTGGAGTGGGCCAGCGCGACCCACCCGCAGGTCACGCTGGTCGACGACGCCGCCGCGCTGGTGGCCGCCGACATCGACGTGTACGCCCCGTGCGCGCTGGGCGGCGCGCTGAACGACGACACGGTGCCGGTGCTGCGCGCGAAGGTGGTCGCCGGGGCGGCGAACAACCAGCTCGCCCACCCGGGCATCGAGAAGCTCCTCGCCGACCGGGGCATCCTCTACGCCCCCGACTACGTGGTGAACGCCGGCGGTGTCATCCAGGTCGCGGACGAGATCGAGGGCTTCAACTTCGACCGGGCCAGGCTGCGCGCCACGAAGATCTACGACACCACCCGGGAGATCCTGCGCCTGGCGGACGCCGAGGGCGTGCCCCCGGCGGTGGCGGCGGACCGGCTGGCCGAGCGGCGGATGGCCGACGTTGGCCGGCTGCGCACCATCCACCTGCGGTGAGCGTCCCCGGGGGCGGGGCCGAGGCGGTTCCGCCCCCGGGAGCGAGCAGGAACCGCCACCCCGTTAAGCTTGGTTTGTGGGTCTTTGCCCGGTGTCACGGGCGCTCCCGCCGCCGCTCCTTACCGAGTACAATTTGTGACGGCCGGATCACTGCGACGCGCAGAGCCGGTCGGCGGTAACCCGAGGTGCCGAACGATGGCATCCCCATGTACCGTAAGAGCCACGAGAGATGCCTGACGTCATCGGGGCCCGCCTTCGGGCTGCCCCGCATTCTGTGCGAGGGGGTCGAGCCATGGGGCGCGGCCGTGCTAAGGCCAAGCAGACGAAGGTGGCCCGGGAGTTGAAGTACCACTCCCCGAACACCGACCTCACCGCCTTGCAGCGCGAACTGGCAGGT
This sequence comes from Micromonospora phytophila, assembly GCF_023656545.1. Taxonomy (GTDB): domain Bacteria; phylum Actinomycetota; class Actinomycetes; order Mycobacteriales; family Micromonosporaceae; genus Micromonospora; species Micromonospora phytophila. The sequence continues at coordinate 8,099 of NZ_JAMOKF010000014.1, read as the reverse complement.
GCTGGTAAGTCTGAGCACAACTTCGACGACGACTACAAAGAGTATGTCGACGACGATGATGAGGATCACGCGGACGAGGACCCGGATCCCTGGGTCCGTCCCGCCCGCTGACCTCCCGTCGCAGCTGAGCACGCGGTAACCCCCCGCGTGCTCACGCTTGTGCCCACCGGGAGTGCGCCGCACCGACGATCAGGGACCTCGCCGCACCGGAGACCGCTCCGGTCGCTCGGCAGGTCCCTGATCTCGGCTCGCCCTCACCGGGGCCGGTTGTTCCAGTTGTAGAACGTCGGGATGTTCTCGAAGTGGTTCCAGGCGCAGACCGCGCTGGTGCCGTCGCCACCCGCCACCTCCGCCCGTAGCCGACGCGCGGCCTCGGCCTCGTGGAGCAACGCGGTGAGTCCCGGGGCGAGGTCCCGTACCCGGTCGGCGACCCCGTCGCGCTCAGGCTGCCGGTGACTGATGGTCTCGGGCATGCTCCAACACTCCCTCCAGTAGGCGGATCTTGCTGTTGCGGCAGTGCTCGGTCTCCGTACCGTCAAAACGCCCCAGCTCGAAGTAACGGTTGGCCGCGTGGCCACCGCCGCAGAAACCGAAGTAGGGGCAGGACGACCGGCACGCCTCGACCCCGGCGAGGAACTCACCGACCCAGGGCGTCCGCTCCGCGCCGCTGAGGATCTCGGCCAGCGGGGTGGTCAGCACGTTGCCGCTGCTGAAGTCGCCGTAGCGGGCGTCGGTGAAGCCGGCCAGCTCGGGCGAGAGCACCGTCACCGAGCCGTCGTGCCCGACGGTCGGGATCGGGTCCAGGCGCCGGGGCAGCAGGTCGTCGGCGGTGCCGTCCAGCACCGCCCCGGCGTACCGGAGGGACCACTCCACCTCGCGCAGGTGGATCCGGGGCTCCCGGCGCCAGGCCGCCACCAGTTCCGCCCAGAAGGCGGTCACCACCGGAGCGTCGTGGGCGTTGTCGCGGGTGTTGACCCCCTCGGTCTCCTCGATGTTGATGCCGAGCACGTCGCAGCCCAGGTCGAGGAAGTAGTCGTACAGCTCGGTGGCGAGGCCCGGCTCCGGGCGGCCCACCACCGCCAGCGCTGAGAACGGCAGCCCGTGCCGGCGCAAGGCCGCCACCCCGCGCAGGATCCGGTCGTACGCCGGCCGGCCCGCCCGGGTCACCCGCTCACCGTTGCGCTCCCGCGGCCCGTCCACGCTGACGCTCACCCGCACCCCGTGCTCCGCGAAGAACGCACACCAGGCGTCGTCGACGAGCGTGGCGTTGGTCTGCACGTGGTGCTCGACCTCCGGCCCGAAGGGCGCGAGCAGCGCGGCCAGGTGCTCCCGACCGGCGGCCAGCGGCTCCCCGCCGTGCCACACCACCGAGAACCGCCCCGCCGCCGCCCACGGGTTGACCGACGCGGCCACCGCCTCCGCCACCGACACCGACATCCGCCGGTCGGCCGCGCGGAACGGCAGGTAGCAGTACGCGCAGTCCAGGTTGCAGAGCGTGGTGGGCTGCATCACGACGTATGACGGAACGGCGGCCAGACCGCGCATCCCGCTGAACGAGCGCCCCCGAGCAGCCATCGCCCTCCTCGCCTCTGAGCCCTTCAGGCTAGGCGGCGATGGCCACTCGGGTGAACCCCCGATCAGGTGCCCGTACGATCACCGCAGAGTGATCAACCCCGGGTGTGCTGGCCGATCATCTGCACGTTGCCGGAACCCTCGATGATCTCGCCGGCCTGCCAGGCGTCGACGCCGCGCCCGGTCAGGGTGGCCAGCGCGCGGTCGGCGTCCTCGGCGGAGACGATCGCGAACATGCCGACGCCCATGTTGAAGGTCGCCTCCATCTCCGGGTCCTCGATCCGTCCCTTGGACTGGATCAGGTCGAAGATCGGCTGCGGCTTCCAGGTGGAGCGGTTGACCACCGCGTCGACGTGCTCCGGCAGGACCCGCACCAGGTTGCCCGGGATGCCGCCGCCGGTGACGTGGGCCAGCGCCCGCACCTCGGCCTCGGCGATCAGCTTGAGGCAGTCCTTCGCGTAGATCTTGGTCGGGGTGAGCAGCTCCTCGCCGAGGGTGCGCTGCCGACCGAAGTCGTCGATCACCACGTCCAGCCGCATCCGGCCGGCACCCAGCAGCACGTGCCGCACCAGGGAGTAGCCGTTGGAGTGCAGGCCCGAGGAGCGCATCGCGATGACCACGTCGCCCACCTCGACCCGCTCCGGGCTCAGGATCTCGCTCTCCTCCACCACGCCGACACCGGTGGCGGAGACGTCGTACTCGTCGGGGCGGAGCACGCCCGGGTGCTCGGCGGTCTCGCCGCCCAGCAGCGCGCAGCCCGCGTACCGGCAGCCGTCGGCGATGCCGGCGCCGATCTCGGCGACCTTGTCCGGCACGACCTCGCCGGTGGCGATGTAGTCGAGCAGGAAGAGCGGCTCGGCGCCGCAGGCGACCAGGTCGTCGACGACCATCGCGACCAGGTCGATGCCGACGGTGTCGTGGATGTCCATCTGCTGGGCGATCACCAGCTTGGTGCCCACGCCGTCAGTGGAGGAGGCGAGGATCGGGTTCTTGTACTTCTTGGTGTCCAGCCGGAACAGCCCGGCGAAGCCACCCAGGTCACCCATCACCTCGGGGCGCCGGGTCTGCTTCACCTTGGACTTCAGCAGCTCGACCGCGCGGTCGCCCGCCTCGATCGACACCCCGGCGTCCGCGTACGAGACCGAGCGTTTGCGAGCCGGACGGCCGGTGCCGGCCGTCCAGGGCTGGCGGTCGCCGCCGGCGCCGGTCGGGCTGCTTCCTGCGCCGCTGCGCTCGGACACGTGCGTCACGGTTCTCCCCTTTGTGGTTCTGGCGCCGCGCCGGCAGTGGCCGGCCGCGCCCGGTGGTGCTACGGGCGGTGTGAGGTCACGCCGCCCGGAGTGGCGACGAGCGGAGGGGCGGTGTGCTCCCGGATGTCGGGCGTCGCGACGGTGACCCGCCGCCCCACCCCTTCGAGCACGTGCTTGCCGATCAGGTTGCCGGCCGGAAGCTCGATCGGGTACTCCCCGTCGAAACACGCGCGGCACAGCCGGGTCTTCGGCTGCTCGGTCGCGGCGATCAGACCGGGGAGCGAGACGTAGCCCAGCGTGTCGGCGCCGATCGACCGCCGGATGCCGTCGTTGTCCAGCCCGTTGGCCAGCAGCTCGGCGCGGGTGGCGAAGTCGATGCCGTAGAAGCAGGGCCAGTTGACCGGCGGCGAGGAGATGCGCACGTGCACCTCCAGCGCGCCGGCCTCGCGCAGCATCCGCACGATCGCCCGCTGGGTGTTGCCGCGCACGATCGAGTCGTCGACCACGACTAGCCGCTTGCCCCGCACGTTCTCCCGCAGCGGGTTGAGCTTGAGCCGGATGCCGAGCTGGCGCAGGGTCTGCGACGGCTGGATGAAGGTGCGCCCGACGTACGGGTTCTTCATCAGGCCGGCGCCGTAGGTGATCCCGGACTCCTCGGCGTAGCCGATGGCGGCCGGGGTGCCCGACTCCGGCACCGGGATGACCAGGTCGGCCTCGACCGGGTGCTCCTTGGCCAGCTGACGGCCGATCTGCACCCGGGCGGAGTGCACGTTGCGGCCGGCGATGGTGGCGTCCGGGCGGGCGATGTAGACGTACTCGAAGAGGCAGCCCTTGGGTTCCGGGGCGGCGAACCGGGCCGAGCGGAGGCCGTCCTCGTCGACCGCGATCAGCTCACCGGGCTCGACCTCGCGGACCACGCTCGCACCGACGATGTCCAGCGCGGCGGTCTCGCTGGCGACCACCCAGCCGCGCTCCAGCCGGCCCAGCACCAGCGGGCGTACGCCGTGCGGGTCACGGGCCGCGTAGAGCGTCGACTCGTCCATGAAGACGAAGCTGAACGCGCCCCGCAGCTGCGGCAGCACCTCCAGCGCGGCGGCCTCCACGGAGAGGTCGGGGCGGCTGGCCAGCAGCATCGTCACCAGGGAGGTGTCGTTGGTCGAGCCGTCGGCGACGAGGCCGCGCTCGGCAACCTCCTTCTGGAGCTCCGCGGTGTTGACCAGGTTGCCGTTGTGCGCCAGCGCGATGGTGGTGCCGGAGGTGGTGGACCGGATGGTCGGCTGGGCGTTCTCCCAGGTCGAGCCGCCGGTGGTGGAGTAGCGGGCGTGCCCGATCGCCACGTGCCCGCGCAGGCTGGCCAGGGTCGGCTCGTCGAAGACCTGGGCGACCAGCCCGAGGTCCTTGTAGACCACCACGCCGGAGCCGTCGCTGACCGCGATGCCGGCGGCCTCCTGGCCACGGTGCTGCAACGCGTAGAGCCCGAAGTAGGTCAGATTGGCGACCTCCTCCCCGGGCGCCCAGACACCGAAGACGCCACACGCGTCCTGGGGACCGGGTCGTTGAGGATCAAGGTCGTGGCTCAGCCGGCCGTCGCCTCGGGGCACCTACCGCTCCCTCATGCTGGTCTGGACCGGGCCTGGCGGGGATCGCGGGGGCGGATCCGCACTTCTCGGCCGGGACCACTGTCGTCGCCTGACAGTGTACGCGAATAGGTGTCGATACAGATAGTCACGATCCTGCTGCGCTCCGTCACCGGAGTGCTCCGCATCCGCACAGCTAGAGCGGGAGGTGCGCCGACAGGTCCCCGCGGACGCCGCTCACCCGTACGCGACCCTGGGTGACCGCCTCCGCCCAGTCGAGCCGCCCCGTGGCCACCGCGAGCCAGGTCGCCGGATCCATCTCCACGACGTTCGGCGGGGTGCCGCGGGTGTGTCGAGGGCCGGGAACGCACTGAACTGCACCGTAAGGTGGGACTCGCACCTCCACCGATCGGCCGGGGGCGCGCTCCGCGAGGACGGCCAACAGAGCCCGGACCGCCTCCCGAAGTACCGGCCGTTCGGGCGTACGCCCCTCGTCGAGCGCCGACAACGCCGCCGCGACCGCGGCGGACTTAATGTGCGGAGAGGACACGACGGGACGATACGACCCGAGCGCAACACGTCTCACGCTGGCCCTGGGTCGCGCCGATCCGGTCAGACAAGGCATAGTTGCCGACGGCGTATTCGTACCGTGATGATCCCGGGCCCGGCGCCCCGCCGGCCGGAGGGAAGTCAGTCGGAAGGCGGTGGACGTGTCAACACACCGACGTGCCTGGAAGCGGGCCGGTGTGGTCGTGGCGCTGGTTGTCGGCGCTGTGCTCGCTGTCCCCGCCACACCAGCCCTGGCCGAACCCAGCATCACGAACGTGTCGGCGTCGCCGAGCTCGGTCGAAGCCGGCAAGAACACCACCGTGAGCTACTCGCTCAATTTCGATGGCAGCGTGGGGCCCGCGGACATCACGGTCAGTTCGAGCAACCAGAAGCTCAGCTGCGTTGATGGGTGCGAGCGGAACAGGGTCGACGGAAACGGGAACTTCCAAGCCACCTTCCGGCTGGCCGGCGACGCCTCCAACGGATCAGCGACCATCACGATCAAGGCCGTGAACTCAATCGGCCCCAAGCAGGAAAAGCAGGCTTCGACCACCGTCACGCTGGTCGGCAAGGAAGCGCCGCCGACCCAGCCGCAGAACCAGACCGTACGGTCGGTTTCCGGCAAGGTGGTCGTCCAGGCGACCAACGAAGCCGTGCCGAACGCGTTCGTCATCCTCCAGGACGCCAACGGCAAGAAGCTGGACACCATCAGCGACTCCAGCGGCAACTACCGCTTCACCGGCACCACCGACCAGCCGATCGCCCCCGGCCGGCTCTCGGTCGGCGCCAGTCACCAGGGGATCGTCGCCACCAAGAGCTTCAACGCGAGCGCGGGGCAGAGCATCACCGGCCAGCGGATCGCCCTGGCGCTCAAGGTGGAGGTGACCCCGAGCGCCACCCCCTCGGCCACCGAGGAGGCCCTCCCGACCGACGAGGCCACCGAAGAGGCGGCCGAGGAGGCTGCCGAGGCCACCGCCGGTGCGGCGGCCAACGCCAGCAACGAGGACTCCGGCGGGATGGGCAACTGGATGATCATCCTGCTCGGTGGTCTGCTCGTCGCCGCGGGCGTCGGCACCATCGTGCTGCTCTGGATGCGGCGCAAGGACAACGGCGACGAGACCGACGAGGACGCCCCGGTGGGCGGCGCGGCCGGCGCGGGGCCGGGGGCACGGGGGGCGTACCGGGGTGCCGACGACCAGACCCGGGTGGTCAACCGGGTCGGCGGCGCACCGGACCCGACCATGGTCGGCGGCACCGCGATCGGCGACGCCCCGACGATGATGCACCGCCCGGTCGTCGACGACGTGCCGCCCGATCCGTACGGCGCTCCGCCGCAGCCCTACGGCGCCGCGGGCGCCCAGCAGGGCTGGGCCGGCAACGGCTACGGCGACGAGCCGGCTACCGGCGGCTACGGCGCCGCCGGCTACGGCAACGCGCCCGCCTCCGGTGGCGGCTACGGCAACGCGCCCTCGTCGGGTGGCGGCTACGGCAACGCGCCCGCCTCGGGCGGTGGCTACGGCAGCGCACAGGCCTCGGGTGGCGGCTACGGCGCCCACGACTACGGTGCCCCGGCCGGCGTGGCGGGTGCGGCGGGTGCGGCGGGCTACCCGCCGGCCCCGGGTGGCGCCCTGGCCTACGGCGAGCGGTACGACGAGCCGACCGGCCGCTACGCGGGCGACTCCACCCAGTACCCGGCCCCGTCCGACCCCTACGCGACCGGCGTCTACCAGCCGGAGCAGGGCCAGGGATACGCCCAGCCGGAGCAGGGCCAGGGATACGCCCAGCCGGAGCCTGCGCCGTACGGCCGGGGCGGGGAACAGCCCGGCGGCTACGACCAGCGCGGCGGCTACGACCAGCCCGCCCCGTACGACCAGGGTGGCTACGGCCAGCAGCCGGGCGGCGGATACGGCCAGGAAGCCCCGCAGCAGCGCGGCGGCTACGGCCAGCAGGGCGGCTACGACCAGCCCACCTCGTACGACCAGGGCGGCTACGGCCAGCAGCCGGGCGGCGGGTACGGCCAGGAGGCTCCGCAGCAGCGTGGCGGTTACGACGACCGTGGCTACGACCAGGGCGGCTACGGGCAGCAGGGTGGCTACGGCGACCAGGCGCAGCCCGGTCACGGCCGACCGGACGCCCCACCGAAGCAGGACCGGGCCAGTCGCCGGCTGGACTGGCTGGACGACTGACCGCGCGGGGCCACGGCCCCGACAGCACGACGGCGAGGGGCTGTTCCGGATCCCGGACGGCTCCTCGCCGCTGTTCGTCCGGCCGGACCCGTCCGGGTCGGCGCTGATCCACTCCCGGGGCGGGCCGGGGGTCGGTCAGGCGGCGGAGAAGACGCCGTGGCGGAGCAGCGGGACCACGTTCGAGACGCCGGTCCGGACGGCGACCTCCACGTCCTCGGCGAAGCCGCCCTCGATGAGCTCGCGGCCGGAGACGCTGCCCCGGACCGCCGCGGGGACGTCGGGCGTGCTGGCCAGCGCGGCGAGCGCCATGGCCGCCTCGACGGAGAGCCCGCCGGGCACCCCGGAGACGGCGTCCAGGACGCTCGCCGCCCCGAGCTGGTCCTCCACGGACGGGCGCAGGGAACCGTCCGGCCAGCGCTCCCCGGAGGCGATCACGCCGATCGGCGTGTCGGTCGAGCCGTACCCCTGACGACGCAGCCAGCGCCCGACGGCGCGCGCGTTGCGCAGGCAGGCCGCGACCACCGGCAGCCCGGTGGCGCTGGCCGCGGCGCTGATCGCCGAGCCGTTCGGCGAGGGGAGCACGAGGTCGGCGACGACCGGCGCGCTGGTCAACGCCGCCGGCGAGAGCGACCACGGGTGTTCCCGGGTCGTCTGCCGGCGGCCCACCGCGGCGACCGCGCCGACCCGCAGCGCGTAGTCGGCCGCCTGCTCACCCCACGGGAAGGGGTGCACGCGCATGCCGCGCCCGACCGCGACCTCCACGGCGGTGGTGAACGAGAGCACGTCCACCACCACCAGCACGGCGCAGACCCGGCCGAGCTCGGCCGCCCCCGTCAGCCCCCAGTCGAACCGGGCGCCGGATCCGGGCTGGGTGTGAACGGCCGCGGCCAAGGCCTCAGCGCTGATCGGGCGCGGAGGGCCGCTCGGTGTCACCGGAGTCGGTGGCGGACGCCCCGCCGGCCTCG
>NZ_JAMOKF010000149.1 GCF_023656545.1 Micromonospora phytophila | reverse complement strand
TCACCGCCGAGTTCGACTACCTGCGCTTCCACCGCTGAGACACGAGCGGGGGCCCCGGCCGGGGCCCCCGCTTACGTCCGTCCGCCGCGAATCCGCGGATCCGCGGCGGACGGGCGCGCTCAGAGCTTCTCGTAGCAGGGACCATCCAGCTTGTACGCCTGCGCGGTCGGGCCGGTGAACAGCTCCCGGACCCGGCTCACCCCGGTCGGGGACGCCTTGTCCGGCTTGTAGACCGCGGTCACCCGGACCGCGCCGTCGTTCGGGCCGGCGGCGTAGTTGCCGGCGGTGGCCGGCAGCATGCCCTCGTAGTCCACCGAGGTCAGCGACTTGACCGCCTTGAGCAGCCCGGCCCGGGTCAGGTCACCGTCGGCGACCGCCTTGGTCAGCGCCGCCTTCATCGGGTACGACCAGACCCAGCCGGAGGTGTAGCCGTCGTTCGGGGTGATGCCGGGCAGCGCCTCGCGCAGCGCCCGGTGCCCCGGGGTGTCGCTGCTCCAGGTGTTCCACGGCGCGGTCTGCTCGTAGCGGGCCAGCAGCGCCGGGGCGGCCGGGCTCTGCAACAGCGCCGGGTTCCAGGTCGGGCTGGTGCCGATGAACCGGCCGGCGAAGCCCCGCGCCGCGGCCTGGCCGACGATGGTCGCCGCGTCCGCCGGGCCCATGGTGAGCACCACCAGGTCGGGCTTGCCGGCGAGGATCGCCTGGATCGCGCCGGCCTGCTTGTCCGCGCCGGAGTCGGTCTTGACGTCGCTGAAGGTCATCCCGAGGGCCTGCGCGGCGAGCTTCACCCCGGCTGCGGCGTCGTCGCCGTAGTCGCCGGCCAGGTGCACCGCCGTCACCGACTTCGGGGCGTACGCCTCCTTGGCGTAGTCGAGGGCGTTCATCGACTCGATGCAGTAGTTCGCGCCGGACTCGATGATGACGTCCTCGAAGGCGTAGCCGGAGGTCCACGCGGCCGGCGCCGCGATGACGTTGTTGGCCTTCATGTCGCCCAGGATCGCCCCGGTCGTCGGCGATCCGAGGCTCTGCGCCAGCGCCAGCACGTTCGGCTTGATCTCCTGGTAGACCTGGTTGTGGGTCTGCGGGTTGTACTTGTTGTCCCGCACGTAGCGGGTCACGTCGACCTCGTAGTCGCCGATGCCGCCGGCGGTGTTGACCCGCTTCCAGAACGCCTTCTGCGCGTCGGTGATCGGCACCGCCAGGGCCCGGAACGGCCCCTCGGTGAGGTCGGAGATGATGCCGAGGTAGATGCACCCCTTGTCCTTGTTCACCGCCTCGGGACAGGGTTCGGAGGTCACCCCCACGTCGGTCTTCAACCCGGAGGCGTCGGTGGAGGTGTCACCGCCCCGGCAGGCGGTGAGCGTGCCGGCCAGCAGGACCACGGCCGCCCCGAGGGCGATCCGCGACGTCGGTCTTCCCATGGGTTTCCCTCGCTCGGTCAGTAGGAGAACGGCCACGCCTTCCAGTAGTTGCGGGCCCGGACCCAGAGTCCGAACAGCCCGCGTGGTTCGAAGATGAGGAAGACGATGATGAGTACGCCGTAGAGGATCGTCTCCACCTGGAAGACGTTGGGCACCTCGTTGGGCTGGGTGCTGATGAACGGCACCCACGCCTGCAGCTCCCGGGTGAGCCGGGGCAGCAGGGTGATGAAGAACGCCCCGGCGATCGCGCCGGAGATCGTGCCCGCGCCGCCGATGAGGACCATGGCGATGTACTGCACGGAGAGCAGCAGGCTGAACGAGCCGGGGTCGAAGAAGCCGGTGACCGTGTAGAGCAGCGCCCCGGCGCAGCCGGCGTAGAACGAGGACACGGCGAACGCGACCGTCTTGTACCGGGGCAGGTTCACTCCGATCACCCCGGCGGCGATGTCCCGGTCCCGGATCGCGGTGAACGCCCGCCCGATCCGGGAGCGGGCCAGGTTGCGGGCGGCGACGGCGAAGACGACGAGCAGGGCCAGCATCAGCCAGAACAGCTTCTGGTCCCGGGTGGCGGTGGCGTCGGTGGTGGCCAGCGGCCGGCCGAGGAACTCCAGGGTGGCCGCCGGCCGGCCCACCCCGGCGCCGCCGGTCAGCGCCGACCACTCGTTGAACACGTGCTGGCCGATGAAGACCAGGCCGAGGGTGACGATGGCCAGGTAGAGCCCGCGCAGCCGGGTCGCCAGCGGCGCGACGAGCACCCCGGCCGCCGCGGCGACCAGCCCGGCGGCGGGCAGCCAGAGCGCGATGTCGGTGACGCCGAGGCCGATCACCCGGCCGTCCGGGTCCCCGCTGAGCGCCGCCGCGGTGTACGCCCCGATGCCGAGGAAGAACGCGTGCCCCAGGGAGACCTGACCGGCGTACCCGGTGACCAGGCCGAGGCCGATCGCCCCGATCGCCGCCACGCAGCCGACCGCGAGCAGTTGCAGCAGGTCATCGGCGAGCAGGAACGGCAGGGCGAGCGCCGCCACCAGCAGCACCGCCGTGGACACCCGCTTGGCCGGGGTGTCCAGCAGCGCCAGGTCCTCGGCGTACGAGGTCCGCAGCAGCGGCCGACCACGCGGGCGCGACGTCCTCATACGCGTTCCACCTCCCGGGTGCCGAAGAGTCCGTACGGGCGCACCAGCAGCACGACCAGCATCAGCACGTACGGGGTGATCACCGAGACGTTGCCGCCGAGCCAGGCGACGTCGTTGGCGTAGGTGGCGGTGAGCTCCTGGAGCACGCCGACGGCGAGCCCGCCGACCACCGCGCCGGGCAACGAGTCCAGCCCACCGAGGATGATCACCGGCAGCGCGGTCAGCGCGATCAGCCAGAGCGCGGCGTCCACGCTGGCCCCGGCGGCGGCGAAGGTGCCGGCCACCGCCGCCAGCCCGCCGGCGAGCGCCCAACTGACCGCGAAGACCGCGCCGACCGAGACTCCGTGGGCCAGGGCCGCCTCCTGGTCCAGCGCGGCGGCCCGCATCGCCAGCCCCATGCGGGTGAACCGGAAGAACGCGAACAGCCCGCCGACCAGCAGCGCGGCGGCGACGACGGCGGCCAGGTGCCGCTGCTGCATCTCCACCGGGCCCAGCGCGAGGGTGCGCAGCTCCCACGGATCGCCGACGTGCCGCACGTCCAGCCCGATGAAGGCGTTGACCACCACCCGCACCGCGACGTCCACGCCGAGGGTGATGATGGCGACCACGAAGGCCGGCCGGCCGACCATCGGCCGGACGGCGGTGCGTTCGACGCCGAGCGCGAGCAGCCCGGTCAGGACGGCCGCCAGCGGCACCGCCGCCCAGAAGCCCACCGCCGGGGCCAGGTAGGTGACCGCGACGACGCCGGCGAGCATGAACGCCGGCTGGGCGAAGCTGATCACCCGGGTGGCCTTGTAGATGATGACGAAGCCGAGGGCGAGCAGCGCGTAGACGCTGCCGGTGCCGAGCCCGCGCAGCAGGCTCTCGGTCAGCTCGGTCACCGGTCACCGCCGGGGGCGTAGAGCTCGTCGACCAGGCCGGCGAAGGCCCGGGCGACGGCCTCCCGGCGAACCTTCTGGGTGGCGGTCAGCTCACCGTCGTCCTGGTCGAGCTCCTTGGGCAGCAGCCGGAACCGCTTGACCTGCTCCACCGGCGGGTGCCGGTCGTTGACCTCGTCGACCACCGACCGGATCAGCTCGACCACCTCCGGCTTGCCGGTCAGGTCGCGGTAGGTGGTGTACGCCAGCCGGCGCTGCTGGGCCCACTGCCCCACCGTGTCGACCTCGATGCCGATCAGCGTCACCAGGTAGGGCCGCCGGTCGCCGATCAGCACGGCCTCCTTGACGTACGGCGAGGCCTTCAGCTCGTTCTCGATCCCGGCCGGGCCGATGTTCTTGCCACCGGCGGTGATCATGATGTCCTTGGCCCGACCGGTGATGCGCACGTGCGTGCCGTCCACCCACTCGCCGACGTCGCCGGTGTGCAGCCAGCCGTCCGGCTCCAGCACGGCCGCCGTCGCGGTTGGGTCGTCCAGGTAGCCGGCGAAGACGCCCGGGTGGCGGGTGAGGATCTCCCCGGTGGCCTCGTCGATGCGCAGTTCCACCCCGTCCTGCGGCTCGCCGACCGTGCCGAGCCGCACCCGGCCGGGCCGGTTGCCGGTGGCGATGGCCGAGTTCTCGGTCATGCCGTACACCTCGTGCATCGGCACCCCGATGCCCATGAAGAAGCGCAGCACCTCGGGGGCGATCGGGGCGGCGCCGGAGGCGGCGTAGCGGACGCGGCGCACGCCGATCCGCTCCCGCAGCGCCCGGTAGCAGAAGAGCCAGCCGATTGCGTACGCCAGCCGGGTGGCCGGGGTGTGCCGGCCGCCGGTGGCGACCAGGCGGGCGCCGATCCGGTCGGAGACGCGCAGCCAGAACCGGGTGACGGCCCGCTTCAGCGGGGAGGCCGAGGCGACCCGGATGGTGACCGTGGCGAGGATCTTCTCCCAGATCCGGGGCACCCCGAACAGGATGGTGGGCTGCACCTCGCGCAGGTTCGCCGGCACGGTGGCGATCGACTCGGCGAAGTTGACCTGCACCCCCGCCCCGGCGTTGGTCCAGGTGGTGAAGACCCGCTCGGCGACGTGGCAGAGCGGCAGGTACGACAGGATCAGGTCGTCCGGGCCGGGCGGAGGCGAGGCGAGCCCCCCGCCCTCGGTCGCGGTATGCACCGCGAAGTCCACGTTGGCGTTGGTGAGCATGGCGCCCTTGGGGCGCCCGGTGGTGCCGGAGGTGTAGATGAGGGTGGCCAGGTCGGTGCCGGTGGCGGCGGCCATCAGCCGCTCCACCGCCCCGGGGTGCGCGGCCCGGTGGGCGGCGCCGGCGGCCAGGAACTCGTCCCAGTGCAGCAGCGCGGGATGCGCGTAGCGGCCCCGGACGCCCCGCGGCTCCAGGTACACCACCCGCTCCAGCCGGGGGCAGTCGTCCAGCACCGCGAGGGCCTTGTCGACCTGTTCCTGGTCCTCGGCGACGAGCACCCGGGCGCCGGAATGGGCCAGCAGGTAGCCGATGTCGCCGGCCGGGTTGGTCGGGTAGAGTCCGACGGTCACCGCCCGGACGGCGACGGTGGCCACGTCGGTCCAGAGCCACTCGCGGCGGTTCTCGGCCAGCACGGCGACCCGGTCGGCCGGGTCGATCCCGAGGGCGAGCAGGCCGTGCCCGACGGTCAGCACCGTGTCCCAGTACTCCGACCAGGTCGTCTCCTGCCAGATCCCCCGGATCTTCTCCCGCATCGCCGCCCGGTCGGGGGCGTCGCGGGCGCGGTCGCGTACCCGGGAGGCGATCGTGGTGGCGGCGGCGCCGGCGGTGCCGGCGGCGGCCACCCCCGACGGCGCGGTGGTGGCGGTCATGCGGTGGTCACCTCCCCCAGGTAGGCGCGGATCACGTCGGGATGCGTCTGGATCTCCGCGGGGGTGCCGGTGGCCACCGGCTGGCCGAAGTCGACCACCAGCACCCGGTCGGCGAGGTCCATCACCAGGCCCATGTCGTGCTCGACCAGCACCATCGGGATGCCCAGCTCCTCGCGGACGTCGAGGATGTAGCGGGCCATGTCCTCGGTCTCCTCGAGGTTCATCCCGCCGACCGGCTCGTCGAGCAGCAGCAGCTTCGGCTCCATCGCCAGCGCCCGGCCCAGCTCCACCCGCTTCTGCACCCCGTACGGCAGCAGCCCGACCGGCATCCGGCGCCACTGCTCCAGCTCCAGGAAGTCGACGATCTCCTCCACGGCGGCGCGGGCGGCCAGTTCCTCGCGGCGGGCCCGGCCCCGCCAGAGCACCGCGGCCAGCGGCCCGTACCGGATGTGGTGGTGCCGGCCGAGCAGCAGGTTCTCCAGCACGGTGAGGTTGGCGAAGAGCTCGACGTTCTGGAAGGTGCGGGCCAGCCCCAGCGCGGCGATCTCGTGCGGGCGGCGGCCGACCAGGTCGACGCCGTCGAAGACCACCCGCCCGGACTGCGGGCGGTAGACCCCGGAGAGCACGTTGAAGATGGAGGTCTTGCCGGCGCCGTTGGGCCCGATGACGGCGAAGAGCTCCTGCCGGCCGACGGTGAAGCTCACCCCGTCCACGGCCCGGACCCCGGCGAAGCTGAGCCGTACGTCGTCGAAGCGCAGGATCTCCTCGTCGGTCACGACAACCACCGCTTCCGTCGCCGGTAGTGCTTGACGTCGCGGAACGACCGGCGGCCCGCCCCGTCCCCGCCGTGCAGCCCCAGGTAGAACTCGCGCACGTCGTCGTCGGCGAGCAGCTGCGCCGCCGGCTTGTCCAGCACCACCCGGCCGGTCTCCAGCACGTAGCCGTGCGCGGCCACGGAGAGCGCCATGGTGGCGTTCTGCTCGACCAGCAGCACGCCGGTGCCGGCGGCGTTGATCCGGACGATGAGGTCACGGACCTGTTCGACCAGGCGAGGGGCGAGGCCGAGGCTCGGCTCGTCCAACAGCAGGTAGCGCGGCCCGGCCATCAACGCCCGCCCCATCGCCAGCATCTGCTGCTCGCCGCCGGAGAGGTAGCCGGCGGGCCGGCGACGCCGCTCGGCGAGCACCGGGAAGAGCCCGAACACCTCGTCGAGCCGGGCGGGGATCCGACGCGGGTCGGTGTGCCCGCCCAGGCGCAGGTTCTCCTCCACGGTCAGCTCGCCGAAGATCCGCCGACCCTCCATCACCTGGGCCACGCCCCGGCGGACGATCACGGCCGGTCGCAGCCGGTGCACCGGCTCGCCGTCCAGGGTGACCTCGCCCCGGACCACCTCGCCGCCGTGGATGTCGAGCAGACCGGTGATGGCGCGCAGCAGCGTGGTCTTGCCGGCGCCGTTCGCGCCGAGCAGCGCGACGATCCCGCCCGGCGGGACGGTGATGCTCAGGCCACGGAGCACCAGCATCACGTCGTCGTAGACGACCTCGAGATTCCGCACCTGCAACATGGCGGGCGCCCCCAAGGGCTTGCACTGTGGCGGGCGCCACAAGTTACCGAGCATTAAACTACGCGGAACGTCCTCGCAAAAGATCGGATCGGGTGGATGTTGCGGCTCAGCCGCGCGCCCCGCCGAGCGGGCTGACCGTCCTGGTCTCCCCGTCGTAGCTGCGCCCCGCGACGAAGGCGCCGGCGGGGCGGTCGATGCCCGCCACCGCCCGGGCCAGCCGTCGGTCGGCCTCGCGGAACCGCAGCGCCAGGCTCAGGTGAGGCAGCCAGCGCCCCGGCTCGTGCCACGGGTTGCGGCCCTCGGCCTCGGCGAGGACGTCCCAGACCGACGCGTGCAGGGCGGTCAGCTCCGGCGACGGGTGCAGCAGCCAGACCAGCGGGGCGCTGCCGTCGAGCACCGCGATCCGGTCCACCCGTACCTCGACCGGCAGCGCCGCGTCGACCAGGGCGGTCAGCCGCTCCCGCGCGCCGGGCGGGAACGCGTCGACCGAGGCGAGGGTCAGGTGCGGCCGGTTCGTGGGATGGGTGTTGCGGGCCAGGCTGGGCAACCCGATGGCGGCCAGCCGGTCCCAGGCGGCCCGCACCGCGGCCTCCAACCCGGGCGAGCAGACCAGTTCGACCGTACGCACCGACCCACGCTAGCCCGGCGGGTACGGGCTAGCCCGGCGGGTACGGCTCGGTGCGCTGGTCGACCACGCTCACCGGACGTTCGAAGAACGTCTCGAGCACCACGATGGTCTGGGTGCCGGTGACTCCACCGATGTCGAAGATGCTGCGGAGCACCGCCTGCAGGTCTTCGGTGGTCGCGGTGCGGATCTTCACCAGCAGCGAGGCCGCACCGGCGATGATGTGCGCTTCCTGGATGCCGGGGATCGCCGCGAGCGCGTCGCGGGTGTCGCCCATCCATGTGTTGGCGTCGACCATGACGAAGGCCGAGACCCCGCGGTCCACGGCGGCGGGGTCGACGTCGATGGTGGTGCGGCGGATCACCCCGCGTTCGCGCAGTTTGCGCACGCGGTCATGCGCCGAGCCGGCGGACAGACCCACCGCCTTCCCCAGCGCCGCGTAGGACTGGGTGGCGTCGTGCTGCAGGCACGCCAGCAGCGCCCGGTCGATGTCATCCACCACGCAGTCGCTCCTCAAAATCTGATCCAACAAACGGGCTTGTTGACCTTATCAGGTTCGGCCGGCGTAGGATCTTGCCGAACGTGGTCCACGACATGAAGGCGGCGCGACGATGGCCGAGATGATTCCCGCACAGTTCCACCTGCTCGATGAGCGGTTCCGTCGCCTCGACGGCGACTTCGTACTGGAACGGCTGCACACCGGCGCACGCAAGACCGAGGGCCCGGCGTACTTCCCGGCCGGCCGGTACCTGGTGTGGAGCGACATCCCCAACGACCGGCTGCTGCGCTGGGACGAGACCACCGGCGCGGTCGGCGTCTTCCGCCACGCCTCGGGCTACGCCAACGGCAACACCGTGGACCGCCAGGGCCGGCTCGTCACGTGCGAGCAGGGCAACCGGCGAGTCACCCGCACCGAGCATGACGGCACGATCACCGTGCTCGCCGACCACTACGAGGGCCGACGGCTCAACAGCCCCAACGATGTCGTGGTGCGCGCCGACGGCACGATCTGGTTCACCGACCCGAGCTACGGCATCGACTCCGACTACGAGGGCAACCGGGGCGACAACGAGTTCGGCGGCGCCTGCCACGTGTTCCGCCTCGACCCGGCCACCGGCGACCTGCGCGTCGTCGCCGACGACTTCTGCCGCCCCAACGGCCTGGCCTTCGCCGCGGACGAGCAGCAGCTCTACATCGTCGACACCCGGCAGGAACCCAGCCACATCCGCGTCTTCGACGTCACTGCCGACGGCACCCTGACCGGCGGGACGGTCTTCGCCGAATGCGATTCCGGCCGCTTCGACGGCATCCGCGTCGACGACGCCGGGCGGGTGTGGGCCGCAGCCTGGGACGGCCTGCACTGCTTCGACCCCGACGGCACCCTCATCGGCAAACTCCTGCTGCCCGAACCGGTCGCCAACCTCACCTTCGGCGGGCCGAAACGCAACCACCTGTTCATCACCACCGGCGCCTCCGTGTACACGCTGCGGGTCACCTTCAACGGCGCCCGCTACCCGCAGGCCACCGCTGGCGAGGGGAGATGAGCAACGCCCTGCTCGCCGGGACGGCCGACCCGACCACGGTGGCGGCCACCCAGCGGTCCATCGCCCGCGAGCTGGGGGTGGTCCCCACCTTCGACCCGTTCCGCGAGATCGAGCGGCGAGTCGCGTTCCTCGCCGACGCACTGACCGACACCGGCCGGACGGCCCTGGTGCTCGGCATCAGCGGGGGCGTCGACTCAGCCGCCGCCGGCAGGCTGTGCCAGCTCGCCGTCGAGCGGGCACGCCACGGCGGAAACCCCGCTGCCTTCACCGCGATGCGCCTGCCCTACGGCGAACAGCGCGACGAGCAGGACGCCCGGGCCGCCCTGGCGTTCATCCGCCCGGACCGGGTGCTGACCGTCGACATTCGACCTGCCAGCGACGCGAGCCTGCACATGCTGCTCGGCAGCGGCCTGGTCCTGCGTGACGCCCACCAGCAGGACTTCGTCCTCGGCAACATCAAGGCCAGACAGCGGATGGTCGCCCAGTACGCCGTGGCCGGCGCGATCGGTGGACTCGTCGTCGGCACCGACCACGCCGCCGAGGCCGTCACCGGATTCTTCACCAAGCACGGCGACGGCGCCGCGGACCTCGTGCCGCTGGCCGGCCTGACCAAACGGCGCGTACGCGCGGTCGCCCACGCGCTGGGCGTCCCGGCTTCGCTGATCCACAAGACACCCACCGCGGACATCGAGTCCCTGCACCCCGGTAAGCCCGACGAGGAGGTCCTCGGATTCAGCTACGACGACATCGACGATTTCCTGGAAGGACGGCCCGTGCGGCAGGCCGTTGCCCGGGCCGTCCACCACCGCTACGAGAACACCGCCCACAAGCGCCGACCAGCGGCAGCCCCGGCGGCGCCGGCTGGGGAACCTCGCCCGTGACGAGCGCAGCGGCGTCCCGCTGCGCTGATGCGGCCCGGCACCACAGCCAGTCGACACCGCCCTGGCACCACAGCCGTAGATCGCGCCGGCGACCTGCGCTGACGCTGGACGCAGCGCAGCCACCCACTCTGGACGCGGCCGGTGATCTATCGTGAGCGGGACGTGCCGGTGCGGCGTCCGGCCCGGTGGCGTAAGCAGGGCACCGTGCTGCGAGCTTCAAGATCGATCGGCATGTCAAGGAATCGGACGTGCGGGCCTGGATCAAGGCGCACGGCATACCTGCCGAGCCTGCTGCCGGGCGTCGCAAGGACGCTGACCGCGGGAAGGGTGGTGACCGATGCACCGGGCGAGGCGGTCGACGAGTACAAAGCCGGGTGCCGCCGCAGCGACGAGTCTGCGGCTCCCCCAGGTCCACCTCCCGACCGAGACAACCAACTCATCGGGAGTAAGGCATGGGCCTCATCCACATCGAGCTGTTCGCAACCCTCGACCTCGTCGGGCAGGCGCCCGGCGGCCCCGACGAGGACCCGGCGGGGTTCCCGTTCGGCGGCTGGCAGGCGCCCCTGCTGGACGAGGTCGCCGGGGCGCAGGTCGGTGCCGCGTACGAGGGCACGGACGCCCTCCTGCTCGGCCGGCGGACGTATGACATCTTCGCCGCCTACTGGCCGTACCAGGAGGGCGGCGAGGACAACGAGATCGCCACGCTCTTCAACAGCGTCCCGAAGTACGTGGCCTCCCGCGGCAGGCCCGACCTCTCGTGGGCCGGGTCCACGCAGCTCGGCCCAGATCTGGCCGGCGCGGTGCGCGAGATCCGTGACCGGCACGAGCACGTGAAGGTCGTCGGGAGCTTGAACCTGGTGCAGACCCTCCTGCGCGAGAAGCTCTTCGACCGTCTCGACCTCTGGGTGCACCCGGTCGTGCTCGGCGTCGGGAAGAAGGTGTTCGACGGTGGCGCGGTGCCCACGAACGTCACACTCCTCGAGCCGCCGGTGGCCAGTCCGAAGGGCACCGTGTACCTGCGCTACGGGCTCGCCGATGGCACGCCCGGCACGGGGGACATGAGCGCACCCGATCGCGGTGCCGGACGCGACGACTGAAGCCGCCCCGCCCCAGGGTCGAGGGGTACGAGCTGGACCGCAGCGGGTGGCCGTGGCCGAGCCGGAATTGTTCGTAAGCTTTCCCCACCCGTTCCCACCTGGCGCTGGTCCCCGACCCCCACGGTCGACCGCCCGAGCGGATAGGTCGAGGCGGGCGTGCCGACGCGGTCCTTGGAACGTGATCAGAGCCAGCCGTTGTCGCGGGCGGTGCGCGCCGCCTCGGCCCGGGAGCCGGCGCCCAGCTTCTGCACGGCCGCGGCGAGGTAGTTGCGCACCGTGCCGCTGGACAGGTGGGCCCGGCGGGCGATCAGCGCGACCGGGGAGCCGTCCTCGGCCAGCCGCAGCGTCTCCAGCTCACGCGGGGTGAGCGGGCAGGGCGGGATGGTGAGCGCGTCGGCGGCCAGCGCCGGGTCGACGTACCGGCCGCCGGCGTGCACCCGGCGGATCACGTCGGCGAGCGCCCCGCCCGGCGCGCCCTTGGGCAGGAATCCGCGGGCGCCGGCGGTGAGCGCCCGGGCCAGGTGCGCCGGCCGTCCCTGGCCGGTGAGGATGACGACGGCGCAGGACGGCAGGGCCCGGGCCAGCCCGGCCGCGACCTGGAAGCCGTCCGACCCGGGCATCGCCAGGTCCACCACGACCACGTCCGGGCGGTGGGCCAGGGCGGCGGTCACCGCGGTCGGGCCGTCCGCCGCCTGTGCGACCACCTCCAGGTCCGGTTCCAGGTCGAGCAGGGCGGCGAGGGCGGTACGGATCAGCTCCTCGTCGTCGGCGAGCAGGACCCGGATCACGGCGCGGTCGGCACGGTCGCCTCGACGGTGAAGACGCCACCCTCCCGGTGGGTCCGCAGCTCCCCACCGGCCAGGGCGAGGCGTTCGGCCAGCCCGCGCAGGCCGTGGCTGTGCCGGTCGGGCGGGGTGGGCGCCTGCGCGCCGTCGTTGGTCACCGTCATCCTCGCCACGTCCTCCTCCTGGGTGATCTCGATCCGGCACCAGCCGGCCCGACTGTGCCGCAGCACGTTGGTGCCGGCCTCCCGCAGCACGGCGGCGAGCTGGGTGGCCGCCTCCGCCGGCAACTCGCCGCCGGGTGGCACGACCGTTCACCGCACCCCGGACGAGCGGAGCACCTGCCCGACGGCGGCGACCTGCTCGGCCAGGTCGACCTGGCGGTAGCCGTGCCCGGTCCGGCGCAGCTCGCCCAGCGCGGTGGCGGCCAGCCGTTGCGCCTCGGCCGCCCCCCGGCCGGCCCGGTCGGCATCGGTCGGGGCGAGGCAGGCGGCCAG
>NZ_JAMOKF010000148.1 GCF_023656545.1 Micromonospora phytophila | reverse complement strand
GGCAGGGGGGGTGGGCGGCCGGGGTCGCGGCCGACCGCCCGGTCGGGGACGCTCAGGCGGCACCGGTCATGCTGACGCCGGCCGCCGCCGCTTCGGCGAACCTGTCGTCGATCACCACGACCCGCCGCCCGGCATTGGCCAGCAGGGAGGCCGCGGCGGTGGCCCGGTAGCCGGATCCGCAGTGCACCCAGATCGTGCCGGCCGGTACCTCGGCGAGGCGGCCGGGCAGGTCCGGCAGGGGCACGTGCACGGCGTCCGGCACGTGCCCGGCCCGCCACTCGTTGGTCATCCGTACGTCGAGCACCACGTCCGGGTCCGGCAGCCCGTGCGGGGTGCGCCCCGCACGGGCGGCGGCCAGTGCGGCGAAGTCGGTGGTCGGCAGGCCCCGCAGCTGCTCCGGATCGGCGGCCCACCCGCTGGGCGAGCCAGTCGCGGCGGCGGCCGGCCGGTCGATGCCGATCCGGGTCAGCTCGCGCTGGGCGTCGGCGATCTGCTCGGGCGTCTCCGCCAGCAGGGTGATCGGCACGCCCCAGTCGATCAGCCAGCCCAGCCAGGTCGCCATCGGTCCGTCCAGACCCAGGCTGACCGTGCCGGCGAGGTGCGAGGTCGCGTACGCCTTGCGGTTGCGCAGGTCGACCACCCACTGCCCGGCGGCGATCCGGTCGCGCAGTTGCCCGGCGTCGGCCCGGGTGACCGGACTGAGGTCCAGCGGGGCGGGGCCGGCGGCGTTGGCCACCCCCATGTGGGCGTAGTACGCGGGGTAGGCGTCCAGCCCGCCGAGGGTCTCGGTGACGAACTCGTCGGCGGCCAGCCGGAGCACCGGGTTGACCTGCTTTTCCCGGCCGATGGTCGACTCGGGCGCGTCGGCCTGGCTGGCCGAGCAGAAGCTGCCGAAGCCGTGGGTGGGCCAGACCTCCGCGCCGTCGGGCAGCAGCTCGGCCAGCCGGCGTGCCGAGGCGTGCTGGTGGTGGGCCAGCTCGTGCGCGTGCTGTTGGCCCAGCAGGTCGGTGCGGCCGGTGGTACCGAAGAGCAGCGATCCGCCGGTGAACGCCCCCAGCGGCGTCCAGCCCCCCTCGTCGGCGGCGTCGAGCACGTACGACAGGTGGTGGAAGGTGTGCCCGGGGGTGCCGACCGCGCGCAGCCGCATCCGGTCGGAGACCGGCGCCACGTCGCCGTCGGCCACCGCGACCCGGTCGAAGGCGACCTGGTCGGCGCCGGCGAGAAGGTAGTGCGCGCCGGTCAGCTGCGCCAGTTGGCGGCCGCCGGAGACGTAGTCGTTGTGCAGGTGTGTCTCGACCACGTGGGTGATCCGGACGCCCCGCCGCCCGGCGAGGGCCATGATCCGGTCGATGTCACGCTGTGGGTCGACGACCACCGCGACCTCGCCGTCGTCGGCCAGGTAGCTGCGGTCGCCCAGCGACGAGGTGGTGATGACGGAGACCTGGACGGTCACTGCCGTGCTCCCTTCGACTACATACCCCCGGGGGTATATGGTGGGCAGACGTCCGCCCGCGTCGCGGGCGGACTACCCGTTCCCGGCGAGGTCAGGCCGGGAACGGGGTCAGAACGTGCTCAGGACAGGGCGAGGAAGAGCTTCTCCAGCTCCTCCTCGGTCATCTCGGGCTGCTCGCCGCGCTCCCGGGCGGCGTTGCAGTGCCGCATGCCGGAGGCGATGAGCTTGTAGCCGGCCCGGTCCATGGCCTTGGAGACCGCGGCCAGCTGGGTCAGGGTCTCACGGCAGTCCTGGCCGGTCTCGATCATCTCGATCACGGCGTTGAGCTGCCCACGGGCCCGCTTGAGCCGGGTCAGGGCGTCGGCCGTCATTTCGGGTCGGAGCTTCATCCGATCTCACCTCCGCTGCCGACGATACCCCCGGGGGTACCCGATCGGCCACTCGGCCCCGCTGGCCCCGTCGGCTCCCCGGTCCTGCCGCCCAGCCCCGGGGTCCGGGCGCCGGACTCCGCCGGCGTTCCGCCCGGCGACGCAGGGTCCTCGGGACATCGACGGAACGCTTATCCTGTGCCCCGACCGCCCCACCGGAAGGGATCCCATGCCGTCGCGGCAGGACCAGCTGCACTCGTACCAGTTCACCGTCCAGCGGGCGGTCGCCGCCCTGGTGATGCGCGAGACCGACCCGGCGCAGTCGCCCTTCCGGCGGTTGGCCGGCGCCGGCCTGGCCAGCGTCCTGGTGGCAGCCATCGGCCTGGGCGGCTTCGCCCTCTACGGCCTCTTCGCCGGGGGCGGCAGCAAGTGGCGCGACGCGGGCGCGGTGATCGTGGAGAAGGAGTCGGGCGCCCGGTTCGTCTACCGGGAGCAGAAGCTGCATCCCGTGCTCAACTACGCCTCCGCGCTGCTGATCATCGGCGCGGAGCGGCCCAAGACCGTGCTGGTCTCCCGCCGCTCCATCGACGGGGTGCCGCGCGGGCTGCCGCTGGGCATCGCCGACGCGCCCGACTCCCTGCCCGCCCCCGGCCGGCTCTCCACCGCGCCGTGGACGGTCTGCTCGGTGACCGCCCCCGAGGCCAACCGGCCGACGCCCCGCTCGGCGCTGCTGATCGGCGTCGAGGCCGGCGGCGGCCAGGCCCTGGGCGAGGACGCGCTGCTGCTGCGCCACCCCGACGGCGCCCTGCACCTGGTCTGGCACCAGCGCCGCTACCTCGTCCGCGACCCCAACCGGGTGCTCGCCGCGCTGGCGGCCACCCGCGCCCGGGCCGCTCCGGTGGCCCCGGCCCTGCTCAACACCCTGCCCGCGGGCGCCGACCTGGCTCCGCTCGCCCTGCCCGACGAGGGGGAACGCTCCGCGGAGGTGTCCGGGGCGCGGGTCGGCGACGTCTACCTGGTCCGCAACTCCGGCGGCGAGCGGCAGTACGCGGTCGCGCTGCGCGACGGGCTGGCCGGCATCACCGAATTGCAGGCCAGCCTGCTGCTCGCCCGGACGGGCCAGGGCGAGCCGTCGCCGATCACCCTCGGGCGCTTCGCCGAGCTGTCCAAGCTGCCCGACCTCGCCCCGACCGGGCCCACCGCCCCGCCGACGGTGCCGCCCCGGTTGGTCGCCCCGGACGGCGGTGCGGGGCTCTGCACCCGGGTGGGCGACGACGGCGGTGTGACCGAGGTTCGGCTCGGCGTACGGCTGCCCGACCCCGCCGCCGCGCCGCGCACCGCGACCCCGGCGGCCGGGGCCGGGGTGGTCGCCGACCACGTCGTGGTGGAACCGGGTCGGGGCGCGGTCGTCGAGTCGGTCGCGGCGCCCGGCGCGTCCGGCGGCGCGATCTCCGTGGTCACCGACCTCGGCCGGCGCTACGTGCTCGCCGGCGGCGACGTGCTCGGCATGCTCGGCTACCGCGGCGTCCGGCCGGTGCGGCTGCCGGCCGGACTGGTCAGCCTGGTGCCGGCCGGGGCCGCGCTCGATCCCGCCGCTGCCCGGGTCGTCGCCGCACCGGCGTGAGCGGGCGGCAGCGATCATCCATAGTGATTTCGCCTGGGGACGCTCCTATGCCGCGTCAAGTGGTTGGAGTGCGGTTTCGAGGCGTCGGTAGATCTCTCGGGCGACGTAGCGTTTGAGGCAGCGTTTGATCTCCCGGTCGGTTTTGCCTTGGGCGCGGCGGCGGTCGGCGTAGGCGCGGGTGCGTTCGTCGCGTTGCAGCCGGGTCAGGACGATGGTGTGCAGGGCGCGGTTGAGTTGGCGGTCGCCGCAGCGGTTGAGGCGGTAGCGGACGGTCTTGCCGGACGATGCGGGAATCGGGGCTGCGCCGGCGAGCATGGCGAAGGCGGCGTCATCGCGGCAGCGCCCGGGGTGGGACCAGGCGGTGAGAACGGTGGCGGCCACGATCGGTCCCACGCCGGTCAATTGCAGCAGGTCCGGTCGCCAGGAGCGGACGATCGAGCGGATCGCTTTCTCGTGCTCGGTGGCTTCGGCTTCGAGGAAGCGGACGCGGCGGGCGAGATCCCGCAGCACGGTCAGGCAGGTGAACACCTCGACATCCCCGCTGCTGGTGGGGCGTAGTCGGGTGGCGGTGGTGAGCATGAGGCGGGTGCTCTGGCCGCGGAAGCGGGCCCGCACCACCTCGGGAGCGGTGATCACCATGGCGTGCAGCTGCCGCTGGGCGTCCGCACTGGCTTCCACGGCCGCACGGCGGGCGGTCAGCCGCACCTGCAGGGCCGCGCGTTGCGCGCCGGTCTTCGGCTGAGCCAGGCGGGTGCGGGCCAGAGCATCGCGAGCAGCGCGTTCGGCGTCGATCGGGTCGGACTTCGCCCCCGCCCGCCGGGCCGGTCGCAGCGGACGGTCCAGCTCAACGACCAGCTCACCGGCGGCGGCCAGGTGCCGGGCCAGACCGGCGCCGTAGCCGCCGGAGCCCTCCAGCGCCCAGGCCCGCAGCCCCGAGTGTTGCTCGGCCAGGGCCACCAGTTCGGCATAGCCGTCCGGGTCGGTGTTCACTGTGACCCGCGCCAGGACCCCGCCGGTGCGGGTATCGAGCAGCGCGGCGGTGTGGGTGTCTTTGTGCGTGTCGACGCCGATGACGACCTCGACCAGATCTGCCAGCATGGACATGCGTTCTCTCCTCACCGTGGGGACGCACAGGTCCGGTCCGGTGCGGAGATGGCAGGACTGTGATGAGACACGCCAGCCGCTAACTGGCGGTCAAGCTCCTGATCAGGCCAACGTCTCCCGCCGGGCCGGCGCCGGCAGCAGCAGACGGACAAGTCCCGCGAAAGGCACAAAGCCAGTCAGGCCAAGGGTCACGCCTGCCACTGCCAGCTATCAGCTCACCACTGCTGAACCGACCCCGCCATGCTCACAGTCAGTCCATGGTGGTGGTCGGGGAGCGACGTCGCTTCGGCGAGGTCTTCGGGCGGCCGTTCCCCGAACCCCTGGCCCGCTGGGACGATGCCGAGGCGCTCGGCACCGAGATGTGGGCGACCGAGCACGAAACGCGCGAGGAGATCATCGACCGCTACCGTCGCGTGTGGGAGCACTCAGACGGGACGATCATCGCCCTGGCCATCGACTCGTCCGGCTACGTGCCCTGGTGGCCGCGCCCACAGGTCACGCTGTTCGCCCATCCTGGTCCACGTGCTCACCGAGACGAACCGCCACGCCGGACACGCCGACATCCTGCGCGAACAGCTCGACGGCCTGACAGGGACAGCAGCCAGGTACGCCAACGCCCAGCGCGACGCGGCCGTCTGGGAAGCCAGACGCGCGCAGATCGAGCGGGCCGCCAAGGCAGCCGATTCCACCCTTGCCTGAGGGGCGTTCGTAAGTCGGTGATCGTCGCCGTTGAGCGTCCCGGCACGGACCGCGTCAACTGCCGGACCGACCGAAATCTCCATGGGCGTTATGTGGCTCACCTGGGATGCTGTCCACGTGACCGCCGTCCGCTCTGTAGTCCTGGTGGGCTTGTTTTCCGCGAAGGACCGTGACTATCCGGCCCGCCTTGACGCCCTGGAGGCGCGGGTAACGGCGCTGGGAGGACAGGTCCTGGACCGGTTCGCTCAACGCAGAGGTGTCTCCGACGGCGGCGTCAGATTGATGGCCACTCCACTGTCGCGACGTTTCCTCATCCGTCGCGGAAAGCTGGAGGAGATCGCTACCACCTGCTCGAGTAGGAACGTTGACGCCGTTGTATTCGTTAACGACCTGAACGACTATCAGCGCCGATGGCTGTCGACCCGGCTCGAGCGCCCTGTCCTCACCCAGGCCGACCTCGACCAATCGGTGCAGAGCATGGCAAGCCTGACCAGGTCCCGACCTCGCGCACGCCCGAAAGGGCACCCGGTGGCCCGGCGTCGGCTCAGTCGGGCGGGCGGCGCAGCACGGTGACGGCGAAGTCGCTCTCCTCGCGCCAGGGCCGCAGGTCCCAGGTGGCGAAGCGGTGCTCCCGGCGCAGGCCGGCGGCGTCGGCGTCGGCGTCGAAGTCGGTCAGCCGGTAGCCCCGGTCCGTGCCGAAGCCGATTGCCACCACCCCGTCGGGGCGCAGGTGGGCGGCGACCCGGCGGAGCACCTCCCGCTCGGTGCCGGGAGCGACGAAGGCCATCACGTTGCCGGCGACCACGGCCGCGTCGAACGGCTCGGGCTCGCCGGCCGCCGCGAGGTCCAGTTCGGCCAGGTCGGCGACCAGCCAGCGCGGGCCGGGATGATCGGCCCGGGCGGCCTCGACCAGCGCCGGGTCGGCGTCCACCCCGACCACCGTGTGCCCCCGGGCGGCCAGCGCGGCGCCCACCCGGCCGGTGCCGCACCCGGCGTCGAGGATCCGGGACGCGGGCGGCACCAGGGTGTCCAGCAGCCGGGCCTCACCGGCCAGGTCGACGCCCTCGGCCGCCAGCCGGCGGAACCGGTCGATGTACCACTGGGAGTGCTCCGGGCCGGTCTCGGTCTGCCATCGGGTCGGGTTCCCCATGCAGCCACCGTAACGTGATCTCCTCCGCCGGGCCGGAGGACCCGGGTGCGGGGTCGGCGGCGGGGGCCCCGGTCGGGGCGGGCGGGTCATGTCAGGGCGAGGAAGGTGACGGCGGTGAGCGGGACGCCCACGGTGGCGCCGGCGATCACCTGGGCCAGGGTGTGGTCGCGCAGGCGTACCCGCGACCAGGCGACGGCCGCGACCAGCGGCCAGAGCGCGTGCAGCGCGGCGCCGAAGACCAGGATCAGGATGATGACGGAGCCGGCGGCGGTCGCGACGTGCACGCTGAGCTTCCACCAGTGGTTGACCGCGGTGACCGCCGCTCCGTTGACGAGGGTGGCGACCATCAGCGCGAACAGCAGCCGGGGCGGGTCGAAGGCGGCCAGCAGCGCGATGCCGACCGCGACGGAGGTCAGCCCGAGTCCCAGCGGGCGTAGCCGCTGGGTGTGGTCGCCGATGTGCCGGTCGGTCAGCCAGCCCCGGCGTACGCCGTACACGATGACGCCGATCGGGACGACCGCGCAGAAGAACAGCGCGGCCCCGCCCCAGCGCAGCAGGCCGCCGAGGCTGCCGGTGGCGCGCGCGGCGATCACCAGTGGCATCACCGTGACCAGCACGCTGGGCGCGAGGACCTCGGTGGTCAGCCGGGCGAGCCGCCGGCCGACGCTCCGGTCGTCCGGGGCGGTGCCGGGCGGGGCCGCCGGTGTCGGGGTGCCGGTGGCGGGGGTGGCTTCCACCCGGACATCCTTGGCCAGCGCCCGCGCCACGACAACCCCGCCCCGGCTCACCCCTTCTCGGCGCCGCTGGTCAGCCCCTCGGTGAGCAGCCGCTCGCCGGCGAAGAAGAGGATCACGATGGGCAGGGTGAGGACGACCGAACCGGCCATCAGCACCGTCTTCGGCACCTCCACCCCGTCGGCGAGCTGCGCCAGCCCCAGCGAGACCGTCCACCGGTCGGGCTTGTCGACCAGGAAGAGCAGGGCGAAGAGGAACTCGTTCCAGGCGATCATGAAGTCGTACAGGGCCACCGCCATGATGGAGGGGGCCGCCAGCGGCAGGCTGACCCGGCGGATGATGCCGAGCCGGCCGGCGCCGTCGATCGCGGCGGACTCCTCCAGGCTGACCGGGATCGTCTCGAAGTAGTTCTTGAGCATGTAGACCGAGACCGGCAGGGTCTGCGAGATGTAGACCAGCACCAACCCGAACAGCGACCCGCGCAGCCCGGCGCGGGTGAAGACGACGAAGAGCGGGATCGCGATGACGATCGACGGGAACAGGTAGACCGCCAGGAAGAGGAAGTCGACCTGCCGGCGGCCGAAGAACCGCAGCCGGGAGACCGCGTACGCGCCGGGGATCGCCACCACCAGCGTCAGGATGGTCGCCGTGACGGCGACCAGGCCGCTGTTGCGCATGAAGGTGAGGAACCCCTGGCCGCCGTCGTCGGCGGCCTTCAACACCTCGGTGTACGTGGAGACGGTCAGCTCACCCAGCCCCACGACCAGGGAGCCGGGGTCGAGCAGCAGGCGTTCGATGGGGCGCAGCGAGAGCACCAGCATGTAGTAGAAGGGGAAGACGGTGACCAGCAGGAACACGGCGATCACCAGCCGGCGCAGCCAGCGCAGGCTCACCGTCTCGACCCGGTCGCGGTCCATCAGCCGACCCTCCGTCCACCGAAGAAGCGCAGGTAGATCAGCACGAACACGACGAGCACCACGGCCAGCACGACCGCCTGCGCCGCGGCCGCGCCGATGTCCGTCCGCGCGGTGAGGAACTCGTAGACCCGGACGCTGACCACCTCGGTGCCGGCCGCCCCGCCGGTGAGCAGGTAGACGTCGTCGAACTTGTTGAACGTCATGATGAAGCGCAGCACGCCCAGCAGGGCGATCACCGGCAGCAGTTGCGGCAGCAGGATGTGCCGGAAGCGCTGGGTGGGGGTGGCGCCGTCGACCAGGGCGGCCTCCTCCAGTTCCCCGGGTACGGCCTGGAGCCGGGCCAGCAGGAACAGGAACGCGAAGGGGAAGTAGCGCCACGCCTCGAACGCGATGACGGTGGCCAGGGCGGTCGACTCCTGGGACAGGAACGGCACCGGGGCGTCCCAGCCGAGGAACCGCCGGCCCCAGTCGTTGACGATGCCGAGCTGCGGGTCGAGCATCACCTGCCAGACGAAGGTGACCGCGACCACCGGCGCCACGTACGGCAGCAGCATCGAGGCCCGCACCAGGGTGCGCCCGCGGAACGGCCGCCGGACGACCAGCGCCGCGACGAGGCCGAGCGCGATGGAGCCGACGGTGCTGCCGACGCTGTAGACGAGGGTGGTCCAGAGGGTGTCGGCGAAGCCGGGGGTGTTCAACACCCGATCGACGTTGTCGAGGGTGAACTCGCCGAAGAGCCCGGTCTTGCGCAGGGTGGCCAGGCGTACCCGCTGGAAGGCGAGCACGACGGTCCAGACGATCGGGATGCCGATCACCGCGATCGTGACCAGCAGGGTCGGGGCGACCAGCGCGAGCCCGGCGCGGGACTCGCGGCGGCGCAGGGTCAGCGGCTTGCGCCGGCGAGCCGGGGCCGGCCGCTCCCTGGTGGGGGAGCGGCCGGTGCCCGGTGCGGTGGTGGTCAATTGACGCCCGCCTTGATGGCCTCCACGTCCTTCTTCGCCCGGCCGGCGGCGGCCGCCGCGTCGGACTTGCCGGAGACCACGTCATTGAGCGCCTTGGGCACGGGCAGTTCGCCGAGGATGGCGCCGACCAGCTTGCCCTGGCCCTGGGTCAGGCCCCAGCGCTGGAAGGTGTCGGGGCTCCGGCGCAGGTCGGCCAGGACCTGGTCGTCGTAGACCTCGGCGAGGGGCTTCTTGACGTCCACCCCGGCCGGGCTGGTGTTCCAGGCGGTGAGGAACTTCTCCGGCTCCTCCGCGGTGCCCTTGCGGACCGGGAAGCGCCCCTCGGGGGACATGCCGAACCAGCGCGGGTAGCCGTCGCCGAGCATGAACTCCAGGAAGGACCTCGCCGGGTCGGCGGCGGCGCCGTCGAGCACCGCCCACGAGCTGATCTCGCCGTACTGGGCGGGTTCGGTGCCGTTGGGGCCCTTGATGCCGGTGACGAAGCCGCTGTGCTCCTCCAGGAAGGCGGGGTCCCGCTGGCACTGCGGGCAGGTCGGCTTGGCGTCCGCGCGCAGCCCGGCCAGCTCGTCGAGGATGAACGGCGACCAGATCAGCATGGCCGCCTTGCCGGCGAAGTAGGTGGCCCGGGTGGTGTCGACGTCCTGCGCGCCCTTGACCGAGTGGTTTCTCATCAGGTCGCCGTAGAAGCGGAACGCCTCCACGCACTCGGGGGAGTCCAGCTTCACGGCCCCGGAGTCGTCGGTGAGCTGGCAGTTGTTGGCCAGCGCCAAGTGCTCGAAGGTCTGCTGGGTGAAGACGTCGCCGGGGGCGGTGGCGGCCGTGATGCCGGCGACGCCGTTGCGGTTGAGGGTCCGCGCTGCGTTGGTGATCTTCTCGTACGTGTCGGGAACCGGCAGCCCGGCGGCCTCGAAGAGGTCCTTGCGGTAGACGAGGAGCTGGCCCCACCCGTCACTGGGGACGGAGAGCTGCTTGCCGTCGTCGGAGGTCAGTTCGAGGGCCCGGGCCGAGAACGTCTGCCGCCCCAGCTTCTCGACGACCTCCGCATTCGCCGAGGGGTGCAGCAGCTCGCTGCCGGCCAGGGTCCGGATGCCGGCCAGCGACACCGAGCCCACCACGTCGGGCAGCTCACCGGCGGCGGCGCTGGAGGCGATCAGGGAGGGGAACTGGTCCTCGTTGACGGTGACCAGGTCGACCTTGATCCCGGTTTTGGCGGTGAAGTCGGCGATGATCGCCCTGGTGGCGGTGACCCGGTCGGCCACGTCCTCCAGGCTCCACACGGTTATCTGCTTGCTGTCGCTGTCCGGCGTGTCGTCGCCGCAGGCCAGCAGGGTGGTACCGGTCAGTGCCATGATCAGGGTGGTGGCGAGGATCCGCATCGGAGGTGCTGACATCGGTGGCACTCCTCTCGAAGGGTACATGACGGATTCAACGCCTTCGATTGATCAATTACAAGACATATAACGATATTGTGTCTACGATGGAACCCAGTGCTACCGGGATGTGACTCATGGTCAACTGGGTTGTCTCTCTCGCCGGGCCCCGACGGATCAGCCTCGAGCCCTGCCCCCTGGATCCCCTCGGCCCCGGCCAGGTCCGGGTGCGCACCTGCTACTCCGGCATCTCCGCCGGCACCGAGCTCACCCTCTACCGAGGCAGCAATCCCCGGCTGAGCAAGGACTGGGACGACGCCGCCCGGATGTTCGTCCCCCGGCAGACCTCCGTGCCGTACCCGCTGGTCGGCTTCGGCTACGAGGAGGTCGGCGAGATCGTCGAGGTGGCGCCCGACGTGCCCGACCGGCAGCGCGGCCAGGTCGTCTGGGGCATCTGGGGCCACCGCGCCGAGGCGGTCCTCGCCGCCGACGCGGTGCATCCGCTCCCGCCCGGGCTCGACCCCCTCGCGGCGGTCTTCGCCCGCCCCGGCGCCATCGCGCTCACCGCGGTGCTCGCCGCCGACCTGCACCTCGGCGACTGGGTCGGGATCTTCGGGCAGGGCGTCATCGGCCTGCTCGCCACCCGGCTCGCCGCGCTCTCCGGCGCCCGGGTGGTCGCCGTGGACCGGGTGCCGAGCCGCCTGGCGCACGCCAGCCGGTTCGGCGCCCGGATCACCGTCGACGCCGGCGTCGACTCGGCCGCCGCCGTGCTGCGCGCCGCCACCGACGGCCGGGGCGCCGACGTCTGCCTGGAGCTGTCCGGGGCGTACCCGGCGCTGCATGAGGCGATCCGGGCCACCACCCACGCCGGCCGCGTCGTGGCCGCCGGCTTCTACCAGGGACAGGCCGACGGGCTCGGCCTCGGTGAGGAGTTCCACCACAACCGGATCCAGCTGGTGGCGGCCCAGGTCTCGGGCCCCACACCGGCACCCGGCATGGCCGGCCGGTGGACCGGAGCCCGCGTCGCACACACCTTCATGGAGCTGGTGGCCGAGGGCAGCGTCGACGCGCTGCCGCTGGTGAGCCACGTCGTCAACGCCAGCGCGGTGGCCGACGCGCTGGCGCTGCTCGACCGCGGTGACGGTGACGTCCTCCAAGTCGTGCTGAGGTTCTAGATGACGATCCCACTGGCCTGTCAGGAGCAACTCCTGCCGGGCACCGACCTGATCCACAAGAACGCCCTCGCCACCGCGCTCGGCTACGACGCGATCGAGCTGCGCGGTCGCGGCGACCTCGCGTTCGCCCGCCGCCTGCCCGAGCTGCGCCGGGCCCGCGCCGCCGGGGTGGTGATGCCCACCGTCTGCGTCGAGATGGACCACTTCATCGGCGACTTCGACCCGGGGCGGTCCCGCGACGCGGTGCGCAACCTGCGCTCCCAGCTCTCCGTGATCGCCGAACTCGGCGGACTCGGGGCGATGACCCCGGCGGCCTGGGGGATGTTCTCCCGACGGCTGCCGCCGTTCGAGCCGCCCCGCTCACCGGCCGGCGACCGGCAGGTGCTCGTCGACGCCCTCGGTGAGCTGGGCGAACACGCCCGCGCCGAGGGCGTCGTCCTGTTCCTGGAACCGCTCAACCGGTACGAGGACCACATGGTCAACCGCCTCGACGACGCGGTGGCGCTCTGCGCGACGGTCGGACTGCCCTCGGTCCGGGTGGTCGCGGACACCTTCCACATGAACATCGAGGAGGACGACGTGCACCGGGCGCTGCGCGCCGCCGCGCCGTACCTGGGGCACGTCCAGGTCAGCGACTCCAACCGGTACCAGCCGGGCGCGGGTCACCTCGACTGGCCAGCGCTGGTGCGCACCCTGTTGGAGATCGACTACCGGGGCTGGCTGGCCCTGGAGTGCCGGCTGCGCGGCGACCCGGTCCGCGCCCTG
>NZ_JAMOKF010000147.1 GCF_023656545.1 Micromonospora phytophila | reverse complement strand
CGTCGCACACCGGGCACGGCGGCGGCGCCGGCGCAGGCGACGAGGACCAGCGCGGCGGCGGCGAGCAGCGGCACGGTTTCACCCCAGGTCCGCGCCGCGATCGGCGCGAGCGCGTAGCCCAGCGGCATCGCGCCCAGGGAGACCAGCCAGTCGTACGAGGTGACCCGGGCGAGGACCTCGGGTGGGAACTGTTCCTGCACGACGGTCTCCCAGACCGGGTTGAGGTAGCCGAGGGCGGTCAGGGCGACGCCGTAGGCGGCGATGACCAGCGGGGCGGGCGCGGCGACGGCCAGCAGGGCGAGGGGGGCCGCGTAGCTGGCGAGTCCGAGGGTGGCCACCAGGACCGGTCGTCGGGGGCGGATCCGCGCGGCGAGCAGCGAGCCGGTGAGCATGCCGACCGCACCGGCCTGCAACAGCATCACCCACACGCCTTCGCCGCCGAGGCGTCGCACGGCGACCGCCGGCCCGAGGGTCATCAGCACGGCGGCGGCGCCGTTCCAGGCGCCGTGTCCGATGAGGCTGGTCCAGAACCAGTTGCGGGCGCGGACCTCCCGCCAGCCGTGCACCAGGTCGGCGAGGACGGTTCGCCTCGGCACCGGGACGTGGCGGACCCGGATGACGGCGAGCAGCAGCGCGCTGAGCGCGAACGACGCGGCGTCGAGGATGAACGCCCAGCCTGGACCGGCGGTCCAGATCAGCGCGCCGGCCAGGGCCGGGCCGGCGAGGCGGCTGGCGTTGGCGGTGACGCCCATCAGGGCGTTGGCCTGCTGTCGCCCGGCCGGGTCGACGGTGCCGGCGACCAGGGGGGAGGCGGTGGGGATGGCGAACGCGCCGGCGGCGCCGCCGACCGCGGCGGCCACCGCGACGGTGCCCAGCGACGCGTCGCCGAGGAGTTGGAGGCCGACGACGAGTTGCGTGCCGCAGCGGATCAGGTCGGCCGCGATCGCCACGTGGCGGGCGTCGAGCCGGTCGGCGAGCACGCCGCCGAGGGGCAGCAGCAGAAGGCGGGGCACCATCGCGCAGGCCAGCACGAGGGCCAGCGCGGAGGCGGAGCCGGTCGCGCGGAGCACGGCGAGGGCCAGGGCGGCGGGCACCACGGCGTCGCCGACGGCGGAGAGGGTGCGGCCGAGGAAGAGCAGTTGGAAGGACCGTACGCGCAGTGGGTGCGTCACCCACCCAGCATACTTAGACATCGAATATTTAGGAGTCGAATATTTCGGCGCTGGCGTAGGGTGACCGATGTGACCACCCGTGACCGGATCGACGAGCACGTCGAGCGCTGGCAGGCCGTGCTGCCCGACCTCGACCCGGACACGGAGGGGGCCGTGACGCGGATCCAGTTCCTCACCCGCCACCTGCGGGAGGACAAGGAGCGGGTGCTGGCCGACCTCGACCTGCAGCGCCACGAGTTCGACACCTTGCAGGCCCTCGCCGGCCGGCACGGTCGGGCGGCTCCCTCCGATCTGGCCCGCGACCTGGCGATGGCGCCGGCTTCGGTCACCGCCCGGGTCGACGGCCTCCTGCGCCGGGGCCTGGTGCACCGCATCCCGTCCACGACCGACCGACGCCGGGTCGACGTCGAGCTGACCGAGGCGGGTTGGGCGGCCTGGCAGGGGGCCATCGAGGTGCGGGGGGCGGAGGAGCGCCGGCTGCTCGGCGCCCTGGACCCCGACGAGCGGCGCCTGCTGTCCGACCTGTTGCGCCGGATCGTGCTGGTCGCCGAGCGGCCGGCCGCCCGACCCGACAACGCCACGGCCGCCGACCGACGACCTGAAGCTGCTCGACGACCTGAAGATGCCGGTCAGTCGCCGCCGAGCGGCTGACCCAAGTCGGCGATCCCGAGAGACCGGTGATGGTCACGTCCCGCGCCGGCTGGCGGGGGCGACAGCGCCTGGTGGTGGGGCCGACCTGAACAGGACGCGTGACCCGCGGCTGGCGGACCGGTCGCGAGCCGTCGGCCGGCGTGGCGGCGGCTGATCCTCCGCGGCGTAAATCATCTGCGCCCGGACCATCTTGTTAACCTCGGTGCATGACCTCGTGCTCGCCCGGTGGTGCCCCCGACCTGATGTTTCTCCTCTCCTGGGCCAGTCACGCGCTGATGGCCGAGCACGCCGCGGGGCTGGCGGAACTCGGCATCTCGCCGCGGGAGCACCACGTGCTGCTGCGGGCCCGGTCCGGGGGCCTCACCCAGCGGCAGATCGGCGAGCAGTGCGGGATCGACAAGACCACGATGGTGGTGACCCTGGATCAGTTGGAAGCCACCGGCCTGGCGCACCGCCGGCCGTCGCCGACCGACCGCCGGGCCCGGCTGGTCGAGGTCACCGCCGAGGGCGGGAAGGTGCTCGACCGGGCCCAGCAGATCGCCGCCCGCATCCAGGAGGACGTGCTCGCCTCGCTGCCCGAGGCGGACCGGGCGGCCTTGCTGCGCTCGATCGAGCAGCTCGTGCGGGGCCGCCTGGCGGGCGGGGGACCGTGCGGGCCGGGCAGCCGACCTGGCTTCTAGTCCCGTGAAAGATAGTTCAGGTTAAGACGATCTGATACGGTCGCATGTGTTCGTTCCGTTGACCGAGGAGCAGCCATGAGTGCGACCACGCATCCCGTCACCACCGTTCCGTCCGTCCGTCGGCGCGCGCTCGGAGTGGGCGCCGCCGTCCTGGCCTGCGCGCTGATCTGGGCCGTCGGCGCGTTCTCCGGTGTCGACTACACCGTCAAGAACCCCGGCCAACCCGCGATGGAGATCGGCCTCGCCCCGGTGGTGACCGTCTCGCTCGGCGCGGCCCTGCTGGGCTGGGTGGGCCTGGTCGTCCTGGAGCGCTTCGCCGGCCGCCGGGCGACCGTCATCTGGATCACGCTCGCGGTGGTGTTGTCCCTGCTCTCCCTTCTCCCGCTCTTCGGCACCGACGCCACCACCGGCGCCAAGGTCGCCCTGGGCGCGATGCATCTGGCGGTGGCGGCGGTGCTGATCGCGTTCCTGCCGGCCCGGCGCTCCTGACCGGAGCCACGAGGATCGCCCGCCCGGGCGGCGCCGGCACGTCCGCCGGCGCCGCCCGGGTGTGAAAACTCCGTTGACCGGGCGGTGAGGATCGACGGGTGACGACGACCTGGACGGTGGCCCAGTGCCACCCCGATCAGCCCGACGCGGTGACCCTGCTCGAGGAGTACTACGAGGAGATGGTGCGCCGCTACCACCGCCGGCCGGTCCGACCCGGCGAGGTCGAGGCGGCGATGGCCGACGACCCGAGCGACGACCTGGCCCCGCCGACCGGGTTCTTCCTGATCGCCCACCGGGACGGGCAGCTGGCGGGCTGCGCGGGGCTGCGGCACCGGCCGGAGTGGGCGGAGCTGACCCGCGTCTACCTGCGCCCCGCACACCGTGGGCGCGGTGGCGGGGCGGTCCTGTTGACGACGGTCGAGCAGCGGGCCCGCGCGAACGGGATCCACCGGATCCGGTTGGACACCCGCAGCGACCTGGTCGAGGCCCGCGCCCTCTACGCCCGGCACGGCTATCGCGAGATCCCGGCGTACAACGGCGGCGTCTACGCCGAGCACTGGTTCGAGAAACTGCTCCCGTCGGACTTGACGACGCCCCCGGTTCGCGCTAAATAGTGAAGAGGAAGTTGAGTCACCGAGACTCAACCCAACACCTTCGGCCAGGAGAACCGAGGAGGCAGGACCATGCTGATGCGCACCGACCCGTTCCGTGAGATCGACCGGCTCGCCGAGCAGTTCTTCGGCACCGCCGCCCGCCCCGCCGTCATGCCGTTGGACGCCTACCGCGACGGGGACTGGTTCTACGCCGCGTTCGACCTGCCCGGCGTCGACCCGGACAGCATCGACTGCACAGTGGAACGCAACGTGCTGACCGTCCGGGCCGAGCGACGCCGCCCCACCGGCGACAACGTCGAGCTCGTCGCCGCCGAACGCCCGATGGGCACCTTCACCCGGCGGCTCTTCCTCGGCGACACCCTCGACACCGACAAGCTCGAGGCCGGCTACGACAACGGCGTGCTGACGCTGCGGATCCCGGTGACGGAGCGGGCCAAGCCCCGCCGGGTCGCCGTCACCGCCAACGGCAACGGCCGCAAGCAGATCGACGCCTGATCCCGCCCGGGGTGGGGCGGCGGACACGGCCGTCCCACCCGGTCAGGTCGGCGGGGGCGGCGACGTGCTCGTCGAGGATCGCCCTGATCCGGTAGGTGCGCACCTGCACCCCCGACCACCAGGTGCCAGACGACGACATCTCGAGCACGGCGCTCAGCCCTGCGGTGGGTTCAGCCAGCTGTCCAGGTCGTAGGCGAGGCTGCAGTATTCGTCGCTGCGGTCGGTGATGGTCTCGTACAGCTCGCCGTCGTTGCCGAGCTTCATCGCCAGTTCAGTCTCGAAACTCGCCGCCATCCCGAAGATCGGATGACCGCCGCGCGTCGGGGGTGATGGCCTGAAGGTGCGGGAGCACCCCGCCGACCTCGACTCGACCTCCGCGGTGCAGCGCCGCGAGCGACACGTCGAAAGCCACACCCGACTGCATCGCCGGGCCGAGGGTCAGGGTCACCCGGGACCGGTCCTCGTGTGTCCGGCTCCACTTGATCCGTTACGGACCGAGGTCAGATGATCCGTGACGGCTCCGACTAGAAGATATTGCGGCCGTGGGTTGGTCACCGCTGCGGTGGCGCGGCGCCGTGCGGCGCTTGTGTCGGCACCGGCGCCCCGCATCAGTTCACGGGCTGGTGAAGACGGTCGCGGATTCGGCGGAGTTCGCGGTTCGCCCTGCCTTCCACCTGGTACAGGGCTTGCAGCACTCCTGGCGTCTTGACAGGCAGCCATCCGGCTGCCTAAATTAATGCAGCCGAAAGGCTGCATATCGACAGATGGCAACCGGGTGCGAGGGCGGGCATGGACGAGGTGTTCAAGGCGCTGGCCGATCCGAGCCGGCGCGCGCTGCTTGACTCGCTCAACGCCCGCAACGGGCAGACGCTGCGCGAGCTGTGCGCCGGACTCGACATGGCCAGGCAGTCCGTCAGCAAGCACCTCGCGGTGCTGGAGGAGGCCGGGCTCGTCGCCACCGTGCGGCGGGGCCGGGAGAAGCTGCACTACCTCAACGCCGCGCCTGTGCACGAGATCGCCCACCGGTGGATCAGCCGCTACGACCAGGCCAGGGTCCAAGCCCTGGCGGACCTGAAACTCGCCCTGGAGGAGACCCCGATGGACGCGCCGACCTTCGTCTACACCACCTACATCCGCACCACCCCGCAGAAGCTCTGGCAGGCGCTGACCGAGCCCGCCTTCACCCGCCGCTACTGGGCCACGGAGTTCGCCACGGACTGGTCCGTCGGCTCGCCGATGACCTGGGACAACCACGGCGTGCTGATCAGCGACCCGGAGCAGGTCGTGCTGGAGGCCGAGCCCTACAGTCGGCTCTCCTACACCTGGCACGCCATCACCCCGGAGCTCGCCAAGCGCTTCGGCTGGGACGAGGAGCTGCTCGCCCGGCTGTCCGGCGAGACCCGCTCGAAGGTCACCTTCACGATTGAGGAGGCCGCGCAGGTCGTGAAGCTCACCGTCGTGCACGACGGCTTCGAGCCCGGATCGAGCCTGGCCGAGATGGTCAGCCACGGCTGGCCGAACGTGGTGGCGAGCCTGAAGTCGCTGCTGGAGACCGGCGAACCGTTGCCGGACGATGCGTGACCTCCCGCGCAGCGGAACGTAGGCGCCGTTCCAGTCCCGGCCACCCCACACGACGCGGTAAATGACTCAGCCGCTGCCGACTAGCAGGGTGCCCAGCAGGGACGAGCCGAGCACCGGGAAGCGGTTACGACAACAGCGTGCTGACGCTGCGGATCCCGGTGGCCGAGCGGGCCAAGCCCCGCCGGGTCGCCGTCACCGCCAACGGCAACGGCCGCAAGCAGATCGACGCCTGATCCCGCCCGGCGCGGCGGCAGGGCCGTCCTACCCGGTCAGGCCGGCGGCGGGTAGAGCGCGGCGAGGGCGTGCGCGGTGGCCGCGAAACGGTCCCGCAGCTCGGCGGGGGCGAGCACCTCCACCTCCGCGCCCAGCTTGAGCAGTTCGATGTGCCCGTGTTTCACCGACTCGACGGGCACCGTGGTGCGTACCCAGCCGTCGGCGTCCGGCTCCGAGGCGGCCGCCCGGGCCGCCCGGCTCATCGCCGGCGGGAAGACGTACGTCATCAGCTCCAGCGCCGCGGGCGTCACCCGCACCCGGGCCTCGTCGCGGTAGACGCCGCGTTCGTACCGGTCGGCGTGCTCCTGCCAGCACCGGGCCAGGTCGAAGTCCGCCGGCCGGTCGACGGGCTCGTCGAGGACGGTCAGGTCGAGGATCGCCCCGACCCGGTAGGTGCGCACCTGCGCCCCGGCGGCGGCGACCAGGTACCAGCGGCCGGCCTTGAGCACCACACCCAGCGGGGAAAGCGTGCGAGTCACCTCGCGGGGGGTCTTCCACCGCCGGTAGCGCAGCTGCACGCGCCGGTCCTCCCACACCGCGCGGGCCAGGGCGGCCAGGTGCGGGGTGGGCTCCGGCTCGCGGAACCAGCTGGGGGCGTCCAGGTGGAACCGGTGCCGGATCCGCTCGCCCCTCTCGGCCAGGTCGGGCGGCAGCGCGGCGCGCAGCTTCAGCTCGGCGGCGGCGAGCACCGACCCGAGTCCCAGGTCGGCCGCGGGGCCGGGCACGCCGGCCAGGAAGAGCGCCTCGGCCTCACCGGCGGTCAGCCCGGTCAGTCGGGTGCGGTAGCCGTCCAGCAGCCGGTAACCGCCGGCCGGTCCGCGTTCGGCGTAGACCGGCACCCCGGCGGCGCCGAGGGACTCCACGTCCCGGTAGACCGTGCGCACCGACACCTCCAGCGCCCCGGAGAGCTCCTGGGCGGTCATCCGGCCCCGGGTCTGCAGGAGCAGCAGCAGGGACACCAGCCGACTCGCGCGCACCGCCCGACCGTACCGCCGGCCGCCGGATCCGGCGGGTGACCGCGATCGCGTCGGGCGCGCCTCCTCCCGTTTCCCACCCGGGGCTGAGAACCTTTTTCACATGCCGTTTCCCGACGCTCCGGTGCTGCCCCGCCCGGCGGCCCCGCTCGCCCTGCCCGGCGGGCCGACCGACTTCACCGAGGCGTGGCTGCGCAACCGGCGGCTGTCCGCGCACACCCGCGACGCCTACCGCAGGGACATCGCCGGCTGGCTGGCCTGGTGCGCCGGCCGGGAGCTCAACCCGCTGCAGGCGAACTTCCTGCACGTCAACGAGTACGGCCGGACGCTGGAGGCCACCCTCGGCGCGCGCACCGGCAGACCGCTCACCCCCGCCACCGTCGCCCGCCGCCTCTCCGCCCTGTCCAGCTGGTACGACTTCCTGGTCAAGCTGCGCGCGGTCGAGGCGAACCCGGTCGCCGGCGCCGACCGCCCCCGCATCGACCGGGACCACTCGGCCACCGTGGGCCTCACCCCGGAGGAGGTCGCCGCGCTGCTCGCCGCCGCCGAGGCCGACACCGGCCCGACCGCCGCCCGCAACCGCGCCGCGATCGCGCTCCTGGCCGACCTCGGGCTGCGGGTGGGCGAGCTGGTCTCGCTCGACCTGACCGACCTGGGCGCCGAGCGGGGCCACCGCAGCGTGCGGTTCGTCGGCAAGGGCGGCAAGCCCCGCCGGCGCGCCCTCACCCCGGGCACCGCGTACGCGCTCGACGCGTACCTGGCGCAGCGGGCGGCCGCGCAGGGCGTGGCGGTCTCCGAGCTGACCGGTCCGCTGCTGGTCACCGCGACCGGTGGCCGGTTGGACCGGCACTCGGTGTTCCGGCTGGTGCGCCGGCTGGCGCAGGCCGCCGGCATCCCGGCGTGGGCCAAGCTGTCGCCGCACTCGCTGCGGCACGCCTTCGCCACCACCGCCCGCGCCGAGGGCGTCCCCCTGGAGGACGTGCAGGACGCGATGGGGCACGCCGATCCGCGCACCACCCGCCGCTACGACCGGGACCGGCACAACCTCGACCGGGACCCGGCGTACGTCATCTGGGCCGCGCGGGCCCGCCGCCGCGGCTGACCGGCGGGCCCGCGGCCGTCAGCCGCGACGGCAGATGCAGAACGGCTGCCCGACCGGGTCGATCAGCACCACCCAGCGCTCGCCGCCGGGCTGGAAGTCCGGCTTCGTCGCGCCGGCGGCGACGAACTCCTTCTCGGCCAGCGCGAGGTCGTCGACGTACAGGTCGAGGTGGTAGCGCTTGCCGGCGTTCTCGTCCGGCCAGGATGGCGGGCGGTACCCCTCGACCAGGCCGAAGCCGACGGCCACGGCGCCGGCGGTGACCATCGCGTACTCCGGTTCGCTGTGGGTCAGCTCCCCACCGAGGACGCGCTGCCAGAAGGCGGCGTGGGCGACCGGGTCGGAGCTGTCGAGGTTGACCATGGCGAGGTCGGCGGTGATCGTCATGCCGGCAGTCTGCCGCCCGTACCTGCCACCTGCTGTCAGGTACGCCCGCCGACCTGCATCGTGCGCCCCGCCGCGGCACGTCAGCCGGCTCCCGCGCTGCACGACGGCGGGCATCCGCCAGGAGCACCTCACCTGCGGAACCCGGCTCCGGCGGGGTCACGCAGCTCGCCGGTGACGGCGGCGAGGGGTGTCGGCCGGCACCGGCGACAACGACCGGGCCAGGTCGACGGCGCCGACGAGCACCGCGACAGGACCGACTTTCCTGCGGGCGGACCCGCCGGTTCTCTACGGTCGACAGGTGGGTGCCGAGCAGCGGTGGAGCCGGCCGGCCCGGCGAGGCCGGCCGGTGCGCACCGGGCTGGTGTTCGCCGGCG
Source organism: Micromonospora phytophila (assembly GCF_023656545.1). Taxonomy (GTDB): domain Bacteria; phylum Actinomycetota; class Actinomycetes; order Mycobacteriales; family Micromonosporaceae; genus Micromonospora; species Micromonospora phytophila. Next base: position 3,538 of record NZ_JAMOKF010000147.1, on the reverse strand, counting down.
TGTCGGTGCTGCTGTGCTGCGTGGGAGTGGCCGGGCTGGGCGCCTGGAACGTCCAGGTGGTCACCCAGGCCAGCGGCCCGGTGCGGGAGACCGCCGACGGGTTCCTGCGCTCGGTGTCCGCGGGCGACACCGACGGCGCGTACGACCTGCTCTGCGCCGACGCCCGCAGCCGGTGGAGCCCGATCGGGTTCACCAGTTGGCTGCGCACCCCGCCCGTGGTCAGCGGCTACGAGATCGTCGACGTGTCGGTGGCGACCCGGCGCGGCCGCCCGCACGGCACCGTGACGGTGCGGCTGACCCGTGACAACGGCGCCACCGAGGAGCGGCAACTGGCGGTGGTGCGGGAGGACGGCGACTGGCGGGTGTGCGGTGACCCGTACTGAGCCGCCGCTGCCCGGCGGGGGGACCGAATGCGGGGCCGTGGACTGCTCAGCGGCCGGGGCCGAGGTCGCCGGAGCGGTAGTGGCGCCGGCAGAGCACCTGGTAGCGCACGTCGGCGCTTTCCATGGTGTCGCCGATGACGACCTGCGCGCCCTCGCGGGCCACCGTCCCGCCGACCACCCGGGCGTTGAGCAGCCCTTCCCGGCCGCACCAGCAGAGCACCTCGACCTGGATGCGGGCCACGGAGTCGGCCAGTTCGAACAGCCGCCGCGCGGCCGGGAACAGGCAGGACCGGAAGTCGGTGGCCAGCCCGAACGCGTACACGTCGACGTCGTAGCTGTCGACCAGTTCGGCCATCTGCTCGACGTGCTCCAGGTTGTAGAACGACGCCTCGTCGCAGATCAGGTAGTCGACGCGGATCCCCTCGGCCCACTTCTCGCGCACCAGGGCGCGCAGGTCCAGCTCGTCGGTGACCTCGATGGCCTCGTGGGCCAGGCCGATGCGGGTGGTGACCTGCGGGCCCAGCGACCGGTCGATGCGGGTGGTGACCAGGCCGCGGCGGCCCTGCCGGGAGTGGTTGTGGTTCATCTGCAACGCCATGGTGGACTTCCCGCAGTCCATCGGCCCCCAGAAGAATTTCAACGCCGCCGCGTGCAGCGGACGCCCGTCGACGCCGCGCGCCGCGGCGCACCCGGTGGGGGAGTCGTCGGGGCCGGGCAGCGGGCGCGCCAGACAGGTCGGGGCGGCGGCGTGGTCGGTCACGGTCGGGCAGCCTAGCCCATCGACGCACCCCGATCGGGCGGGCGCGGCCGGGACACCCGGCCGGCTCAGAGCACCCGGGGCGGGGTGTTGCCGGCGGCGACGATGGCCCGCCGGATCGGCACGGCCAGCAGGAGCAGGAACCCGACCACGAAGAAGATCAGCAGTGAGACCAGGCCCACCCGGTAGGAGTTGGTGAGCTGGAACACCAGGCCGAAGGCGAGCGGCCCGAGCCAGCTGGTGCCCTTGTCGCTGATCTCGTAGAAGCCGTAGTACTCGCCCTCCTTGCCGGCGGGGATGAGCTGGCTGAACAGCGACCGGCTCAGCGCCTGGCTGCCGCCGAGCACCAGGCCGATGCCGGCGCCGAGCACCATGAACGGCAGCGGCGCCTCGGCGGGCAGCCGGAACGCGGCGAGGATCACCCCGGTCCAGAGCACCAGGCTGATCAGCACCGTCTTCCAGGCGCCGATCCGTTTCGCCAGGGCGCCGAGCAGCAGCGCGCCGCCGACGGCGAGGAACTGCACCAGCAGGATGGTCACGATCAGGGTGCTCTGGCCCAGCCGCAGCTCCTCGGTGCCGTACTGGCTGGCCAGCGCGATGACGGTCTGGATGCCGTCGTTGTAGACCAGGAACGCCAGCAGGAAGAACAGCGTCAGCGGGTACGCCTTGATCTCGCGCAGGGTGCGCCCGAGCTGCCGGAACCCGCCGGTGAACACGTTGCCGCGGCCGGCGAGCGCGGCGGCGGTGGGGTGTTCGCGCAGCCAGCGCAGCGGCACCAGGGTGAACGCCGCCCACCACAGCCCGGCCGACACGATCGACCAGCGGGCCAGGTCCAGGGTGCGCTGGTCGTTGCCCTCCTCGCCGAGCATGGTCACCGCGACCAGGTTCAGCGCGAGCAGCAGGCCGCCGCCGAGGTAACCGAGGGCCCAGCCGCGGCTGGAGATGCCGTCGCGGTCGTCGGGGCCGCCGAGCTGCGGCAGGAACGAGTTGTAGACGACCACGCCGGCGCCGAAGGCGATGTTGGCCACCAGGAACAGCGCCCCGCCGAGCAGGTAGCGCTCGCCGGTGACGAAGAGCATGCCGACGGTCGCGGCGGCGCCGGTGAACGCGGCGGCGGCCAGCAGCCGCTTCTTGTGCGCCGACCGGTCGGCGACCGCCCCGATCACCGGCAGCACGAAGACGGTGAGGAACACCGACAGCGACACCAGGTACGGGAAGTACGACCCGGCGGCGACCTTGATCCCCAGCGGGTGGACGTACCCGCCGCAGGTGTCGGCACCCAGTTCGCACCCGGCCGCGAGTTCGGTGACCGTGGTCAGGAACGGGCCGAGGAACACGGTGATCACGGTGGTGGAGAACGCCGACATCGCCCAGTCGTAGAAGTACCAGCCGGTGCGTTCACGGCGGGTGCTCGCCGGGGCGGGGGTGTCGTCCACCTCGGGGGTGACGGTCTCGGCCATCGGGGTCCTTCGGCGCTCAGGCGGCCCAGTGGCCGCGGCTGCGGTAGACGTCGCGCAGCACGCCGACGTGATCGGTCATGATGCCATCCACACCGAGGTCGAGTAACTCGTGCATCTCGGCAGGTTCGTCGATCGTCCAGACGTGCACCTGCAGGCCGAGTCGGTGGGCGTAGCCGAGGAACCGGCGGTCCACCACGGGCACCCGTCCGTAGCGCACCGGCACCTGCGCGGCGATCACCGACGGGGGCAGCCGCAGCGCCCGACCGGTCAGCGACGCCATCCGCAGCCGGGCCACCCCCCGCATGCCGAGCCCGGTGGCGATGCGACCCTCGGTCAGGGCGCGCCTCCGGGCCAGCCGGGCGTCGCTGAACGAGGCCAGCAGCACCCGGTCGGCGGCGCGGGTGCGGGCGACGGTGGCGACCGTCGGCTCGACCCCGCCGTCGGCCTTGACGTCGATGTTGAACCGGACCCGCGGCCAGGCGTCGAGGACCTCGTCGAGGCGGGGCACCAGGGCGGCGCCGCCGACGCGTACCGACGCCAGGTCGGCCCAGCGCAGCTCGGCGATGCGCCCCGCCTCGCCGGTGACCCGCCGCAGCGTCGGGTCGTGGAAGACCACGGCCACCCCGTCGGCGGTGGCGTGCACGTCGGTCTCGACGTACCGGTAGCCGAGCCCGATCGCCCGGGCGAACGCCGCGGCGGTGTTCTCGTCGCCCTCGGCGGCGCCGCCGCGGTGGGCGAACGCCAGCGGCGCGGGGGCGTCGAGGTAGGGATGACCGGTCGGCACGCAGCGCAGTATGCCGGCACCGGGTGGCCGCCGGGTGAGCGGGCGGTGGCGGCTCAGGACACCCAGTCGCCGGTCGTCGCGACGACGGCCGTGCCGTCGAGGTCGGACAGCTTCAGCCCGACGAACCGGCGGGCCGCCTCGGAGGTCTGCACCC
>NZ_JAMOKF010000146.1 GCF_023656545.1 Micromonospora phytophila | reverse complement strand
CGCGGCCGGCGCGGAGGCACTCTGCCCGCTGGCGGTCGTGCTGGTGCTGCGCCGTCGTCAGCATCCCGGCGCCTCGGCCGGCGGCACCGGCCCGGCCCACGCGGCCGGGACGCCGCAGCGCACGCGGACGGGCCGCCGGATGTTCCGGCGGCCCGCTGCGTGAGGTCGGATCAGTAGACGCTGACGCCGTAGCGGCTCAGCACCTCGGGGACCGGCTGGAAGAAGGTGGTGCCGCCGGAGGAGCAGTTGCCGCTGCCGCCGGAGGTGAGGCCCAGCGCGGTGGTGCCGGCGAAGAGCGAGCCGCCGCTGTCGCCCGGCTCGGCGCAGACGTTGGTGCGGATCAGGCCGGAGACCGAGCCCTCGGCGTAGTTCACGGTGGCGTTGAGGGCGGTCACCGAGCCGCTGCGCAGGCCGGTGGTGCTGCCGCTGCGCCGGACGGACTGGCCGACGAAGGCGTTGCCGGCGCTGGTGATGTCCTGGAAGCTGCCGTTGTAGAGCGAGACGTTGCCCGGCTGCGTGGTGGTCTGGTTGCTGTACCGGACGATGCCGTAGTCGTTGCCCGGGAAGCTGGTGCCGGAGCGGGCGCCGAGGTAGGCGGTCTGGGCGGAGTTCGAGTACCAGCTCGACGAGATGTTCGTGCAGTGCCCGGCGGTGATGAAGTACTTGACGCCACTGCTGTTGCGGACGTTGAAGCCGAGCGAGCAGCGCCCGCCACCGCCGGCGTAGATGGCCTGGCCGCCGGAGATGCGGGTGCTCAGCACGCCGGCCTCGGCCTCGATGCGGACCGCGCCGTTCATCCGCGCGGCGGCGGCCTTGACGCGCTCCAGCTTGGCGCCGGTGACGGTGCTGTCGACGGAGACGACGACCTGGTTGGTGGCCGGGTCGGTCCACCAGGCGGTGCCGGGGATCTTCGCGGAGCGGTCCAGCTCGGCGGTGGCCCGGGCCAGGTCGGCGGCGCCGCGCGCGACGATCTTCGGAGTGGCGCCGGCGGCGGCGACCTGGCGGGCGGCGGCGACGTCGGTGACCGCGACGACCATCTTGCCGGTGGCGTCGGCGTAGGTGCCGGCGGCGCGGTCGCCGAGGCGCTCGGCCAGGCCGGCGGCGGCGTCGGGTGAGGCGGACGAGGGTGCGGCCTGGGCGGGCGCGCCGATGAGCGAGCCGGCAACCAGGGCTCCGGCCGCGGCAAGGGTGGCGGCGCGGCGGAACGAGGACCTCGTGGGTCGCATGTAACAACCTCCAGGAGGGGGCGACGGCCCGCGTCGGGGGTGACGGGACCGGGAACCAACCCGGCCGAGCTGGGGGAACTGGCCAGGCTCACTGAAGTATTCACATACTTAACTTCCTAGGCAAGACCCAGTTTTGTCCTTGTTCGCCCGAGCTACGCCTGTCACCGGGCGGAAACATTGTGGACACAGATGTGCGTCTATACCATCTGGTCACCGCTCGTCCACCCCTCGGCACCCGTCATCCGGAGGCCACCATGACCGTCATCCGACGTCTGCTCGCCCCGCTCGCCGCACTCACCGTTCTCGTCCTGCTCGCGCCGGCCCCCGCCGCCGCCGACGCCGGGCCGCCCCCGGCCTCGATGGCCAGCCTCGGTGACTCGATCACCCGAGGCTTCAACGCCTGCGGCTGGTACGTCGACTGCACCTCCCGCTCCTTCAGCACCGGCGACTACTCCACGGTGAACAGTCACTACCTGCGCATCCGGGCGGTGAACCCGGCGATCCAGGGACGCAACCACAACGACGCCCGCAGCGGCGCGAAGTCCGCCGACATGTACGGCCAGGCCGGCAGCGCGGTCAGCCAGGGCGTCGGGTACGTCACCATGCTGATCGGCGCCAACGACGCCTGCACCGGCTCGGAGTCGACGATGACCCCGGTGAGCACCTACCGGGCCAACATCGACGCCGCGCTCAACCGGCTCAAGACCGGCCTCCCCAACGCCCGGGTGCAGCTGATCAGCGTGCCGGACATCCACCGGCTCTGGTTCGTCGGCAAGGACAGCGGCAGCGCCCGCAGCGCCTGGTCGGCCTTCGGCATCTGCCAGTCGATGCTGGCCAACCCGACGTCCACCGCGCAGGCCGACGTCGACCGGCGGACCCGGGTCCGCCAGCGGGTGATCGACTACAACACCCAGCTCGCCCAGGCGTGCGCGGCGTACGGCGCCAACTGCGACTTCGACGACAACGCCGTGTTCGGCTACCCGTTCGCCCTGAGCCAGCTCTCCGGCTGGGACTACTTCCACCCCAACAGCAGCGGTCAGCGGGTGCTGGCCAGCGTCTCGTACGCCGCCGGTTTCGGCTGGTGAGCCCGGCCGGCGCGCGGGCGGCGATCCGTCCGCGCGCCGGCGCGCGCCCCGGGGTCAGTCCGCGCGCCGGTCGCGCGCCCGGGGGTCAGTCCGCGCGGCGGCGGGCACCCGGGCCGGGGCGGGGCACCACGTCACGGGGAGCCGCGACCTCGTGCCCGCTCCCGCAGCGCAGCGCGACGTGCACGTCGGCGCCGCAGTCGCGGTGCGTGACGGTCAACGGCGAGCCGGCCGGGTCGGCCAGGTAGCGGTCGCCCCAGCCGAGCACCGCGACCAGCACGGGCCAGAGGTCGAGGCCCTTCTCGGTCAGCCGGTACTCGTGACGCAGCCGGCTGCCCGGCTCCCGGTAGGGCTCACGGCGCAGCACACCCCGTTCCACCAGCATCGCCAGCCGGTTGGTGAGCACCTGCCGGGGGATGCCGGTGCGGACCCGCATGTCGTCGAAGCGCCGGACGCCGTTGAAGACCTCCCGCAGGACCACCAGGGTCCACCGCTCGCCGAGCACCTCCATCGCCCGGGTGATGGTGCAGTTCTCCACCGACCAGTCCAGCGCCTCGGGTCTCATGCCCACCACGCTAGATCTCGTTGACAGACTCAGCAACGGGCTGCCAGGCTGAGTCCATGACACAGACGCAGGAACCGGCGCGCAGCCGCACCTTCTCCTGGTCCGACCCGGGCATCAACGCCGCGCACGTCGGCCGGCGCGCCGGTCTGGAGCTGCTCCGCGCGATGATCGCCGGCGAGCTGGCCGCGCCGCCGATCATGCACCTGGTGGACATGTCCCGGATGGAGGCCGACGAGGGGTGGGTCGCCGTCGAGCTGGTGCCGCAGGAGTTCCACTACAACCCGCTCGGCACCGTGCACGGCGGGGTCATCTCCACCCTGCTGGACACCGCCGCGGCCTGCGCGGTGCACACCACGCTGCCCGCCGGCGTCGGCTACACCTCGCTGGACCTGAGCGTGAAGTTCCTCCGCCCGGTCACCGTCGCCTCCGGCACCCTGCGCTGCGAGGGCAGCGTGCTCCAACGCGGCCGCCGCACCGCGCTGGCGGAGGCGAAGCTGACCGACGGCCAGGGCCGCCTCATCGCCCACGCCACGTCCAGCTGCCTCCTCTTCCCCCTCGACCAGCCGGCCTGACCCGAACCCGTCGCCCCCCGGAGATCATGCAGTTGTGGTGCCCGGATCGAGAGGTTTCGCGGCCTTGATCCCCCACCGCAACTGCATGATCGACGCGGGCCTCGGGGCGGGGCGGTCAGGCGCGGGCGGCGAGGCGGGCGGCGCGCGCGTCGCGCTTCTCCTCGAAGCGGGAGGCGGCGCGGTCCAGCTCGTCGAGGTGGCGGGCCACCTGGTCGCGGGCGGCCTCGCCGTCGGCGTCCAGCCCGGTGACCTCGAAGACGTTCCACTGCCGCAGCACCGGCACGACCACCTCGTCGCGGTGCTGGCGCAGGTCGTAGATGCCGGCCAGGGCGATCGCCACCGACTTGCGGGTGAAGCCCTCGATGCCGTTGCCCGGCATCTGGAAGTCGGCCACCACGTCGGCGACCGCCCGCATGGCCTGGCTGGGCGCCAGCTCGAAGGCCGCCGCGAGCAGGTTGCGGTAGAAGACCATGTGCAGGTTCTCGTCCGCCGCGACCCGGGCCAGCAGCGCCTCGCACGCCGGGTCGCCGGTCACCCGGCCGGTGTTGCGGTGCGAGATCCGGGTGGCCAACTCCTGGAACGAGACGTACGCCAGGGAGTGCAGCACCTCGTCGCCGTGCACGTTGCGGTAGCCGGCGGACATGTGCGTCATCCGGGCCCGCTCCAGGGCGACCGGGTCGACGGCCCGGCTGACGGTCAGGTAGTCGCGGATCGCCGTGCCGTGTCGCCCCTCCTCGGCGGTCCACCGGTGCACCCAGGTGCCCCAGGCGCCGTCCCGGCCGAAGAGGGTGGCGATCTCGTGGTGGTACGAGGGCAGGTTGTCCTCGGTGAGCAGGTTGACAATCAGCGCGGTGCGGGCCACCTCGGGGATGGTCGAGTCCGTCTCCGACCACGCCTCGCCGCCGAGCGGCCCGTCGAAGGTGCGCCCCTCGCTCCACGGCACGTACTCGTGGGGGAACCACTCCTTGGCCACCGACAGGTGCCGGTCGAGGTTCTTCTCCACCACGGATTCGAGTTCGAGGAGCAGTGCGGTCTGGCTGAGTGCGGTCACGACGATCTCCCTACGGTGGCGTAACTTACGCTACCGTAGGTCCGATCGCCCGTACGCGCCAGTAGTGAACTCAGCTGACCAGCGGCTTGAGGTCCGCCGGGGGCGGCGTCCACTCCCCCGCCACCGCCACGACCTGCTCGCCGGAGCGGATGTCCTTCACCTCGTCGGCCGCCCCGTCGGCGCCCGGGAACCAGACGTACGGGATGCCGCGCCGCTCGGCGTGGCGGATCTGCTTGCCGAACTTCGCCGCGCTCGGCGACACCTCCGTGGGCACGCCCCGGCGGCGCAGCGCCTCGGCCACCCGGTTGCTGGCCGGCCGCTGGTCCTCGCTGGTCACCGCCACCAGGACGCAGGTCGGCACGTCCCGCGACACCGACAGCTCGCCGGCGCCGAAGAGGAGCCCGAGCAGCCGGGTCACCCCGATCGAGATGCCCACCCCGGGGAACCGGTTGGCGCCCGAGCTGGCCAGGTTGTCGTAGCGGCCGCCGGAGCAGATCGAGCCGAACCGCTCGTAGCCGACCAGCTGGGTCTCGTAGACGGTGCCGGTGTAGTAGTCCAGGCCCCGGGCGATGCGCAGGTCGGCCACGCAGAGCCCCGGCGAGTGCCCGGCGGCGGTCTCCACCACCCGGACCAGCTCCTCGATGCCCTCGTCGAGCAGCGGGTCGCTCACGCCCAGGGCGCGCACCGCGTCGGCGAAGGAGGCGTCCGGGGCGGAGATCTCGGCCAGCGCGAGGCACGCCTTGGCCTGCGCCTCGCTCGCCCCGGCCGTCTCGGCCAGCAGCTCGGCCACCTTCGCCGGGCCCACCTTGTCGAGCTTGTCCACCGCGCGCAGCGCCGCCTCGGTGTCGGTCAGCCCGACGCCCCGGTAGAAGCCTTCGCAGATCTTGCGATTGTTGACCTGGATCAACACCGGCGGGATGGGCAGCGAGCGCAGCGCGTCGCCGATGACCAGCGGCATCTCCGCCTCGTGGTGCGCGGCCAGGGTGTCCCGGTCGACGATGTCGATGTCCGCTTGGAGGAACTCCCGGTAGCGCCCCTCCTGCGGTCGCTCGCCGCGCCACACCTTCTGGATCTGGTAGCGGCGGAACGGGAACTGAAGCTTGCCGGCGTTCTCCAGCACGTACCGGGCGAACGGCACGGTCAGGTCGAAGTGCAGGCCGAGCGCGTCGTCGCCGGCTGGGCCGTCGGCGTCGGCCTGCAACCGCCGGATCAGGTAGACCTCCTTCGAGGTCTCCCCCTTGCGCAGCAGCTGATCCAGCGGCTCAACCGCCCGCGTCTCCAGCGGCGCGAAGCCGTACAGCTCGAAGGTGTTCCGGATCCGGTCCAGGACGTACTGCTCGATCATCCGCTGCGCGGGCGTCCACTCCGGGAATCCGGAGATGGGCGTGGGCTTGCTCATGATGCTCCGTTCGCAGACCCGCGCGGTCGGCGCGGGAGGAGAGTCGGTGCGACCGTCACAGGCCGCGGGCGGGGGCGGCCGGTCGCGCGCCGCCCGGGCCCGCCACCTCGACGAGGTACGGGTTGGTCGCGCGCTCGCGGCCGATGGTGGTCGCGGGGCCGTGGCCCGGCAGCACGACGGTGTCGTCCGCCAGCGGGAGGACCTTCTCCCGGAGGCTGGTGAGCATCGCCGGCATGCTGCCGCCCGGCAGGTCGGTGCGGCCGATGGAGCCGGCGAACAGCACGTCACCGGAGAGGCAGAGCTGCTCCGCCTCCCAGCGCGAGCCGGCGGCCGGCAACCGGAAGAGCACCGACCCGCCGGTATGGCCCGGGGCGTGGTCGACGGTGATCTCCAGCCCGGCGAGGGCGAGCGTGGCGCCGTCGGTCAGCTCGGCGACGTCCTCCGGCTCGGTGTACGGCAACCGGCCGCCGAAGAGCGAGGTGAGGTCCGCCGACAGCCCCTTGGCCGGGTCGGCGAGCATCTCCCGGTCGCCCGGGTGCACGTACGCGGTGATCCCGCGCGCCCCGCAGACCGGCGCGACCGAGAAGGTGTGGTCGAGGTGACCGTGGGTGAGGAGCACGGCGGCCGGGTGCAGCCGGTGCTCGGCCAGCAGCGCGTCGAGCCGGTCGAGCACCCCGATGCCGGGGTCGACCACCACGCACTGCTCCCCGGGCGCGGTGGCGACCACGTAGCAGTTGGTGCCGAAGGCGTCCGCGGGAAAGCCGGCCACGAGCACGTCCGCTCCCCTTCCGTCGAGCTGTCACGTCCCTGCCAGCAGCCTAACGGGCGGCGCGAGCGGCTTTGTCGCGTCCGTCCCGGCGGCCCCGCTCGGCACGGTGGCGCATCCGTCCCGGCGGCCCCGAGCGGCGCAGTGACGCGTCCCGATAAGCCCAGCGTGGACCTCTGCACCACTTTCCCAGCCGGTGGTCGTACACTCTGGCGGGCGTGTGGCGTGGCACACCTGCCGCCAGACGGGCGCGGGACGCCCGACCGCCGGTGACGACCAGGGTAAAGGAAGGGCAGCACGGGTGGCTTCCAGCAGGGACCGGCAGCGCAAACTGGCGCGCGCCAAGCTCGACCGGCAGCTCGCCCGTCGGGCCGCCGTGGCCAGGCGTCGCCGGCAGATCCAGGCCGGCGTCGGCGCGACCCTCGTGCTCGCGCTCATCGTGGTCGGTTCGGCCTGGGCGCTGGGCACCTTCGACCGCGACCAGGAGAAGAAGACCGCCGCCGAGGACGTCTGCCTCTGGACCCCGCAGGACGCCAGCGCGAACACCAACCTCAGGGACGTCGGCACCCCGGCCACCGAGGGTCTGCCCACCTCCGGCACGCGGACGATGACCGTGGTGACCAACCAGGGCGGTCCGTTCACCGCCGAACTCGACCTCGCCGCCGCGCCCTGCGCCGCGGCGAGCCTCGCGCACCTGTCGAGCCGGTCGTTCTACGACAACACCAAGTGCCACGAGATCACCACCGAGGGCGCGGTGCGCTGCGGTGACCCGAGCGGCACCGGCCTGGGCGGCCCGACCTACTCGTTCTACGACGAGAACGTCCCCACCGCCCCGTCGCCGTCGCCGTCGGCGAGCCCCGCACCCGGCCAGCCCGCGACCTACCCGAAGGGCACGATCGCGATGGTCGCCAACCCGCCGGGCGCCAACGGCAGCCAGCTCCTGGTCTTCTTCAAGGACTTCACCACGGCCGACCCGAAGTACTCCATCGTCGGGCGGGTCACCGGCGGCCTGGCGACGGTCGAGAAGATCGGCGCCCTGCCGACCGTGGACAATGGGACCGGGGCCAAGGTGAAGCCCAAGGACGACGACGTGGTCATCCAGAGCCTCACCGTCGGTGAGCAGGCTGAGTCCAGCCCGGCGCCGAGCGCGTCGGCGTCCGGCGCTGCGACGGCGACCCCGAGCGCCGGCTGACCACCCCACCTCACTCTTCAGCGGCACCCACCGCGCCCGAGACAGCCCAGGAGGATCCAGGCGTGACGTCCACCAGAGAGCGGCAGCGCGCGGCGGCCCGCGCCCGGCTCGAGAAGGAGATGGCCGAGCGGGCCGCCCGGGCCCGCAGGCGCCGGCAGACCCAGTCGATCGTGGGGGCCGGTGCGGTCCTGCTGCTCGTGGTCGCCGGCACCGTCTGGCTCGCCACCAGCCTCGGCGGCGACGACGACAGCACCGACACCGCGGCGCCCGGGGCCGGCAACGTCCAGTGCGCCTGGACCGAACTCCCGGCCGAGCAGCGGAGCCCGCAGATCAAGGACGTCGGGCTGCCCGCGCCGCAGCAGGCGAACACCGGCACCCAGACGATGACGATCGACACCAACCTGGGGCCGATCACCGCCAAGGTCGACCGGGCGGCGGTGCCCTGCACCGCGGCGAGCTTCACCCACCTGGCGGAGAAGAACTTCTTCGACAACAGCAAGTGCCACCGGCTGGTGACCGAGGGCATCAAGGTGCTCCAGTGCGGCGACCCGAGCGCCACCGGCAAGGGCTGGCGGGAGACCGACGGCACCGGCGGCCCGAGCTACCGGCTCGCGGAGGAGAACCTGCCCACCGACAAGCGTCCGCCGTACCCGGAGGGCGTCATCGCGATGGCCAACTCCGGGCAGCCGGGCAGCACGGGCAGCCAGTTCTTCATCGTCTACGGCGACTCGCCGCTGGACCCGAACTACACCGTCCTGGGCACCATCACGGGTGGCATGGACATCGTCAAGCAGGTCGCGGCGGCCGGCGACGACAAGGCGTTCGCCCAGCAGGCCGGCGGTGGTCACCCCAAGAAGGAGATCACCATCAAGAAGCTCGCCATGAGCGCCCCCCAGGGCTGACACTCCTTCTGACGTACGCACCCCGAGCGCCCGCCGGCACCGCCGGCGGGCGCTCGCGTCACCCCGCACCCCTACCCGCGATCTCGCACTTGGTGCCCCGGCGAAGGGGGCGCACCACGCATGTCAGGGGCCGAAGGTGCGAGATCGCCGCGGGGAGAGGGGCGGGTGGGGAGGGGTGAGTCAGGCGCCGGAGGTGACCCGGTAGGCGTCGAAGACGCCGTCGACCTTGCGGACCGCGGCCAGCAGGTGGCCGAGGTGCTTCGGGTCGGCCATCTCGAAGCTGAAGCGGCTCACCGCCACCCGGTCCCGGGTGGTGGTGACCGTCGCGGAGAGGATGTTGACCCGCTCCTCGGAGAGCACCCGCGTGACGTCGGCGAGCAGCTTGTGCCGGTCCAGCGCCTCGACCTGTATCGCCACCAGGAACGTCGACGCGGAGGTGAGCTTCCAGCTGACCTCGACCACCCGCTCGGCCTGGGCCCGCAGGTCCTCGGCGTTGGCGCAGTCGTCGCGGTGCACGCTCACCCCGCCGGAGCGGGTGACGAACCCGAAGACCGAGTCCGGCGGCACCGGCGTGCAGCAGCGGGCCAGCTTGATCCAGACGTCGCTGACGCCCCGGACCACCACGCCGGGATCGCTGCTGCTCTGCCGGCTGCGGGGCGGCCGGGTGGCGACGGCGGTCTCGGCGATGTCCTCCGCCGCGCCCTCCTCGCCGCCGTACGCGGCCATCAGCTTCTGCACCACCGACTGGGCGGAGACCTGGCTGTCGCCGACCGCGGCGTAGAGCGAGGCGACGTCGGCCAGGTGCAGGTCGCGGGCGATCGCCATCAGCGCGTCGGAGGTGAGCATCCGCTGCAACGGCATGCCCTGCTTGCGCATCGCCTTGACGATCGCGTCCTTGCCGGCCTCGATCGCCTCCTCGCGCCGCTCCTTGTTGAAGTACTGGCGGATCTTGGTGCGGGCGCGCGGGCTCTTGACGAAGCCGAGCCAGTCCTGCGTGGGGCCGGCCGTCTCCGACTTCGAGGTGAAGATCTCGATCACGTCGCCGTTGGAGAGCGTCGACTCCAGCGGCACCAGCTTGCCGTTGACCCGCGCGCCGATGCACTTGTGCCCGACCTCGGTGTGCACCGCGTACGCGAAGTCCACCGGCGTCGACCCCGTCGGCAGGGGGATGACGTCACCCTTCGGGGTGAAGACGTACACCTCCTGGCTGGACAGGTCGAAGCGCAGCGCGTCGAGGAATTCGCTCGGGTCGGCCGCCTCCCGCTGCCAGTCCAGCAACTGCCGCAGCCAGGTCATCTCGTCGATGTGCGCCGGCGGGCCGACGATCTGGGTGCCCTTGTGCTCCTTGTACTTCCAGTGCGCGGCGATGCCGAACTCGGCGGTGCGGTGCATCGCGTAGGTGCGGATCTGCATCTCCACCGGCTTGCCGGTGGGCCCGATGACCGTCGTGTGCAGCGACTGGTACATGTTGAACTTGGGCATCGCGATGTAGTCCTTGAACCGGCCCGGGACCGGCTGCCAGTTGGCGTGGATCACGCCCAGCGCCGCGTAGCAGTCCCGCACCGTGTCGACCAGGATCCGCACCCCGACCAGGTCGTAGATGTCGTTGAAGTCGCGACCCCGCACGATCATCTTCTGGTAGATCGAGTAGAGGTGCTTCGGCCGGCCGGTGGTCTCCGCCTTGATCTTGGCGGCCTTGAGGTCGACCTGGACCTTCTGGGTGACCTGGCGCAGCAGCGCCTCGCGCTGCGGCTGGTGCTCCCCGATCAGCCGGTTGATCTCCTCGAACCGCTTCGGGAAGAGCGTGCCGAAGGCGAGGTCCTCCAGCTCCCACTTGATCGTGTTCATACCGAGCCGGTGGGCCAGCGGGGCCAGGATCTCCAGCGTCTCCTTCGCCTTCTGCTCCTGCTTCGGGCGGGGCAGGAAGGTGAGGGTGCGCATGTTGTGCAGTCGGTCGGCGAGCTTGATCACCAGCACCCGCGGGTCCTTGGCCATCGCCACGACCATCTTGCGGATCGTCTCGGCCTTGGCCGCGTCGCCCAGCTTGACCTTGTCGAGCTTGGTCACCCCGTCGACCAGGAGCGCGACCTCGCCACCGAAGTCGGCGCGCATCGCATCGAGGGTGTACTCGGTGTCCTCGATGGTGTCGTGCAGCAGCGCCGCGACCAGCGTGGTGGTGTCCATCCCGAGGTTGGCCAGGATGGTGGCCACCGCCAGCGGGTGGGTGATGTACGGGTCGCCGGACTTGCGGTACTGCCCGGAGTGCCAGCGTGCCGCGGTGTCGAAGGCGCGCTGCAACAGCCGGGCGTCGGCCTTGGGGTGGGCGTCCCGGTGGGTGGAGATCAGCGGTTCGAGCACCTCGCTGACCTGCGAGGTCTGCCAGGGCGCGTTGAACCGCGCCAGCCGCGCCCGGACCCGTCGGCCGGTGGGCGCGTTGGAGAGCGCGAACCCGCCGCCGGACGTGGGGTCGGCGGAGCCGTCGGTCGGGAACTGGACCACGACCGCCTCGGCCCCGGGGCCCGCGTCGGCCACGCCGGAGCGTACGGCCTCGGCCGGGCTGGTCACGGCGGCGCCGTTGCCGGTGCCCGTGCCCCGCGCGGGCGCGTCACCGTTCCGGTCGGTCACCGAGCCGTCAGCGTCGCCTGTCGGGTGCACCGTGCCCTCCACCGGAGGGACGACATCGTGGGACACCGGCCTCCTCACCGCTCGCCGGGAACCACCGACCGTGCGTCGGCCGGCCTGGTCTCGCGCCGGCCGGACGGTCCCGCCCGGTCAGCAAAGGGCAATGCTACCCGCACCCACGGTGCCCTGCCGCTCCGCCGGACGGACCGCGCCGGGTCCGTCCGACGGACGGCGGATCAAACGGTCAGCAGGGCATGGACCGGGCGCGGCGCCAGCCGCTCCCGCCCGCCGAGGAAGCCGAGTTCCAGTAGCACCGTGAACCCGGCGACCGTGCCGCCGGCCCGCTCCACCAGGTCCAGCGTCGCCTCGGCCGTGCCGCCGGTGGCGAGCACGTCGTCGACCACCAGCACCCGGTGCCCGGCGGTGAAGGCGTCCTCGTGCACCTCCAGGGTCGCCTCGCCGTACTCCAGTGCGTAGGAGGCCGAGTACGCCGGGCGGGGCAGCTTGCCGGCCTTGCGCACCGGCACCACCCCCACCCCGGTCGCGTAGGCGATGGCCGCCGCGATGACGAACCCGCGCGCCTCGATGCCGACCACGGCGTCGAACGAGTCCCGCCCGTGGTACGCGATGATCCCGTCGATGACCTCGCGGAACGCGTCACCGTCGGCGAAGAGCGGCATCAGGTCCTTGAACATGACACCGGGCTTGGGGAAGTCGGGCACGTCCAGCACCCGGCTGGCCACCAGCTCGGCGGCCTCCGGGCCGCTGTCCCCGCGCACCCCGGCGCTGTGGGTCTCCGTCACGGCAGTTCCGTTTCCCTTCGACGACGACGGCGTCCTGCATGCTGCTCGCACAGCATGAAGGACGCCGTCAGGTCGATCTCCGTCGGGTGTCTCCCGGGCCGGTCAGCGCCGTTTCGGGCTGCCCGGCCGGTTGCCGCCACCGCCGGCCGGCCGGCCGCCCCGGGCACCGGTCGGCCG
>NZ_JAMOKF010000145.1 GCF_023656545.1 Micromonospora phytophila | reverse complement strand
GCTGGCCGGGGGGGCCGAGGCCGGCGGCCTCCAGGGCGGCCAGACACCGTGCCCGGGTGAGCCGGCCGCCGCCGGCCAGGGCCGCCCCCAGCACGTCGACCGCCCGGTCGGCGTCCGCCTCGGTCAGCCCGAGCTGCGCCCGCCGCCGCGCGGGCGGGCGCCGTCGTGCCGTCGCGGCCCGCCACCTCCGCCGGGGAGCGGAGGGTACGCCCGCCCGGGCACCCCGTGATCGCCTCCGTATGATGCTTGCCCTAGAGCAAGTTTCCCGGAGGATGATCATGTTGGTGGCGCCCGGTCAGGTGTCTCGTGCGCTGCGTGAGGCCCCGCCCGACCAGGTGGCGGAGGCGGCGGACCTGGCGATCCGGTCCGCGCTGGGTGCAACGCGTACGGACGTCTTCATCGCCGACTACCGGATCAGCGGGCTCTGGCCCGTGCTGGACCCGGATCTGCCCGACGGAGGCTTCCTCGCCTGCCACGGCGTGGCCCAGCGCTGCTTCAGCAGTCAGCAGCCGGTGCGCGACGTCGACGACGCCGGGCGGTGCCGGCTCTACCTGCCGCTGTCGGTCTGGGGCGAGCGGATCGGCGTGCTCCTGGTCGAACTGCCGGGCGGGGCCGATCCGGCGACCGTCGACCGCGCCGTGGACATCGCCGGCGACCTGGCGGTGGCGTTGCGGGCGGCGGACCGGGACACCGACCGGTACCGGCAGGTCCGCCGGCGGGAGCGGCTGAGCATGGCCGCCGAGATGCAGTGGGAGCTGCTGCCGGGGCGCAGCGTCAGCCACCGGGCGTTCCAGCTGGCCGGCCAGCTGGAGCCGGCCTACACCGTGGGCGGTGACCACTTCGACTGGTCCGTCAACGGCGACCGGCTGGCGGTGACCGTGCTCAACGGCGCCGGCATCGGGCTGCCGGCGGCGGTGCTCACCGCGGTCACGGTCAACGCCTTGCGCAACGCGCGCCGCTCCCGGGGCAGCCTGGTCGAGCAGGCCGAACTCGCATCCGACACGGTCTTCTACCAGCACCGGGGTCGCCGGTACGTGGCCACGCTCCTGCTCGAACTGGACACCGTCACCGGCCGGGTCCGCGCGGTGGACGCCGGCTCCCCGCACCTGCTGCGCCTGCGCGGCGGCACGGTCACCCCGATCGACCTGGAGCAGCAGCTGCCGCTGGGCATGTTCGCCGACGCCCGTTACGACGTCCAGGAGTTCGACCTGGAGCCGGGGGACCGGCTCTTCGTGGTCAGCGACGGGGTCTGGGCCGCCGATCCCGGTGAACAGGGCGCGTACGGCGAACGGGCGATGGCGCGGTCGATGCGGTCCACGCGGTTGCAGCCCCCGGCCGAGGCAGTTGGTACGGTGATGCGCGAACTGCACGCCTATCACGTGGATGCCGATCTGCGCGATGACGCGGTCGTCGTCTGTCTTGACTGGCGCGGTTCGGGCGGTCGGAACGGCAGGTGAGAGCCGTAGCCGCGACGGCCGAGCACGATCGGGACAATCGCAGGGGACATCGGGTGGAGCGACCTCCGAATCTCGCCGCGGCGATCGACGCGGCCGCCGAGGCGCTCATCGGTGTGCTCGACTCCGCCGTCTCCCGGCATCAGCTGGCCGTCTCGCCGACGCAGCTGCGCGTCCTCTCGTTGATCAGCACCCGGCCCGACACCAACGTCAACCGGCTGGCCGAGCTGCTGAACGTCGTGCCCTCCTCGGCGAGCCGGCTCTGCGACCGGCTGGAGGCCATCGGTCTGCTTCGTCGGGTCGTCGATCCCCGGGACCGGCGGGAGGTGCGGCTGGTGCCGACCGCCGCGGCCGAGTCGCTGCTGCGGGAGTTGCAGGAGCGCAGGCACCAGGCGGTGCAGTCGGTGCTGGACCGGATGCCCGGCCGGGTGCAGCACGACCTGCTGCTCGCCCTGCTGGCCTTCGGACACGCGGCCACGACCACCGCCACCGCCGAGCCCAGGGCCGAGTCCTCGGCGCGCAGCGCCTGAACCCCACCGCCACCACGGCGGGGGCGTTGGGGGCGGCGGCCGACGTCAACCCGATCCACTAGTGTCCTAGGACGCCTTACGGGTGGTGACCCGCCCCACAGAGGGCGAACAACGGGCACGAACCGGACCCGGCGGGCCCGGGAGAGCGGGCGACGGCCCGATATAGTGGCAGCGCAGTCAGCCGGCCCGCGGTGTCGACACCGCGGGCCGCATCAGGCGGAGGTCCCGTCCGGGGATCGCAGGGGCGCCGGCGTCAGCCGGCCGACAGTGCGCACGTCCCTCCATGACGCCCGGCCTCGGCCGGGTGGGCGGAGCGCGTCGCGGAGGAGGTTCGGTGTCGCGTCGGCCGGCTCGGGCAGAGCATCCGGGGGCCTCCGGCGGCACCGGCGAGCCGGCCGCGGGGGACCGCGTCCTCACCCTGCCGAACCTGATCAGCTTCGTCCGGCTGCTCGGCGTGCCGCTGTTCCTCTATCTCCTGCTCGTCGCGCGCGCCGACGTGGCCGCGGTCGTGGTGCTGGCCATCGGCGGCACCACCGACTGGGTCGACGGTTGGATCGCGCGCCGGCTGCACCAGGTCAGCCGCCTGGGGGAGCTGCTCGACCCGCTCGCCGACCGCCTTTACATCCTCGCGACGCTGGTGGGGTTCACCGCGCGGGGCGTGGTGCCCTGGCAGTTCACCGCGGCGCTGCTGGCCCGGGAGGTGCTCCTGCTCGGCTCGCTGGCGGTGCTGCGCCGCTACGGCTACGGCCCGCCGCCGGTGCACTACGTGGGCAAGACCGCCACGTTTTTGTTGCTGGCCGCGTTCCCGATCCTGCTGCTCGCCGCGGCGGTGCCGGGGGCCGCCGCGGTGGCCGGGGCGATCGGCTGGGGTCTGGCCTGGTGGGGTCTGGTGCTCTACTGGGTGGCCGGCGCGCTCTACGTGGTGCAGGCGAGCCGGCTGGTCCGGGCGACGCGGTCCGGGGGAGCGTCGGCATGACGGGCACGCCGCGCGACGGCCGGGAGCGCCCCGAGCGGGTGTACGCGCCGGACTTCCTCACCGAGCTGCTCCGCAACCCGCTGGACCCGGGGTACGGCGACGCGGCGGCCCGGCGCCGGGAACGCCCGGCCGACTCGTCCTCCGGGTGGCGGCAGTGGCCGGCGCGCTCGGTGAGCCTGGTCGTGGTGGTGGTGCTGGGCTTCCTGTTCGCGGTGGCGTACCGGCAGACGCTGGAGGACGAGCCGGGGCGCAGCCAGGCGCGGTCCGGGCTGGTCGCCCAGATCAAGCAGCGCGAGACCGAGACCGACCGGTTGTCGGAGCGGGCCGACGAGTTGCGGGCGGAGGTGGCCCGGCAGCGGGAAGCGGCGTTGAGCGGCTCGGAGGCGGCGCGGTTGCGCAACCTGGAGGCGGGCACCGGCCTGGGGCGGGTGCGCGGTGACGGGGTGGTGGTGCGGCTGGCGGACGCGCCGGTGAATCCGGATGCGATGCCCGGTGCCGATGTCGGTCCGCCCCGGGTGATCTACAGCGACCTGCAGGGGGTCGCCAACGACCTGTGGAGTTCCGGTGCGGAGGCGATCGCGATCAACGGGCAGCGGCTGACGTCGATGTCGACGATCCGTTCGGCGGGGCAGGCGATCCTGGTGGACTTCCGGCCGGTGACCGGGCCGTACGAGGTGTCGGCGATCGGTCCGGATTCGATGCGGGATCGGTACGAGGACAGCCGTAGCGCGTTGACGATGCGGAAGGTGGCCGAGGACACCGGGTTGTCGTTCGCCATCCGGGAGGCCGAGGACCTCACCCTGCCGGCCGCTCCGGAGCCGCGGCTACGCTACGCGGAGCCCTCGGCGAGTCCGACCCCTTCGCCGTCGGGCGCCGACCGTTCGGTCAGTCCCGGGCCGTCCGGCTCGAGGACGTCTCCCAGCCCCTCCGGAGGTGGTCGATGATCGCGGTGCTGGCGTTGCTCGCCGGCGTGGTGCTCGGGGTGTGGCTCGATCCCACGGTCCCCGCGGCGTTGCAGCCGTATCTGCCGATCGCGGTGGTCGCCGCGTTGGACGCGGTGTTCGGCGGGGTGCGGGCGAAGCTCGACCGGATCTTCGACGACAAGCAGTTCGTGGTGTCGTTCATCTCGAACGTGTTGGTGGCGGGTCTGATCGTGTATCTGGGTGACCAGTTGGGGGTGGGCGGTCAGCTCTCCACCGGTGTGGTGGTCGTGCTCGGGGTGCGGATCTTCGGAAACGTGGCGGCGATCCGTCGTCACCTGTTCCGGGCGTAGGTTTGTGGTGATGAGCAGCGAGGAGCACACCGAGACGGGCACCGGTTGGCCGCAGCCGGCGGGTCCGGTGCGGCCGTCGGGTCCGGCCGGGGAGCCGGATCCGCGTCCGGAGGCCCCGGATCCGGACGAGTTGAGCCCGTTGGCGCCGGAGGCTGTGCCCGGGCGCGACGAGTCGTCGGACGAGGGTGGCGACCGGGTCGACGAGTCGGCGACGGTGGATCTGAGCCGAGCTGCCGTGGATGTCGACGGGCCGGATGCGGGCGCGTCGTCGCAGGGCGACGGGCCGCCGGTGGGTGGGTCGTCGCGGGCGCGGGTGAGTTCGGCCGGGGTGATGATCGCGGTGTTGCTGGCGTTGTTGGGGTTCACGCTGGCGACGCAGTTGAAGACGACGTCGACGGATCCGACGGTGGCGGCCACCCGGCAGGAGGACCTGGTCCGCATCCTCTACGACCTGAATTCGCGGGAGGTCCGGCTGCGGCAGGACATCGCGACGTTGGAGGAGAGCCAGCGGCAGTTGCGCTCGGGTGAGCAGGGGCGCCAGGCGGCGTTGGAGGAGGCGACCCGGCGGGCCGACGAGTTGGGGATCCTGGCCGGGACGCTGCCGGCGACGGGCCCGGGGTTGGCGGTGCGGTTTCAGGCGGGGGAGAAGCCGATTTCGGCGTCGCGGGTGCTGGACGCGGTGCAGGAGTTGCGGGGCGCGGGCGCGGAGGCGATGCAGATCTCCGGTGGGGATCGGGCCACGGTGCGGGTGATCGCGTCGACGTACTTCCTGGACGGGGAGGGCGGTTCGTTGGTGGTGGACGGACGTCGGTTGACGGGTCCGTTCACGATCACGGTGATCGGTGATCCGGCGACGATGCGTACGGCGCTCAACATTCCCGGCGGGGTGGTCGCGTCGGTTGCGGGCGACGGCGGTACGGTGATCGTCGAGGATCGTGAGGCTGCCGAGGTTTCGGCGCTGCACGCGCCGATCAAGCTGGAACACGCCCGTCCGGTCTCCTGACCGGCGCGGCCGGCACCGGGCTTCCGGTGTGACGATGGATGAAGGACGCGTCTGGTGATTCCTGAGGATCTGCGGTACACCGCCGAGCACGAGTGGGTGGCGGGTGACGGCGGCGGCACTGTCCGGGTCGGCATCACGCACTTCGCGCAGGACGCCCTGGGTGACATCGTGTACGTTCAGCTGCCCGATGCCGGTGCGGTGGTGGCGGCCGGTGAGTCGTTGGGTGAGATCGAGTCGACGAAGAGCGTGTCGGAGATCTACGCGCCGCTGAGCGGTACGGTGGCGGCGCGCAACGAGGCGCTGGCCGACACCCCTGAGGTGATCAACACTGATCCGTACGGTGCGGGTTGGTTGGTGGAGATCACCCTGGACGATCCGGCGGCGGTCGACGGGCTGCTGTCCGCGGGCGCGTACCGCGAGCTCACCGAGAGCTGAGTGCGTCCGATCCGGCGTGTCGGGTTGTCTCCGCGCGTCCGGTTGCCCTGCATTTCGGCGCTGGCTAGGCTCGCCCAGTCGACCGAGAAACCGATAGTTGAGCGTTGCGGAATTGCCTTCCCTGGCACGGGGAGCCAGCCGCCGGGTGTTCGAGTGCCCGGCGGCCAGACCCGCCATTACCCGACGCCGACCGAACAGATCCGTGAGGTGGTCCCATGACGCGCCCAGACGACGAGTTCCCCCCACTCGACGTCACTTCGACGCTCAATCTCGGTTCGCTCGACGAAGTGCTGGAAGGGCCGGACACCGATGTGGTGCCGAGCCGGATGTCCGGTTCGTTGCCGCCGGGTATGGCGTTGCTGGTGGTTCGACGCGGTCCGAATGCGGGTGCCCGGTTCCTGTTGGACCACGATGTGACGACCAGTGGCCGGCACCCGGACAGTGACATCTTCCTCGACGACGTGACGGTGTCGCGGCGGCACGCCGAGTTCCACCGTGACGGTGGCACGTTCACGGTGCGGGACGTGGGCAGCCTGAACGGCACGTACGTGAACCGGGAGCGGGTCGAGGCGGCCACGTTGAGCAATGGTGACGAGGTTCAGATCGGTAAGTTCCGGGTGGTGTTCATCGCCGGTCCGCGCCCGGAGGAGGAGGCCGGCCGGGGGTGAACGAGCCTGCGGCCTCCACGCCGCCCGGGGCGGCCCGTAGCCAACCGCTGATGAGCATCGGCGAGGTGCTGGGCCAGTTGCGGGTGGATTTTCCGGACACGACGATTTCGAAGTTGCGGTTCCTCGAGGCCGAGGGTCTGGTGGAGCCGCAGCGGACGGCGGCGGGGTACCGGAAGTACAGCTGGGACGACGTGGCGCGGTTGCGGTTCGTGCTGACCGCGCAACGGGACCAGTATCTGCCCCTGCGGGTGATCCGTGAGCAGCTCGCGGAGTGGGACGCGGCCGATGCCGCGCCGGGTCGGCAGCGGCCGACGTTGGTGGCGGTGGGTCCGGGTGGTGAGGTTCCGGGGCGGGCGTCGGAGGAGCCGGCCGAGTCGCCGCAGGTGCGGCTCGGCCGGGTTGATCTGGTGGCGCGCAGTGGGATCGACGAGTCGACGCTGGGCGAGTTGGAGCGGCTCGGTGTGGTGGTGTCGGATCCGCCTGGTTGGTACGACGCGGATGCGTTGATCATCGCGCGGGCGGTGGCGGGTCTGGCAGCGTACGGGTTGGAGCCGCGGCACCTGCGGGGTTACCGGACGGCTGCGGACCGGGAGGTCGGTCTGTTCGCGCAGTTGGTGGCGCCGTTGGTGCGGCAGAGTGATCCGGCGGCGCGGGCGCGGGCGGCGGAGACGGCGCGGGAGTTGGTGGCGTTGTCGCAGCAGTTGCACGCGGCGTTGGTGCGGGTGGGGTTGCGGTCGACGTTGGGTCGGTGACCTCGTCGTGGGTTGTGGGAAAGATCTGCCCCGGGAAGCGTGTCGTAGGCTTGCCGGGGTAACCCCTTTCTGGCGCGGGCGTGGTGCAGGTAGCGCATGGGACGGCCGTGTCGCGGTCCGTGTACCGTGCAGGAGAGGGCGCGGTGCGGCGTAGGTGACAACGACACGGAGGCGGCGGTGCGCGAGCTGAGCGTGGTCGGAGTTCGGGTGGAGCTGCCCAGCAACCAGCCGATCGTCCTGCTCAGGGAGGTCGAGGGGGACCGCTATCTGCCGATCTGGATCGGCGCGGTCGAGGCGACGGCGATCGCTTACGAGCAGCAGGGGGTCAAGCCGGCCCGGCCGCTGACCCACGATCTTCTGCGGGACGTGTTGGCGGCGTTGAAGGCGCCGTTGCGGGCGGTGGAGATCACCGAGCTCAAGGAGAACGTCTTCTACGCCGATCTGTTGATCGGTGACGGGGTGCGGGTGTCGGCCCGGCCCAGTGATTCCATCGCGTTGGCGTTGCGGGTCGGTGCGCCGATTCGTTGTGCCGAGCAGGTCCTCAGCGAGGCGGGGATCGTGATCCCCGACGAGCAGGAGGACGAGGTGGAGAAGTTCCGCGAGTTCCTGGACCAGGTGCGTCCGGAGGACTTCGCCGGCTGAGTGCCGCCGCCGGGTGGGTGTCACTGTGGGTGACCCATCGGGGCGTTGGGTGATCTTTCCTGTTGCCGCGCGGCGTGTCGCGACGGCTCCTGCAGGGCAACCTGTGAAGGCCGCTATAGGGTTGCCGTGTCGAGGGGTGCACGTCCCGGAAACGACGTGTCACCGCACTGGCGGGGAGGTTGTCCGGATGCACGAGCCGCGAGATCCCGATCCGGGTACGGAGCTGGACGAGCCGGGTGTGGCGCCGCCGGTGTCGGCGACTGAGGGTGACGGCGCGGTGGGCTACCGGGGTGTGACGGCGTGCCACGCGGTGGGGATCAGCTACCGGCAGTTGGACTACTGGGCCCGGACGGCGCTGGTGGTGCCGAGCGTGCGCGACGCGTCGGGTTCGGGGACGCAGCGGTTGTACTCGTTCCGGGACCTGGTGGTTCTCAAGGTGGTGAAGCGGCTGCTGGACGCCGGGGTGTCGTTGCAGAACATCCGCAAGGCGATCGAGGCGCTGCGCTCGCGTGGGGTGGAGGATCTCGCCGGCATCACGTTGATCTCCGACGGCACGACCGTGTACGAGTGCCGGTCGCCGGAGGAGGTGGTCGACCTGTTGCAGGGTGGCCAGGGGGTGTTCGGCATCGCGATCGGTGGCGCGTTCAAGGAGATCCAGGGTTCGTTGTCGCATCTGCCGGCGGAGCCGGCGACGCCGGTGACGGGTGACGCGGCGGTGCCGTCGGCGGCGGATCCGGTGGGTGACGAGTTGGCGGCGCGTAGGGCGCGGCGCCGGGCCGGCTGAGGCGGCTCTTCCGGGCGGCGGTTGCTGCCGCCGAGGGTCCGTGCCGCAGGGCGTGACGCGCCCGGTGCCGTCCGTTGTTTGACGTGACGCAGCGTCTCGTGCGGCGGGTCGGCCGACGTGTCGTGTGCTCCGGGGCCGGTGCTCCCCGCGGGGCGGGGTGAGTCGTGCCGGGGAGAACCGGTGGGGTTGGTGGCCGGGCTTGCGCGGGTGGGCTGTCCGTGGTGGTCAGCCGTGGGTCAGGTCGGCACGGGTGCCGCAGGCAGTCGCCCAGAGGCACCGTCCATGATGGAGCGCCGCGACCACGCCCGCCGGTGCCGTCCGGTGACGCGGCGTGCCGATTGTCTTGCGCTGGGTCGATGCCCTGGACGGACTTCTGTCACCCTGCGTGGTCGTTTGTTGTCGGGAATCCGATAGGGCGGCGATGACCGGAGCCGCGCGACACGCTATGGTCCGACACGCGGTTCCCCTGGTGCCGGCATCACCGCGGAACAAGGACGTCGCGTGCCAGCGGACCGTGTGCCCCTCCGCGCCGACCCCGCGCGCCCCCCTCTCCACCCGGAAGGAACGACCCGTGACGGTTACGGAAGAAACCACCCCCACGTCCCACTACGAGCGCATCGGTGGCGCCAGTTCGGTCAAGGCCGCCGTGGAACTGTTCTACGACAAGGTGCTCGCCGACCCGGAGCTCGCCGGCTACTTCTCCGATGTGGACATGGTGGGTCAGCGCCGGCATCTGGCGTTGATGCTGACCGTGGTGCTCGGCGGCCCGAACGAGTACGCCGGGCGCGGCCTCGCCGAGGCGCACCAGCCGCTGAACATCCCGCTGGAGCACTACGTCAAGGTGGGCGAGCACCTGACCGCGACGCTGGTCGAGCTGGGTGTGCCGGCCGACGTCGTCACCGCCGTTCAGGGTGTGCTGGCTCAGGTGCAGGACCAGGTGGTGGCCGGCGGTAACCCGGCGGGCGCCTGATCGTGGATGTCGCCCGGCTCAAGCAGAGCTGGTCCCTGGTCACCGCCCACGGTGACCAGGTGCCGCTCTATTTCTATTCGACGTTGTTCCTGTCCCATCCCGAGACCCGGCAGATGTTCCCGACGAACATGGCGGGTCAGCGCGACCGGCTGGTGACGGCGTTGGGGCACATCGTGTCCAACGTGGACCAGGTGGACCGGCTCGTCGGGTTCCTGCAGGACCTCGGCGCCGACCACCGCAAGTTCGCGGTGCGCGCCGAGCACTACCCGGCGGTGGGAGAGGCGCTGCTGGCAACGCTGCGGCACTTCCTCGCCGAGCAGTGGACCGAGGAGTTGGCCCAGGACTGGGCCGGCGCGTACGGGCTGGTCGCGAAGGTGATGTCCGAGGCGGCGCAGGCCGCCGAGGCGGTCAACCCACCGTGGTGGGTGGCCGAGATCGTGGGCCACGAGCGGCGCGGGTTCGACGTGGCGGTGCTGACGTTGCGGCCGCAGTACCTGCTGCCGTTCACCCCGGGGCAGTCAATCGGGGTGTCGCACCCGGCGGTGCGGTCCTGGCGGTACTACTCGCCGGCGAACGCGCCGCGCGCGGACGGCACGCTGGAGCTGCACGTACGGGCCGCGCCGGGCGGCGCGGTCTCCTCCCGGCTGGTGTACGGGTGCTCGGTCGGCGACCAGGTCCACCTGGCCGCACCGGTGGGTGACCGGCTCACCCTGTGGTCGGCCGGGCCGGCGGATCTGTTGCTGCTGGCCGCGGGTACCGGCTGGGCGCCGGTGAAGGCGCTGGTGGAGCAGGTCGCGGCGGAGGGTTCCCGGCGCAAGGTGGACCTGTACGTGGGGGCCCGCTCGCGCACGGAGTTCTACGACACCGACGCGATCGACAAGTTGGCCTCGTCGTACCCGTGGTTGACCGTGACGTACGTGGTCGGCGCGGACCTGCTGCGTCCGGGGGACTTCACCCACCCGGTGGACCGGGCGCTGTCCGACGGCGACTGGCGCTCCCGGCACGTCTACGTGTGCGGTTCCGACGAGATGGTGTCCCACTCGGTGACGGCGTTGACCCGGGCCGGCTACCACGCCGGTCAGCTGCACCACGAAGGGCTCGGCAAGCACTGGTACGGCCCGGCGTGGCGAACGGCGGTGGAGCAGGCGTCGGCCCCTGACAATCCCGGAGGTACCCGGTGAGCGCGAGGAGTGAGCTTGCGAGCCCCGAAGTCGCGAACGAAGGCGGCCCGGTGAGCGCGAGGAGTGAGCTTGCGAGCCCCCCAGTTTCCAACGGAAGGCGGGCCCGGTGAGCGCGACCCCGATCAGCAGGTACGACGGCCGGCAGGTTGCCGGTGGTGTGCAGGTCCGGATGACCGCCGACCGGGTGCGCCGGTGGGAGTTCGGCACGGCGTCGTTCACCCGTCGCGGCTACGACAACGCCGACGTCGACCGGTTCCGCCTGCAGGTGGCCGACGAGTTGGACCTGCTGGCCGCCCAGATCGCCAATCTGCGGGCGGAGAACGAGCGCCTCAACGACCACGTGGAGCTGCACCGGCACGGGGTGATCCCCAGTGCTCCGGCGGCGTCGCCCACGCCGGCGGCGAAGGAGGTGAACCTGCTCTCGGCGGCGCAGCGTGAGGCGGAGCAGATCATCGCGCAGGCCCACGACTACGCCCGCCGGGTCGCCGAGTACGCCCGGGTGCAGTACGAGAGTTACGTGCGGGCGGCGGCGGAGGAGGCCCGGCAGGAGGCGGAGCGGGCGGTGCAGGACTACCGTTCGACGGCTGGTCCGAACTTCGACGACGGGGTGGCCGCCCGGGAGGCGCTGCGGATCTACGGCGAGATGATGATCTCGCACATGCAGGCGGCGGCCCGGCACCTCGACGACGGCAGTGAGCACCTGGCGCGGACGATGGACCGGCTGGTCCGGGAGGTTAGCGCGCCGGCCGTCGGCGCCAGCGCCGGTGCCGCGCAGGGCGCACTGCCCCGGCACGGCCAGCGCTGACCGTGCGCCCGGGTGGGACGCGTCTCAGCGCGTCCCACCCGGGGGCATGCGGACATGGGCGCGGACCGGCGGGTCAGCCGGTGGTCACGGCGTGCACGGCGTCGGCGATGGGGGTTTCCCCGTCGACGAGTTCCAGGGTCGCCCCGGCGGAGGCCGGTGCGTAGAGCAGCGCGACCAGGACGCGGGCGACGTCGGCGCGGGTGACGGCGCCGCGTCCGACGTGCCGGTCCAGGGTGATCCGCCCGGTGGGCGGGTCGTCGGTGAGCCGGCCGGGCCGCAGGACGGTCCAGTCGAGGTCGCGGGCGGTGAGGTCGTCCTCGGCGGCCTTCTTCGCCCACAGGTACGCCGCCCACACCTCGTCGGTGCCGGGCGCCGGGGCGTCCTCCACCCCCATCGAGGAGACCAGCAGGTAGCGGCGTACGCCGGCGGCCTGGGCGGCGTCGGCGAGCAGCACGGCGGCGCCCCGGTCGACGGTGTCCTTGCGGGCGGCGCCGCTACCGGGGCCGGCGCCGGCGGCGAAGACCACCGCGTCGGCGTCGGCGAGGTGACCGGTGAGCTCGTCGACGCCGGTGTGTTCCAGGTCCGCCACGACGGGATGGGCGCCCGCGGCGGTCAGCGCGGCGGCGTGATGGGGGTTGCGGATCAGGCCGACGGCGGTGTCGCCGCGCCCGGCGAGCTCCCGGTGCATCAGCTGGGCGATCTTGCCGTGTCCTCCGGCGATGACGACGCGCATACCTGCCAACCTAGCCGCCGGGCCGGGCCCGCGCCGCCGGTCACCGTGACCGCCGCAGGCGCACCTGCCGGTTCCGCCGCCGACCGCCCGCCGGCACCGGGCCACCGCTCTGCCGGCACCGAAGCACCGCCCCGCCACCGCCCCGCTGCGGCGCCCAGCCACGGGCTACCGGCGCCCAGCCAC
>NZ_JAMOKF010000144.1 GCF_023656545.1 Micromonospora phytophila | reverse complement strand
CCGGCGCGACCACGGTGAGGTTGGCGATGCCCCCGAGGTTGAGCGCCGCCCGCCGCAAGCCGCCCCCGGCCGGGTCGCCGCCGTTGGCCGGGTCCAGCAGGAGCGCGTCGAAGGCCGGCACCAGGGGCGCGCCCTGCCCGCCGGCGGCGATGTCCGCCGAGCGCAGGTCGCTCAGCACGGGTACGCCGACCCGGGCGGCCACCCGGGCGGCCGCGCCCAGTTGCAGGGTGCCCCGGGCGATCCCCTCGTCGACCCAGTGGAAGACGGTCTGCCCGGGCGAGACCACGGCGTCGGCCGCCCCGCCGGCCAGGTCGACGCCGACCGCCGCCGCCTCGGCGAAGACCTCGCCGAGGCGGTTGTCCAGCCGGCAGACCGCCTCGATCGTGGTCCTCGCCGGCGGCAGGAGCGCCCCGATGTCGGCGCGCAGCTCGTCGTCGTAGTCGAGGCCGCGGTGCCCGAGCGGGCGCAGCCACAGCGTGTCGCCCTCGACCTCGAACTCCGCGGCGACCACGTCCACCCCGTCGTACGAGGTCCCCGACATCAACCCGACGATCTTCATCGCGCCAGGCTAGCGAGGCCGTCCCGGCGGGTCGCCGGAACCCTCGGCGCGCCCGCCCCGGCCCGCTCAGGCCGGCGGAAGCAGCAGGCC
Organism: Micromonospora phytophila; assembly: GCF_023656545.1. Classification (GTDB taxonomy): domain Bacteria; phylum Actinomycetota; class Actinomycetes; order Mycobacteriales; family Micromonosporaceae; genus Micromonospora; species Micromonospora phytophila. The sequence continues at coordinate 11,765 of NZ_JAMOKF010000144.1, read as the reverse complement.
GACCAGCTCGACGTGCTGGGTCATCGGGAACAGGTCGAAGCCGCGCAGCGCGGCGAGCCGCCAGCCCAGCCCGGTGAAGGTGCGCACGTCCCGGGCGAAGGCGGCCGGGTCGCAGGCCACGTACGCCACCGCGCGCGGGCCGGCCGCGACCAGGTCGCGCACCACCCGGCTGCCCGCGCCGGAGCGTGGCGGGTCGAGCACCACCACGTCGACCGGGCCGGTGATCCGCCGACGCGCCAGCGCGGTCTCCACCCGGGCGGCGACGACCTCCACCCGGCGCAGGTCGCCCAGGTTCTCCCGGGCGGCGGCGACGCCCTGCTCGGCCGACTCGACCATGGTGACCCGGCCGGCGTCGCCGACCCGGTCGGCCAGCGCCGCGGCGAAGAGCCCGGCCCCGCCGTAGAGGTCCCAGGCGGTCTCCCCCGGCCGCGGTTCCACCAGCCCCAGGACCGCCCCGACCAGGGTGTCGGCGGCGGCCGGATGGACCTGCCAGAACGACGACGCGGGCAGGGCCCACTCCCGCCCGGCGGCGCGCTCACGGACCCGCTCCGGGCCGCTCACCGGCCGGGGCACCCCCTCGGTGAGCGCGGTCACGGCCACGTCGCCGCCGGTCGAGGCGACGGTCTCCACCGCCTCCGCGTCCGGCCAGCGCGTGCCGCCGGCGCTCAGCACGGGCAGCTGCTGGATCGCCGGGTGGGCGATCAGGCAGCGGTCGATCGGCACCACCTCGTGGGAGCGGTGCTTGAGCAGCCCGGCCCGGCCGGCGCCGTCGACGGCGTAGCGGATCCGGGACCGCCAGCCCAGCGGCCCGCCGGGCAGCGCCTCGACCCGGACGTCGAGCGCCTCCAGCTCCGCCTCGGTCAACCCGCCGAGGCGGGTGAGCTGCTCGCGCACCACCGAGGTCTTCCAGCCGAGCTGGGCGGCGGGGGCGACGTGCTGCAGGTCGCAGCCGCCGCACCGTCCCGGCTTCGCGTACGGGCAGGGCTGCTCGACCCGGTCGGGGGCGGCCTCCAGCACGGTGACCGCGTCGGCCCGGACGAAGCCCTTGTGCACCTCGGTGACCTCGGCGACCACCCGCTCGCCGGGCAGCGCGTGCCGGACGAAGACCACCTGCCCGTCCACCCGGGCCACGCAGTGCCCGCCCGGGGCGACCGCCCCGACGGTCAGCTCGACCCGTTCGGCCTCCTCCAGGCCCCGGCCGTCACGCTCTGCGGTCACTTGCCACCTCCACCGGTCGGGCCGCTCTCGCCCGGCGGCGCGGATGCCACCGGCGGGACGTCCGGCGGCTGGGTGCCGCGGGACTCCATGCGCGGGCCGCGGGCCGGGCCGCGACTGAGCGTGGCGTCCAGCCGGTCCAGGTTCTTGCCGGCGGTGGAGGCGAGCTGCCACGGCACGCTGGTCACCATCACCCCCGGCTCGAAGAGCAGCCGCCCCTTCAGGCGCAGCGCGCTCTGGTTGTGCAGCAGGTTCTCCCACCAGCGCCCGACGACGTACTCCGGGATGAAGACGGTGACCACGTCGCGCGGCGACTCCCGGCGGACGCCGGCCACGTAGTTCAGGATCGGCCGGGTGATCTCCCGGTACGGCGAGTCGATCACGGTCAGCGGGATGGCGACGTCCCGCCGGTCCCACTCGACCTGCAACTGCCGGGTGTCCTTGTCGTCGACGTTGACCGTCACCGCGGTGAGCGTGTCCGGCCGGGTGGCCTTCGCGTACGCCAGCGCCCGCAGGGTCGGCTGGTGCAGCTTGCTGACCAGCACGATCGCGTGGTTGCGGGCGGGCAGCATCGGCCGCCCCTCGTCCGGGATCAGCTCGACGGCGACCCGGTCGTAGTGCCGGCGGATGGCCAGCATCAGCACGTAGATCACCGCCATCGCGGCGATCGCGATCCAGGCGCCGAGCAGGAACTTGGTGGCCAGCACGATGATCAGCACGGTACCGGTCATCAGCATGCCGAAGGTGTTGATCGCCCGGGACCGGACCATCCGCCGGCGCGACTCCGGGTCCCGCGCGGTCCTCAGGTGCCGGTTCCAGTGCCGGATCATGCCGGCCTGGGAGAACGTGAACGAGACGAAGACGCCGACGATGTAGAGCTGGATGAGCTTGGTCACCTCGGCCTGGAAGCCGACGATCAGCACGATCGCGAAGACGGCCAGGAAGAGGATGCCGTTGGAGAAGGCCAGCCGGTCGCCCCGGGTGTGCAGCTGCCGGGGCAGGTAGCGGTCCTGGGCGAGGATCGAGCCGAGCACCGGGAAGCCGTTGAACGCGGTGTTCGCGGCCAGGAAGAGGATCAGCGCGGTCGCCCCGGCGACCACGAAGAGCAGGATCGAGCCGGAGCCGAAGACGGTCTCGCCGAGCTGGGTGGTGACGGTCTTCTGCACGTACCCCTCGGGGCCGGAGACGATCTGCAGGTCCGGGTCCTCGACGAACTGCAGACCCGTCAGCCGGGACAGCCAGATGATGCCGACCAGCATGGTGACCGCGATGGTGCCGAGCAGCAGCAGCGTGGTGGCCGCGTTGCGGCTCTTCGGCGCCTTGAACGCCGGCACCCCGTTCGAGATCGCCTCCACGCCGGTCAGCGCCGCGCAGCCGGAGGAGAACGTCCGCAGCAGCAGGAAGATCAGCGCGAAGCCGCTGACACTGTGCTCGGCCTGGATGACCAGGTCGGCGCTCGGGGCGCGCAGGTCGTGGCCGAGCACGAAGACCCGGACCACGCCGGTGAGCAGCATGCCGACGATGACGATGACGAAGCCGTAGGTGGGGATGGCGAACAGGTTGCCCGACTCCCGCAGGCCGCGCAGGTTCATCGCGGTGAGCAGCACCACCGCGATGACCGCGATCAGCACCTTGTGGGTGGCCACGAAGGGCACCACCGAGCCGAGGTTGGCCACCCCGGAGGAGACCGACACCGCCACCGTCAGCACGTAGTCGACCAGCAGCGCGCTGGCCACCCCGACCCCGAAGCGCGGCCCGAGGTTGACCGTGGCGACCTCGTAGTCGCCTCCGCCGGAGGGGTAGGCGTGCACGTTCTGCCGGTAGCTGGCGACCACCGTGAGCATCACCACGACGACCGCGAGGGCGATCCAGGGCGAGAAGAAGTACGCCGAGGCGCCGGCGATGGAGAGGGTCAGCAGGATCTCGTCGGGGGCGTACGCGACGCTGGAGAGCGCGTCCGAGGCGAAGACGGGCAGCGCGATCCGCTTGGGCAGGAGGGTGTGCTGGAGCCGGTCGGACCGGAACGGTCGACCGACGAGCAGCCGCTTCAGCAGCGAGGTGGGACTGGCCACAACCGCCAAGAGTACGACCAGGAGCGCGGGTGCAGTGGGGGTGGCCGATCACGGAAGGGTGTACGGGCGGAGTACCGTCGGTCCGCGCCCGCGCCGGGAACGTGGCAGGCTCGCAGACGACACGCTCAGCGGTCGGGGGCGGGTGCGCACCTTTGAGGAGGGGACGCGGTGCATGTCGTGATCATGGGCTGTGGCCGGGTCGGCTCGACCCTCGCCCACGGCCTGGAGTCCCGGGGGCACTCGGTCGCGGTCATCGACCAGGACTCCGACGCCTTCCGCCGGCTCGGCCCCGACTTCGCCGGGATCACCGTGACGGGCGCCGGATTCGACGGCGAGGTGCTCCGGCAGGCCGGCATCGAGCGGGCGGACGCCTTCGCGGCGGTCTCCAGCGGCGACAACTCCAACATCATCTCCGCCCGGCTGGCCCGGGAGACGTTCGGCGTGTCCCGGGTAGCGGCCCGGATCTACGACCAGCGCCGGGCGCAGGTCTACGAGCGCCTCGGCATCCCCACCGTGGCCACCGTCCGGTGGACCGCCGACCGGATGATGCGGCACCTGGTGCCCGAGGGGAACGTGGAGATCTTCCGCGACCCGACCAGCACGGTGTCGATCATCGAGGTGCCGGTGCACAAGGACTGGATCGGCCGGTCGGTGCGCGGCCTGGAGGAGGCGACCGGGGCCCGGGTGGCGTACCTGATCCGCTTCGGCATCGGCACACTGCCCACCCGCTCGACGGTGGTGCAGGAGGGCGACCAGATCTTCATGCTGGTCACCGACGACGTGATGGCCACGGTGACCTCGGTGGCGGCGACGCCGCCGGAAGGAGGGCTCTGAGCATGCGGATCGCCATCGCCGGCGCCGGCAACGTCGGCCGGTCCATCGCCCAGGAGCTGATCGACAACGGCCACCAGGTGATGCTGATCGAGCGCCAGCCCAAGATGCTGCGGCCCGACCGCGTGCCGGCCGCCGACTGGGTGCTGGCCGACGCGTGCGAGCTGGCCAGCCTGGAGGAGGCCAACGTCGCCGGCTGCGACGTGGTGGTCGCCGCCACCGGCGACGACAAGGTCAACCTGGTGGTGTCGCTGCTGGCCAAGACGGAGTTCGCGGTGCCCCGGGTGGTCGCCCGGGTCAACCGGGCGGAGAACGAGTGGCTCTTCACCGAGCAGTGGGGCGTGGACGTCGCGGTGAGCAAGCCGCGGGTGATGGCCGCCCTGGTCGAGGAGGCGGTCACCGTCGGCGACCTGGTCCGGCTGATGACCTTCCGGCAGGGCGAGGCGAACCTCGTCGAGATCACCCTGCCGCCGACCGCGCCGTACGTGGGTCAGCCGCTGCACACGGTGCCGCTGCCCCGCGACTCGGCGCTGGTGGCGATCCTGCGCGGCAAGCGGGTGCTGGTGCCCAGCCCGGACGACCCCATCGAGGCCGGCGACGAGCTGATCTTCGTCTGCACCGCCGAGGTGGAGGACGCGGTCCGCGCGGTCGTGCTCGGCCCGGACAGCGTCGAGCGGACCCGCGAGAACCGCTGACCGCCGACCGGTGGGCTCAGCTGCCGCTCACCGGGACCGGCGGCGACTCCCGGGTCACCCGGCGCACCGTCCAGACCGTGATCAGCAGCAGCAGCGCGTACGGCGGATAACCCAGGGCCAGCCGGGCCACGCCCAGCGCGGTGTCCTGGTGGGCCAGGTAGAGCCCGGCCTGCACGCCGACCTTGGCCAGCCAGACCACGCCCCAGAGCACGGTCAGCCCGGTGAAGGTCTTCACCAGGCGGGGGTCGTCGCGCCACTCGGAGCGCCCCTTGGCCACCAGCACCGACCAGATCCAGCCCACCAGCGGCTGCCGGATCGCCGCCGAGATCAGCAAAGCGATCCCGTAGCCGATGCCGTAGAGGATGCCCGGAAGGTAGAAGTCGCGTTCGTCGCCGGTGCGCCAGGCAATCGCGGCGCCGACGGCGACGCCGAACAGCCCGTTGACCGCGTGCCGGACCGGTCGACGCTGGGCCAGTCGCAGCCCGGCGATGACCAGCGCCACCGACACCGAGGCGATCACCGCCGGCCGCAGCTCACCGACGATGTTGGCCAGCACGAAGACGACCACCGGGATGCTGGACTCCACCAGCCCCCGCCAGCCGCCGAGCTGGTCGGCCATCTGCTCGGCGATGCTCGGCAGCCGCTCGTCGTCGTCCGGCCCGGTCTCCGGCTGTGCCGCCCGGTGCTGTCCCGTCGTCATCGCACGCCTTCCGTCCGCCGCGCCCGCAGGGTCACTTCGGCGGTTCCAGCTCGTAGTACGGGTTGTAGATGACCTTGCGGTCGTCGCGCACGGCCACCCGGCCGCGCGCGGTCAGGTGCCGTCCGGGCTCGATGCCGGCGATGTGCCGCCGGCCCAGCCAGACGAGGGTGACGACGTCGCTGCCGTCGTAGAGGTCGGCCTCCAGCGTCGGCAGGTTGGTCCGCGGGGTGTAGACCACCGTGCGGAGCCGCCCGGCGACCGAGACCACCTGCCCCCGCGTGCACTGCCGGGCCGGCACACCGCCGTGCTCGGCGCTCTCCCGGCGCAGCTCCTGCGCCTCGATCTCCGCCTCGCTCGCGGTGAACCGTCGCAGCATGCGGCGTAGCGAACCCCGGCCCTCGTCGGTCGACATGACCTCCGCGTCACCCTCTCCACGCTCGCCGGACCGTGCCGGCACTGGGGCCCGGAACCCGGCGACGCCGGGACCTTCCCGCCAGCGTACGCCGACGGGACCGGTCCCGGCGGGCCGGTGACGGGCGGTCAGGCCTGGCGGAGCTCGGGTGCCGGGTTGCCCTCGGCGGCCGGCTCCCCGGTGCCCGCCGCGCCGACCTGGTCGGTGGCCTCGCGGGGCAGCCGCAGCGGCAGCGGCTCGCGCACCGGCTTCGCCTCCTGACCCCGGTCGACCACCAGGCCGTCGAGGCACTCGGCGAGCGGGCCGGCGGCGGCCGGGTCGGTGGCCGCGCCGCCCTGGTAGACGCCGCGGACCATCCAGCGCGGCCCGTCGATGCCGACGAACCGCAGGTCGGTGATGCCGTCCGGGGTCCGCACCCGGGCGTGCAGCTCGGTGCCGTACTCCCCCTGGACCTCCTGGGCGGCCGCGCCGTCGGCGAACAGCGACTGGCGGATCTCCTCGCGCACCTCGTCCCAGATGCCCTCGGAACGCGGCGCGGCGAAGACCCCGAGCTGCAGGGCGTTCTCGCCGTGCACCAGCACGACCTGCTGGACCACGCCCTCGGGGTCGGCCTGCACCCGCACCTCGACCTCGGGCACCGCGGGGATCTGCAGGCTGCCCAGGTCGAGCCGCTGGACCCCGGCGGGCGCCTCCGACGCGTCGTACGGGCCGCGCGCGGGCGTCGCCGGGATCGACTCCTCGGGGGAGCCGAGGAGCTCGGTCCGCTCGTCACTCGCGTGCCGTCCGGCACCGGCCCGCTTACGGGAGAAGATCACTGCGCCCACCCTCCGCTGTTCACACTCACCCTGCCACCTCTTCTGTCCGTCCGCCTGACCGCCCCGGCTCCGCCGGCCGTCCGCCCGACCCGTCCGGCTCGGCCGGGGACGGCACCAGCCCGGCGTGTCCGCCGGTGGAGCCGTGCCCGCCGGCGCCCCGCCGGGACGTGGGCAGCTCGACCACCGGCTGGAAATCCGCCCGCGCCACCCGCTGGACAACGAGCTGCGCGATCCGATCGCCACGGGAGATCTTCGCCGGCACGTCCCGATCATGATTGATCAGGTTGACCAGGATCTCACCCCGGTAGCCGGCGTCGACCGTACCGGGCGCGTTGAGCACGGTCACGCCGAGCCTGGCGGCCAGCCCCGAACGGGGGTGGACCAGGCCCACGTACCCCTCCGGCAACGCGATCGCCACGCCGGTCGGGACCAAAGCCCGACCGCCGGGTGGCAGCTCGACGTCCGCGGCCGCCACCAGGTCGGCCCCGGCGTCACCGGGATGGGCGTACGCCGGCAGCGGCAGCTCGGGGTCAAGCTGGCGTACGGGCACGGGTACAACGTCTGTCACGGTTCCCCTCTTCCGTCCGGTTCACTCAGGTGACCCTGCCATCCTGCCGGTTCCGCCGGCCGTCGTGCGCCGTACCCTCGGAGGAGTGAGCCTGTCGCCATCCTCGCCGTCCCCGGCACCGTCCGCCGCGGCGCCCACGGAGCACACCGAGCGGCTCGGCCTGCCCTGGTGGCTCTGGCTGGGTGGGCTGGCCGTGGCCGCGCTGCTGGCCACCGAGGTCTGGATGGGGGCGCCGGGCGTACGCGCCTGGCTGCCGTTCGTGGTGCTGCTGCCGGCCGCCGTCGCCGGCCTGGCCTGGCTGGGCCGGATCCGGGTCGCGGTACGCGACGGCGAGCTGCGGGTGGACGACGCCCGGCTGCCGGTCCGGTTCGTCGCCGACGTCGTCCCGCTGGACGCCGCCGGCCGGCGTGAGGTGCTCGGGGTCGGGGCCGACCCGTTGGCGTTCGTGGTGCAGCGGCCGTGGGTTCCCGGCGCCGTCCAGGTGATCCTCGACGACCCGGCCGACCCCACCCCGTTCTGGGTGGTCAGCACCCGTCACCCGGTCGAGCTGGCCGAGGCGGTCCTCGCCGCCCGCGACGCCGCCCGCGGCTGACCCGCCCCGCCGCCACACCCCCGCACCGGTCGTGCCGTCGGCTCGGCCTCCCACCGCACCACGTCGACCGACCGGCGGGGTTGGCCGGTGGCGGTCGCCGTCAGCGGGTGCCGGGGAGGGCGGGCGGGGTGCCGGGCGGCAGCGCGGGGCCCTTGCGACGCAGGTCGATGCGGAGCTGGTCGGCCATCGTCCGGGTGGCCCGCCGGTTGAGGTAGCTCGCCACCGCGGCCCCGGTGAGGAACGGGCCGAGCGTGGTCAGGTTGCGGCCGAAACGCTTAAGCAGCATGTCCCGGAGCTCCTTGCGGGCGGCGGTGCCCAGCACGGCACCCACCCCGACGCCGGGCATCATCGGGTTGATCCCCCGCTGGCCGGCCCAGGACTGCACCAGGGCGACCGCCCGCGGGGTGCCGCCGGTCGGCATCGCGACGCCGTACACCTCGTGCAGCTCGCCAATCAGCTTGAGCTCGACGGCCACCACCGCGACCGTCTCGGCGGCCAGCAGGACCGGCGCGGACAGCAGGGTCGGGGTGACCGCCCACTCGACGGCCGCGACGCCACCGCCGGCGGCGCCGATGCCGGCCGTCGTCCGGGCGGCGTTGCGCACCAGCCGGTCGGCCAGCGCCTCGTCGTCCAGCCCGTCGAAGTGCCGGCGCAGCGTGGCCAGGTCCCGGACGGGTACGTGCGGAGCGATCTCGGCGACCGTGTCGACCATCCAGCGGACGGCGGACTTCGGCTTGAACAGGTCGGCGACCCCGCGCGCCCGCGCCTGCCCGACCAGCCGGCCGAGCAGCTGCCGCCGGCGGGCCGGCTCGATGTCGTCGGCGGTCAGCGCCGCGACGGTGGCGCCCAGCTCGTCCGCACCGCGCTCGCGCACGTCGTCGGTACGAGGCTCGTCGGCACCGTGCGTGCCGCCGGGTCCGCTCCGCTCGCTCATGGTCCGACCTCCCGGATGGACTGCCGCCGACCTGGCGGCCACCCGTCACGAGTCAAGCAGGTTGCCCCGCCCGGCGCACGGCGACCCGACAGCGGCGGCCCCCCAGGAGGGAGCCGCCGCCGGTGAAGACGCGCGTTGTCAGACGCACTCGCGGCAGATGAGCTCTCCGTTGCGCTCGACCGCCAGCTGGCTGCGGTGATGCACCAGGAAGCAGCGCGCACACCGGAACTCGTCCTGCTGCATCGGCAGGACCTTGACCGTCAGTTCCTCGTCGGCCAGGTCGGCGCCGGGCAGCTCGAAGCTCTCGGCCACCTCGGCCTCGTCGACGTCAACGGCGCCCGACTGTGAGTCGACGCGTCGGGCCTTGAGCTCTTCCAGGCTGTCCTCGCCGAGGTCGACCTCGTCGCGACGCGGGGCGTCGTAGTCGGTGGCCATCGGTTTCACTCTCCCATATCGATGTTGTCGCTTCCGGTTGTAACGCCGGACGACGCTGTTTCGGTTCCGCTGGCCGGCCACCACTTGTGTCGGTCACCCGACCCGATGACCGCTCGGACCGGGGCCGCCAGGGGAACTCCCCCAGCGAGCGCGGTACCTTACCCCCCCCTTTGGGCGTGGCATGTATACCGCCCTCGTGGCTGAGATGTACGCCCCTGCACGCCAAGTTGTTCCCAATGTGACTCAGGCGACACGAAGATAGGGGTAGTAGTACCCGGTTCCCGGATGGCGCGCCGGCATGTCGGACTGTTTCCACGCGACGGCCGGACAACCGTTAACCTCAGCGGCGTACTCGACGGCCGGCGGGGCGGCCCGACCGCTGGCGCCGCCACCACCCACCACGTTCCAGGAGCGCCCTGATGAGCTTTGCGCGAGTGCGAGCACTCGTTGTCGTCGGTCTGCTGGGGGTGCTGGCCCTGGTCTTCGTGGTCGTCGCCCTGGTCCGCGACACCCAGGGCAACGCCGGCATCGCCGGCGGGTGCCCCGAGGGCTGGCCACTGGCCGACGTGACCCTGCGCGAGCCCAAGGACGTCAAGATCAACGTGCTGAACGGCACCGACAGGGTCGGCCTGGCCACGGACATCGCCGACGACTTCCGCAACCGCAAGTTCCAGGTCAAGAAGACCGCCGACGAGAAGAAGCAGATCGACGACATCGCCGTGCTGCGGTACGGCCCGAAGGGCGTCGGCTCGGCGCACCTGCTGCGGGCGTACTTCCTCGACAACGCCGAGTACGACTACGACCCCAAGCGCAAGGACGACGTGGTCGACGTGGTGCTGGGCAGCGGCTTCCAGCAGCTGGCCACCACCACCGAGGTCAACCAGTCCCTGGGCGATCTGGGCGCGCCGGTAGCGCCGGCGGAGTCCTGCCCGATGACCGACAAGAACTGAAGCCACCCCGTCCGGGGTCCGTCCTCCCCGCCGACCCGCCCGGGCCGGCCGGGACCGGACCCCGGACGCTCCGGGCGTACGGCTGGGAACCGCCTCCCGATCCGCTCCCGCGCTCCCTCACGGCCCGGAGATCGCGCCCGGACGGGATCCCGTGCATGCGGCCCCCCGGACGAGGGACACCTGGTGCCGGACCGCGGGCGTCCGGTCGGTCAGGGGCCGCCGGAGGCGTCGAGGACCGCGAGCCGGTCGTGCAGCGGCGCGAACAGGGCGGGCGGGGCGGCGATCACCAGGTCCGGTCCGGCCGGCAGCCCACCCAGCCCGGAGACCCGCAGGCCGGCCTCGGCGGCCACCAGCCCACCCGCGGCCAGGTCCCAGGCGGCCAGCCCCTTCTCGTAGTAGGCGTCCACCCGCCCCTCGGCGGCGAGGCAGAGGTCCAGCGCGGCGGCGCCGAGGCGGCGGATGTCGCGGACCTGCGTGATCAGCTCGGCGATCACCCGGGCCTGGTGCGCCCGGCGCCGCGGGTCGTAGCCGAACCCGGTCGCGACCAGCGCCTGGCCCAGGTCGGTCTCGGTGGAGCAGCGCAGCCGCGCACCGTCGCGCCAGGCGCCCCCGCCGGCGGTGGCCGTCCACTCCTCGCCGGTGCTGACGTTGCGCACCACGCCGGCGACCACCTTGCCGTCGACCTCGGCGGCGAGCGAGACCGCGCTGTGCGGCAGGCCGTAGAGGTAGTTGACGGTGCCGTCGATCGGATCGATGATCCACCGCACCCCGCCGGGGCCGACCGGCCCGGTCTCGCCCGCGCCGTACTCCTCGCCGAGGACGGCGTCGTCCGGCCGCAGCCGGCGCAGCGCGTCGAGCACCTGCCGCTCCACCGCCCGGTCGGCCGCGGTCACCACGTCTGTGACCGTGCTCTTGGTCGCGGCCACCGACACGCCCTCGGCCCGCATCCGGTACGCGGTCGCCGCGGCGTCCCGGGCCACATCGACGGCGATCTCCAGAAGATCCTGCGGCGCCGGCCTCGTGCGGTCCATCGTTCGTCCCCTTCCCGCACGACCGGGGTGTTCCGGGTCACGCACGGGTATCATCCTTCCAAAGTCCAGATCTGCGCCGAATCGGCGGTCCCCGCCGCCGGTCCGCCGTGCGGCGCAGGATGATCGCCGCAGACGGCGTTACAATTCACCCCTGCCACCGCGCCACGGACCGCCGACCACCGGCCGGTCCGGGACACGGGGGTCCCTCAACCACATCGTCCGGCACGGTGCCCCGCTGCGCCGGGCGACCCGGCCGTGCTCGCTCTTCGCCTCCGGAAGGTCATTCGTGACAGAACCCCGCCAGACCGGCGCCGACGTTCGCTCGCTCACCGACACCCTGATCGCCCACGCGCAGAGCGCCGGCGGTCAGCTCACGTCGGCCCAGCTCGCGCGCACCGTCGAGTCAGCCGAGGTGACTCCGGCCCAGGCCAAGAAGATCCTGCGGGCGCTCTCCGAGGCGGGAGTGACCGTGGTGGTGGACGGCTCGGCCAGCACCCGCCGCCGCGTCGCCGCCG
>NZ_JAMOKF010000143.1 GCF_023656545.1 Micromonospora phytophila | reverse complement strand
GTGAGACACGGCCCAGCGCGGTGAGACACGGCCCAGCGCCGTGAGACATGGCCCGGCGGGGAGAGGCGCGGCCCGGCGGGGAGAGGGGCGGCCGGGCTGGGTCAGCGGCGGCGGAGGGCGACGACGGCGACGTCGTCGTTGATCTCGGGCGGTGCCAGCTCGACCAGGAGGCGCTGGCAGAACCGGTCCAGGTCGTCGTCGACCCGCGCGGCGGCCGCCGCGAGTGCGGCCAGTCCATCGTCGATGGTGGTGTCCCGCCGCTCGATCAGACCGTCGGTGTAGAAGACCAGGGTCGCCCCGGCGGGCAGCACGAACTCCAGGTCGGGCGGTCGTTGCGCGCGCACCCCGAGCAGCGGGGCGGAATGCTGCACGAACTCGACCTTGCCGTCCCGGCTGAGCAGGGGCGGCAGGTGGCCGGCGCTGGCCAACCGGACCTGGCCGGTGGGCGGGTGCAGCAGCAGCACGCAGATCGTCGCCAGCTCGTTGGGGAGCAGGACGCGCATCAGCTCGTTGACCCGGTGCAGGATCTCGCCCGGCTGGTGCCCCTCGACGGCGTACGCGCGCACCGCGTGGCGCAGCTCGGCCATCACGGTCGCGGCGTGCAGCGAGTGGCCGGCCACGTCACCGATCGCCAACAGGAGGTGCCCGTCGAGCATCACCAGCTCGTAGAAGTCGCCGCCCACCTCGGTCTGGGCGCTCGCCGGCTCGTACCGCACGGCCAGGTCGAGCCCGTTGATCTCCGGGATCCGGCGGGGCAGCAGGCTGCGCTGGAGCGTGACGGCGATGCGGTGCTCCTCGTCGAAGGAGCGTTGCGCCTCCACCGCCGCCGCCACCGCCTGCGCGAGCTGCACCAGCACCGGGGTGCGGGCGGTCTGGGTGGCGGTGGGCACGACGACGTAGAGCGGCGCGCGGTCCTCGCGCAGCCGGGCCGCGGCCACCGTCACCGTGTCGCCGGCCGGCCAGTCCACCAGGCCCCAGGCGGCCGGGTCGGACACCCGGACCCTCGCCCCGGTCGGCACCCCGCTGTCGTCGACGACCCACGGGACGATGGCGGCGCCGGCACCGGGACCGGTCGCGACCCCGGCCAGACAATCGCCGTCGAAGGTCTCGGCGATCACCACGGCCGGGCTGTTGAAGATCTGCGCGGCGCCGGTGACCGCCGCCTCCAGCAACCGCGTGAAGTTCGGCGCCGCGTGCACCGCGACCGTCGTGTCGGCGAGCCCGAGCAGCCGTTCGGCGAGCAGCTCAGCCCGCCGCCGGGCCTGGTAGTAGCGCAGCACCGCACTGGCGGTGGCAACCAACTCCTCTGGCTCGATCGGCTCGGCCAGGTACGCGTCCGCCCCCCGGGTCAGCCCCTGCGCACGGTCCACCACGTCCACCGCGTGCGCGGACACGTGGATCACCGGCATCGCCGGGTGCGCGGCCTTGATCCGTTCGCAGACCTCGAACCCGCTCAGGTCCGGCAGCCGTACGTCGAGCACCACCAGGTCGATCGGGTCCACCCCGACCCGGGCCAGCGCCTCGCCGCCGGTCTCCGCCTCCAGCACCGTGAACCCGGCCCGGGAGAGCCAGCTGACCAGCAGGTACCGCTTGGTCCGACTGTCGTCGACCACCAGCACTGTCGCCGGCCCGCCCTCCACCGTCACGCTCCGCCCACCGGCAGGGAGACCGTGAAGGTGCTGCCCCGGCCGGGCTCACTCGACACCTCCAGGGTGCCCCCGAGCAGCGTCACCAGTCGCCGCGCGTACGGCAGGCCCAGTCCGGTGCCGCCGACCCGGGTCTTCCCCGGTACCTGGTAGAACTCCTCGAAGATCCGCTCGTGCTGCTCCGGCGCGATGCCCAGCCCCGTGTCGGAGACGGAAAGCCACCAGCGGTCGTCCCGCCGCTCCGCCCGCAGCCGGACCTCGCCGTGCTCGGTGAACTTGAGCCCGTTGTGCAGCAGGTTGCGCAGCACCTGGCCGAGGAGCACCTCGTCCGTGCGCAGGGTGGCCGGAACCGGCGGCTCCTCCACCACCAGCTCGACGTCCGGCCGGGTGGCCAGCGCCCGCAGCGTGCCGCGCAACTGGCCGAAGAGCGGCCGCAGGTCCACCTCGGCCCAGTCCGGCTCGATCCGCCCCGACTCGGCCTTCGCCAGATCGAGCAGCTCGTTGACCAGCGACAGCAGGTCGGCGGCCGAGGAGCGGATCAGCCCGACCTGGCGGGCCTGCTCGGCGGTGAGCGGGTCGGAGGCGGAATCGGACAGCAGCCGGCCGAGCCCGATGATCGCGGTCACCGGCGCCCGCAGCTCGTGGCTGACGTTGGCCAGGAACCGGCTCTTCGACTCGCTCGCCGCGCGGAGCTGGGCGGACTTCTCGTCCAGCTCGGCGTAGAGGGCCACCACGCCGCGGTTGGTCTCCTCCAGCTCCTCGGTCAGCTGGTTGTAAAGCGCCATCACGCCGCGGTTGGTCTCCGCCAGCTCCTCGTTCAGCACCGCAAGCTCGTCGCGCTGGCTGCGTACCTCGTCGAGCGCCGCGATCAGCTGGCCGTTCTGCACGGTCAACTCGTCCAGCGCGCTGCCCGGGGCGTTCCGGCCGAGCTGCGCGCGCAGCTCGGCGAGTTGCTCCGGGGTCAGCGGCTGCGCGGTGACCGGGACACGTCGGGACATCCTCACGACCGTATCCCCCTCTCCCGTCACCACGCCCAACGAGTCCACCAACCGTGCCACCGCGCCTGACTGCGGCTCGTACCGCCCGCCCGGCAGCGGACCGACCGGGGCGAGTTCCACCCTCAGGTGGCGTCTACCGTCAACGGCGTCGTCGGCGAGGGAGAACGTCACGTCCGCCCCGCCGGTCGCCCGTAGCAGGTCCCGTGCCACCTCGCTGAGCGCGGTGGCCATCCGTACCTGGTCCTGGTGCTCCAGCCCCACCCCGGCGGCGACCTCCCGCCCCCGCTGCCGGACCACGAAGATGTCGTGCTCGACCCGCAGCACCATCTGCAGCAACGGCACCGGGCCGGTCCGGCCGGTCATGTCCACGCCCGGGTGACCACCACGCACGCGTCGTCGCGGCGGACGCCGGCGTCGCGCAGCACCGTCGCGGCCACCACCACGGGTGACCGGTCGACCAGACCGGGGTGGTCGTCGAGCTGCCAGCGGTCCACCACACCGTCACTGTGCATCACGAGCAGGGCGTCGTGGTGGAAGGGGTAGTCGTACTCGCGGACCGGGGGCCGCTGGTGCCCGGCGATGCCGGGCAGCGAGACCAGCCCCCGGCGGCGGCCGTCCGCGGTGACCACGGCGGCGGAGATGTTGCCCAGGCCCGAGTACCGCAGCACTCCCGCCGCGGGGTCCGGCTCGGCGACGGCCAGCGCCGCGCCCCGGGTGTGCGACATCGCCCGGTGCAGATGCTGCACGACGGTGGCCGGCGGCCCGGCCGGCGCCCGGCGGAACGCGTCGAGCGCGGCGTCGGCGGCGGCGGAGGCGAGCGGCCCGTGCCCCAGGCCGTCGCAGACCAGCACCTGGCGCCGACCCTCGACGATCCGCCAGGCGTACCCGTCGCCGCTGACCGACTCCCCGGTCAGCGGCCGGGTGAGCCCGCCGACCCACGGCCGCTCCCACTCGCCGCTCCGGCCGGGCCAGACCTGCACGGCGAGGACGGTGCCGCGGCCCGGAAAGGAGTAGCCGTCGAACCAGCTGGCCTGCCGGACGATGGCGCCCAGGCCGATGCCGAGCGTTCCGGTGGTGGAGTGCCCGTCCTGGGAGGAGACGGTCAGGTCGGCCATTCCCGGCCCGGAGTCGATCGCGATCAGCTCCACGCCGGCCTCCTGCTCGCCGCGAGCCGGCCGGAGCAGCAGGGACCCGTCCTCGGCGTGCTTGACCAGGTTGCTGGTCAGCTCGGCGGCGACGATGGCCAGGTCCGCGGTGCGGGACTCACCCAGGCCGAGCTGGGCGCCGAGTCGCTCGGCGGCCCGGCGGACCGCGCTGGCCGCGCTGCTGCTCTCCACCCGGAACCAGACGCCCCGGTCGGAGACCGGGTCGTCGCTCATCGGGACCACTTGGTGACCGTGATACGGGTGCCCTCACCCACCGCGGTCCGGATGTCGAACTCGTCGACGAGGCGGCGCGCTCCGCTGAGCCCGAGCCCCAGCCCGCCGCCGGTGGTGTAGCCGTCGGTCAGCGCGAGGTCGAGGTCGGCGATGCCGGGGCCGGTGTCGGCGAAGACGATCCGCACGCCCTTGCGCCGGCCGTTGTCCGCCGTGCTCACCTCGACCGTGCCGCCGCCGCCGTACACGAGGGTGTTGCGGGCCAGCTCGCTCGCCGCGGTGACCACCTTGGTCTGGTCGACCAGCGAGAGCTTGACCGCCACCGCCACCGTACGCACCAGCTGCCGGACGCGTACCACGTCCTCGTCGCTGCGGATCGCCTGTGCCTGAGGCTGGCCCAGGTCGACGCCCGTGGTCACGACGAGGCCGTCGTATCGGCGTCCGCTTGGTCGTCGAACGCAAGGTCGTGCTCGTCGGCGCGGGCGGCCGCGATCAGCTCCATGCCCCGCTCGACGTTGAGCGCCGTGCGGATGCCGTTGAGCGAGAGCCCCAGCTCGACCAGGGTGATGGCGACCGCGGGGCGCATTCCGACGACGACCGTCTCGGCGTCGAGCACCTTGGAGATCGAGGCGATGGTGGAGAGCATCCGCCCGACGAACGAGTCGACGATGTCCAGGGCGGTGATGTCGATGATCACGCCGTGGCAGCCGGTGGCGACGATCCGCTCGGCCAGGTCCTCCTGGAGCTGCACGGCCGTCTGGTCGGACATGTCGGTCTGGATGGAGACCAGCAGGATGTCACCGATCTTGAGGATCGGCACCCGCTCCATCACGCCTCCCGGCGGTGCTGGCGACGGCCCGTCTCCACCCCGCTCAGCCGCAGGACGTGCCGGAGCGCGTCGGCGAGGCTGGCCTTGGTGGCGATGTCCCCGAACTCGATGCCGAGCGCGACGATGGTCTGCGCGATCTGCGGGCGGATGCCGGAGATGATGCAGTCGGCACCCATCAGCCGGGCGGCCACCACGGTCTTCAGGATGTGCTGGGCGACCTGGGTGTCCACCGCGGGCACGCCGGTGATGTCGATGATCGCGTACGGGGAGCCGGTGTCGACCAGGGTCTGGAGCAGCCGCTCCATGACCACCTGCGCCCGGGCCGAGTCGAGGGTGCCGACCAGCGGCACGGCGACGACGCCCTCCCAGAGCTTCACCACCGGGGTGGAGAGCTCCAGCAGCTGCTCCGCCTGGTCGGCGATCAGGCTCTCCCGGGTGCGGACATAGCTCTCGAAGGTGAACAGCCCCATCTGGTCGACCAGCGCGGCGAAGGCCACGTAGTCGCGGAGGGCGCCGCCATCGCTCTGGTCCTCCATGAGGTCCAGCAGGACGTCCTTGAGCGCGAAGACGCTGACCGCGGTCTCGGTGGCGGAGAAGCCCTGCCGGGCGCGACCGCGGGACAGCTCGCTGAGCACGGCGCGCAGCTCGGAGGCCTGCTCGGAGTCGAGGTCGATGACGCCCTGCTCGCTGGCGACGATCATGCCTCGGTGCAGGTCCTGCACCTGTCGACGCAACTCGGCCTGACTGAGCCGGCCGCGCATCGACCCGGCGATCGCCTCCGTCCAGCGCTGTGTTACCTGCTCCTCGTGGCGGGTCAGCAGACCGGCCAGTCGACTGCTCTGCTCGGCGCTCAGCGCCATGGGCAAACCCCTCTCGACCTGGACCGGCGGACTCTATCACCGGGAGTGGGTCAACTACTTGCCACGGGGCAACGGAATGATGCCGGCCACCGGATACCGCCTCCCGTTCTGCGTATCACCCCGATCGTGGGATACCGTTTCTCCGATAACAGGAGGTCTGGCGAATGTCCTTGACGGTGCACACGGAACAGCGCGGCGACATGGTTGTCGTGTCGGTCGCGGGCGAGCTGGACATGGCGACCGCACCGCAGTTGCAGGACCAGATCACCGACCTGCTCGACAAGGGCCGCAGCCGGCTCGTCTTCGACCTGGCGGACGTCTCGTTCTGCGACTCGACCGGCCTGTCGGTGTTCGTTCGCGCGAAGAACAGCTGCGACGAGGCCGGCGGTGTGGTGCGGCTGGCCGCCCCGCAGCGGGGGGTGCTCCGCATCCTGGAGGTCAGCGGCCTCGTCGAGGTGCTGCACACCTACCCGACGGTGGAGCAGGCCGTGGCGGGCGAACCGACGCCGGCTTCCTCCTCCTGACCGTTTCTCCTCACGCCTCGTCCTCGATGTGCCGGGGGCGGGCGATCACCATGCCCGCGCCGGTCTGCACGGCGAGCGCCACCAGCAGGAAGCCGATCGGCGCGGTCCACCCACCGGTGGCCTCGTAGAGGATGCCCACCAGCAGCGGTCCGAGCGCGGCGATGACGTAGCCGGTGCTCTGCGCGAACGCCGACAGCGCGACGGTCCCCTCGGCGGTCCGGGCACGCAGGCCGATGGTGGTGAGGATCATCGGGAACGCGCCCTGCCCGATCGCCAGCAGGGCCACCCAGAGCGGTGCGGGGCCCTGCGGCGCGAGGGCTAGACCGAGGTAGGCCAGGGTCGACGCGGCGGTCAGCGTGAGCACCAGGGGGCGCAGCGTCCGCAGCCGACCGGCCAGCGTCGGCATGATCAACGCGATCGGCACGCCGAGGGCGGTCACCCCGGCGAGCAGCAGCCCGGCCGTCTCCGGGCGGTGGCCGGCGTCCCGGAACAACTGGGCCAGCCAGCCCATGATCGCGTACCCGCTGAGCGACTGCGCGCCGAAGTAGACGGCCATCGCCCAGCCGAGCCGGGTGCGGCCCGGCCGGATGCGGATCCGGGGCGTGACGGCCGCCGTCGGGGTCGCCCGCCGCGCGGCGGCGCGGGCCCGCAGCGCCAGCGGCACCCACGGGAGTACGGCCACCGCGGCCAGCGCGGCCCAGACGCCGAGGCCGGCCCGCCAGGAGCCGAAGGCGTGCGCGACCGGCACGGCGGACGCCGCGGCCACCGTCGTGCCGACGGTCAGCGCCATGGTGTACGCCCCGGTGACCAGCCCGGTGCGGTGCGGGAAGTGCTGCTTGACCAGCATCGGCAGCAGGATGTTCGCCACCGCGATGCCGGCCAGCGCCAGCGCGCTGGTGAGCAGGAAGACCAGGGTGGAGTCGGTGACCACGCGCAACACCTGACCGGTGGCGAGCGCGAGCATCGCGACCACGAGCACCCGGGCCGGGGCGACCCGGCGGACCAGCCACGGGGTGAGCGCGCCCAGTGCGGCGAACGCGATCGTGGGCAGCGTGGTGACGAAGCCGGCCGTCGCTCCGGAGAGCGCCAGCCCGTCGCGTACCTCGTCGAGCAGGGCGCCGAGGCTGGTGACCGCGGCGCGCAGGTTGAGCGCGACCAGCAGCATGCCGACCAGCACCAGCGCACCGCCGGTGGCCGGGTGCGCCGCCCGGGCCGATTCGGCTCCCGCCGTCGCCGGGGCGACCGGCTGACGCGCGCCCAGGGGCCCTGCCGGCTGGTGCGGCCTTCCCGGGTTGGCCAGGGGCTCTGCCGGGTGCGCCGACTGATAGCGCGTCCGGCCGGGGCTGGCGACCGGCCCTGCCGGGCACGCCGACGCGGGCGTGCCGGGCGGGATCCCCACCGCCGCGGGGGCCAGGCCCGGGGTGACGGACGGCGCGTCCACCGCTGCGAGCGCCGGGCCCGGGGTGACTGGCGGCGCGTCCACCGCTTCGAAGGCCGGGGCCGGGGTGACCGGCAGCTGGCCCACCGCTGCGAGGGCCGGGCCCGGGGTGACGTCGGCGATGGGCGCCGGAGTACCGGTGCCCGCCGTCGTGGCGGTGGGTGGCGGGGTCATGTGGTCGAACCTACAATCATGGGATGAATTTCTGGCAGGGGTTGTAACCAGTGCCACCGTCGGCTGATTCCGCCTCCGTGCCGCCCCGTGGACAGCGGGTGCGACAGACCATCGAGCAGCTCAGGGAGCGGATCCTCGCCAGCGAGTGGCCGGTGGGCGGCCGGATCCCCACCGAGCCGCAGCTGGTCGCGGCGCTCGGCGTGGGGCGCAACACGGTCCGCGAGGCCGTCCGGGCACTGGTGCACGCCGGGGTGCTGGAGTGCCGGCAGGGCTCCGGCACGTACGTGGTGTCGACCGACGAGCTGGCCCCGGTGGTGGCCCGCCGCCTCACCGAGGACCGGATGGCCGAGGTGGTCGAGGTGCGCCGCGCCTTCGAGGTCGAGGCCGCCCGGCTCGCCGCGCTGCGGCGTACGACCGGGGACCTGGCGGCGCTGGACGGCGCGCTCGCCGCCCGCGAGGCGGCCTGGCGCGCGGGCCGGGTCGCCGAGTTCGTGGAGGCCGACGCCGCGCTGCACACCGCGGTGGTCGCCGCCGCGCACAACGGCATGCTCGCCGAGCTGTACGCCTCGGTCGGCGCGGCGCTGCGCAGCACCGTCGCCCAGGCGATGGGCGACGCGCTGGAGCCGGAACGCTACGTGGACCACTCCCGGCTGGTCGAGGCGATCCGGGCCGGCGACCCCGGCCGGGCGGCGACCGAAGCCGGCGCCTTTCTGGAACCCGCGCCTTTTTCGGAGCCGCCCGGCGGGGCATAGGTTGTGCCGGACGGAAAACCGGACACCTCGGGAGTACGGATGCTCAAGGGCTTCAAAGACTTCATCATGCGCGGAAACGTCGTCGACCTGGCGGTCGGTGTCGTCATCGGCGCCGCCTTCACCGGCGTCGTCACCCAGCTGACCAAATCGTTCCTGGAACCGCTGGTCCGCGTCCTCATCGCGCTGATCACCGGCAGCAAGAACGGCCTCACCGGCTCGACGCCGACGTTCCGGGAGATCCCGTTCGACTGGGTGGCGTTCGTGAACGCGCTGATCACCTTCCTGCTCACCGCGGCGGCGCTGTACTTCCTGGTGGTCTTCCCGATGAACCGGCTGGCCGAGCGGCGCCGACGCGGCGAGGAGCCGCCGCCGAAGGCGCCGAGCGAGGAGGTCAAGCTGCTCACCGAGATCCGGGACGCGCTCGTCGCCGCCGGACACAACACCCCCGTTCAGCGGCGCGGGGCCCTGGACGACGTGCTCGGCCGCCGGGAGGAACCGCCCACTCAGCGCTGAACCCGGCACACGCACATCGGCCCCTGTGGGATTCCCGCAGGGGCCGCGCATTCTCGTACGTATGTTCGATAGAGTCCCGCCATGGAGCAGCGAAAGCACTGGTGGAACGGGAAATGGGGCCGGCTGGCCCGGCGGGACGTCTTCCTCCGGTCGGACGCCGACCGGTGGCACGTCGAGCAGCGCGCCGGCGGTGCCGAGGGCATCTCCCAGTTCTACGAGTACGCCAGCGTCGAGGAGGCCGAGGAGACGGTCCGGGCACTGCTCCAGGGCGCCGACACCTGGCGCGAACTCTCCCCCCGCCCCCCGAGCGGCTGGTCCACCGAGGCCTGACCGCACCCACTTCCCCGCTCCCGGCTCCGGCTCCGGCTCCGGCTCCGGCTCCGGCTCCGGCTCCGGCTCCGGCTCCGGAGATCTTGGACGATTTCGGCCCCTGTAGGGGCCGTTCTTCACCAAGATCTCCGCCGGCCAACCGGGTGGCGTTTAGCCGGCGCGCGGGCCGGGAACCGCGCCTGGATGAAGCAGCAGGGCACCGAGCAGCAGACGGCCATCTCCCGGGTCACCACCGGCATGCGGGTGATCGACGCCGCCGGCACCGAGGTCGGCACCGTCGACCTCGTCCAGCGGGGTGACCCGAACGCGGTGACCGTGCAGGCGCCCACCGCCGACCCGGGCAGCAGCCTGGACGAGTTGATCGAGTCGACCGCGGTCGAGGAGCCGGACGTACCGGCCGACCTGGCTGCCCGGCTGCTGCACGGCGGCTACCTGAAGGTCTCCACCGAGCTGGTCCGGACCGGCGCGGTCTACGTACTCGCCGACCAGATAGCCGCCGTCACCGACGCCCAGGTACGCCTCGACGTCCCGGCCGCCGACCTGTCCCCGGAGGAGTGACCGGCCCGAGGTGGATGCCACGGCCGCGACGGTCGAGGCGAGAACCGGCAGCAGATCTGGGTCGGGCCGGACACCACCCCCGTCTCACCGGATACGCCGAGGTCGGCGCAGGGTCGCCCGGGTCGGTCAACGGACGGCGGGTCGGCTGCCGGCGTCCTGCCCCGTCTGTGCGGGCAGCTCCACAGGCTCCGAACCACCCGACTGAAGGCGGGGACGGTCCGAGTCCGGGCGGCGACGGTCCGAGTCCGGGCGGGGATCATCCGAATCCGGGCGGGATCCGGTCGAATCCGGGCGGGAGCCGGCCGGGCGGCGGCGGAAGAGCAGGAGCATCAGGGCGCCGGCGACCAGGCCCCAGAACGCGCCACCCACGCCGAGCAGGGCCACGCCGGAGGCGGTCACCACGAAGGTGACCACTGCGGCCTCGCGGGCGTCCGCGTCGGCCAGCGCCGAGGTGAGCGCGGTGGCCAGCGCGCCGAGCAGGGCCAGGCCGGCGACCGCCTCGATCAGCACCGGCGGGGCCAGTGCGACCAGCGCGGTGGCCACCCCGGCGCTCAGCCCCAGCAAGGCCAGCCCGGCGCCGGCGGTGACCGAGGCGACCCAGCGGCGGTCCGGATCCGGGTGGGCGTCCGGGCCGGCGGCCAGTGCGGCGGTGATCGCCGCGAGGTTGACCGCGTGCCCGCCGGCGGGCGCGGCGAGCACGCTGGTCAGGCCGGTGGCCCGCAGCGCGGCGCCGAACGGCGGCCGGTAGCCGTAGCCGGCCAGCACCGCCATCCCGGGCACGTTCTGCGCGGCCATGGTGACCAGGAAGAGTGGCAGCGCCAGGCCCACCAGGGCGGAGACGCTCCAGGCGGGCGCGGTCAGCTCGACCACGGGGAGCAGTCGTGCGCCGCCGAGGCCGCCCGCCGGGGCGGTCAGCGCGATCGCCGCGACCGCGACCACCAGCGCGCCCGGCACCGCCCAGCGGCGGGCGAACCGGTGCAGCAGCAGCCACGCCACCACCACCGGGGCGGCCAGCCGGGGCACCTCCACCAGCGCGTGGACCGGCGCGGTGCAGAGCGGCAGCAGGACCCCGGCGAGCATCGCGCCCGCGATCGGCTTCGGGATCGCCGCGACCGCCCGTCCGAGCGCCGGAAAGAGCCCGGCGGCCACGATCAGCACACCCGAGACGAGGAACGCCCCGACGGCGACCGGCCAGCCGCCGGGCACCGGACCGGTGGCGACCAGCAGCGCCGCGCCCGGGGTGGACCAGGCGATGCTCATCGGCAGCCGGTGCCGCAGGCCCAGCCAGACGGCGGAGATCCCGGAGGCGACGCAGAGCGCGAGCAGCCCCGAGGCGGCCTGCGCGTCGGTGGCCCCGACCGCCCGCAGGCCGGCCAGCACCACGGTGAACGAGCTGGCGAACCCCACCAGCGCGGTCACCACGCCGGCCAGCACAGGTTGCAGCACCGCACCCACCCCCGCCCTCCCCGTTGCCCGTCGCGATGAACGGTAACGGTGGCCCGGCTGGCGAAAGCCTCGGTACCGGCGACCTGGCGGGTGTGACGTGCACTTCACCGGTGGGCGGTCACGGCAATGGGAACCGGCGGATGCGGATGGACGTCCCACAGGTTGTCGACCGCGTACGCGGTCCGCACACCCGGGGGGAGTCGCATGAGAGCACCGGTCATGCCGGCGGTGGCAGCGCTGGCGCTGTCGGCGCTGGTCGCCTGCACCACCGCCGACGCACCGACCAGCCCACCGGGCCGGCCGACCGGAACCGGGCCGACCGGAACCGGGCCGACCGGAACCGGCACCACCACCGGCCCGACCGGGGCCGGGCCGACCGGGGCCGAGCCGACCGGGGCCGGGGCGAGCGCGGTGCCGTTCACCCTCTACACGCACTGCGGCATCGACGAGGCGTACCACCAGGGCCGCTGGTACGAGGCGGTCCAGCCGCTCTCCGACGGCAGCGGCAACCCGCCCGCGGGCTGGGGCAACCCGACACAGCGGGGCACCATGCGGGTGATCTCCGCGACCGAGGCGGAGTTCCGCCACCCGTCCGGGCAGGTCGTCGGGTTCCGGTTGCGCCCGGACGCCACCGGCCCGAAGCGGATCTGCTCCTGACCACGTTCGGCCCGGGCGGCCCCTCGGCCGTCGACCACCGTCGCCCAGCCGTCGACCATGGCCGCTGAACCGTCGACCGTCGCCCAGCGGTCGACCACGGCCGCTGAGCCGTCGACGGCGGGCGCTCAGCCGTCGACCGGGGCAGGCGCCGGCAGCCGCTGCTGCACCGCCCAGATCGCCGCCTCGGTACGCGACGCCGACCCGGTCTTGCGCAGCAGGTTGGACACGTGCACCGTGACCGTCCGCACCGAGATGCCGAGCGCCCGGGCCGCCTGCTTGTTGGACATCCCGGCGACCAGGCAGCCGAGCACCTCGATCTCCCGCCCGGTCAGCTCC
>NZ_JAMOKF010000142.1 GCF_023656545.1 Micromonospora phytophila | reverse complement strand
CGATGCTCGGCAGGCCGACCGGCAACGGGTGGGCGCCGGCCGTGGTCAGCAGGGTGCTGAGCCGGCTGCGGCTGGTCACGATCACCAGACAGCCGGGGCTGCCGGGCAGCAGGTGCCGGATCTGCTCGGCGTCCCGGCAGTTGTCGAGCAGGATCAGCAGGCGCCGGCCGGCAAGGCTGCTGCGGTACAGGCCCGCCTGGGCGTGCAGCTCGGCGGGAATGCCCTCCCGGGGCACCCCGAGCGAGCCGAGGAAGCCGCGCAGCGCCTCGGCCGGGCTCATCGCCGGCTCCCGGCCGTCGTATCCGCGCAGGTCGACATAGAGCTGCCCGTCGGGGTAGCCGGCGGCGAACTTGTGGGCGAGGTGGACGGCGAGGGCGGTCTTGCCGATCCCGGGCATGCCGTCGATTGCGAGCACCGCCGACCCGCCCTGGGCCGCGACCGCCGCGCGGGCCTCGGCGACGAGGTCGTCCCGGCCACTGAAGAAGGGCAGGTCCGGCGGTAGCTGCGCGGGCCGGGGAAGTGGCGACGGCGACTCGGTACGCGCCGGCTGGGTGCGCTGGTGCAGCAGCCGGTCGTACGCCTCCCGCAGCTCCTCGCCCGGATCGATGCCCAGGTCGTCGGCGAGCCGGCGGCGCACCAGCCGGTACATCTGGACGGCTTCCGCCTGGCGGCCGTCGGCGGCGAGCGCCAGCAGCAACCGGCTCTGCAGCGACTCGTCGAGCGGGTGCTGCTCGGCGGCCTGCCGCAACGGCGCCAGCACCGCGCTCATCCGGCCGCAGCGCTCGGCGGCGTCGGCGGCCTCGCGCACGGCCTGGGCGCGTTCGGCCTCCACGGCGAGGAACGCGGGATGCAGGCGGGAGGCCGGCTCCAGGCCCGCGGCGCACCGGCCGCGCCACAGCCGCAGCCCGTCGAGGGAATGCCGCAGCGCCGACTCCGGGTCGCCGTCCTGCAGGCTTCGGCCCGCCAGCCGGCTCAGGGACCGGAACTTCAGCAGGTCATGGGACTCCTCGTCGGCGCGCAGCCGATAGCCCGAGAGCTCCCGGAGGATGTGCCGGCCCGTCGACCGGGTGGGCAGGTCGGGCTCGAGCAGCCGCCGCAGCACCCCGACGTGCCGGTGCACGACGTTCGCGGCGCTGGCCGGGGCCTCCTCGTCCCAGAGCAGGTCGACCAGCTCGGCCAGGGAGACCGGTGCACCGGCCCGGGCCAGCAGCAACGCGAGCACCAGGCGCTGCTGGCGGGCGCCCAGACGCAGCTCGGCGCCGGCGCGGACGACCCTGAGCGAGCCGAGCACCGAGAAAGCGACCGTCTCGCCCGCCTGCGCCCGCACACCGGCAACGGTAACCGGCGCTCCGTGACCTGGACCTTCGACCACAGGCGCAGGGACGAGGCCGGTCATTCCTCTTGGTGCGTGTCGAGGTGCGCGCGAAGTGCTGCCGCGGTCTCGCCCGCCGCGAGGAGTTGCTCCGGCGTGAAAGCGTCGACGAAGAGTTCGCGGATGGCGCGCAAGTGCGGAACCGTGGACCGCCGGAATGCCTCGGCCCCGGTCGGCGTGAGGAGCACCTCCGCCCCTCGGGGAACGGTTGCGCACTCCTGGCGGCGGATGAGTCCGCGCCGCTCCATCCGGCCGAGGTGGTGGGAGAGCCGGCTCCGCTCCCAGCCGATGTGTGTCGCGAGTTCGGACGAGCGCATCTGATTGTCCTGCGCCTCGCTGAGGGCGAGCAGTACGACGTAGTCCCCCGGCGAGAGCGAGGACTCGATCTGGAGGCGTGACGCGAGCCTGGACTTGAGTGCTTCCGTCGTCTCGACGAAGTCCCGCCAGATCCGTAGCTCCTCCGCGGTCGGCAGTCGGCGTCCTCTCCCCCGCTCGGGTATGGCCTTCGTCATCTACTTCTCCTCGGTCGACGTGTCAATTGCCTCGACGCCACACGATCCGTCGCAGTAAGGGGCGAGCCCGGTGGCGCCGCAGGCGCAGGCTGCCATTCGGGTCTCGCGGCGCATCCCGACACCGACGCCGGGCTGATCCATCCACACCCGCAGGTCGCCGCGCAAGAGGAGAGGACCACCGGGCACCGCTCGTACGGTCGTCACCGGATCAGGTTGCTCGGTGTCGGCACCGGTCGTCGAGCGATACTGCAAGGCCCCGGTCGGGCACCGCCTGATGACGGTCGCGACCTCGTCCGGCAGTGCGGCCCCGGGCACGATCCATGGGCGTCGTCCGACGTCGAACACCTGCGGTAGACCCCGGACACACTCGCCGGCGTGCCGGCACCGGCGAGCGTCGTAGCTGACCAGGATCTCCGGACCGGAATACCGCTTACCGTCATCGAAGGGGTCGTGGGTGGCCGGCTCGGTCACGGGTGCCGGACCAGGTCGGCATACTCGGCATGGCGGCGGAGGTAGGAGGCGACGAACGGGCAGAGCGGGGTGGTGAATCGGCCCTGCCGTCGCACATCGTCCAGCGCCTCCCCGACCAGCCGCGAGCCCAGTCCACGCCCCTCGTAGGCGGCGTCCACCTCGGTGTGGGTGAAGACCACGCGGTCGCCGACGAGGTGGTAGTCGGCGAAGCCGGCGAGAGCGCCGTCGACCAGAGCCTCGTACCTCTTCAATTCCGGATTGTTCCGGATGACGATCATGTCCACGTCACTCACTGTCCGCCTCCGTGGTTGATCGGCCCCGCCGCGTTCAACCGGGGCATGCGTACAGGTTCCTTCACCTCCGTGCCGGAGCCGTTCGTCTTCGGTCCCGGCGCCTTGGCACGTGCGCGAGCGACGATCCGCCCACGCTCCGATTCCGGGAAGCGGTCGAGTCTGGCTCGGACCTCGCCGGCGTCCACGTCGGCACCGAAGAGCTCGGTGCCTGGCTCGATGCGGATGCCTTCGGCGAGGGGGCCGGCGATGACCGGGTCGAAGCCGAGCGCGTCCACGAGGGAGGCGACGGCGGCGAGATCGGCGGGGTCGTCGCCGGCGATCGCGACAGCCGTGCGTCCGGCAACGCCTGCGGGGCGGGCCTTGTCCTCGATGTCGTGGTAGCCCACATGGTTGAACGCCTTGACGACCCGGGCGCCGGGAAGGAACGCCTGGACGATCTCGCTCGAGGACGTGCGCGGGTCGGTGAGGTCGTCTCGGATGCCGTCGACTTCCCACCAGTAGTTCATCGCGTCGACGACGAGCTTGCCGCGCAGCGCGTCCGCGGGAATGCCGCGGTACTTGCCGAGCGGGAGGGCGAGGATGACGATGTCGGCGCGTGCCGCGGCGTCGTGCGCGGTCGTGGCGACCGCTCCGGGGGTGAGGACCTCGATGGTCAGCGCGATGCGCTCGGGATCGCCGGAGCCGGCGATGAGCACGCGGTAACCGGCGGCCAGGGCGAGCCGGGCCAGCACGGTGCCCAGCTTGCCCGCACCGAGGATGCCGAGGGTTCGGGGATCGTCAGGGGCGGTGTCGTTCATGTCGTTCCGTTCGGTTCGGTGCCGCCGGTCGGGAGGTCAGCCGGCGAGGATGTCGCGGACCATGGGAATCACCTTCGCGCCGTACAGCTCGACGGCCCGCAGCCGGGCGGATACCGGCTGTGCGCCCGCGGTGTAGATGAGGTCGAACCGGCCGACGCCGAGGGCGTCGATCGTGCGGGCGATCTTGCGGGCGACGGTCTCCGGCGAGCCGATGTAGAGGGAGCCGTGCTCGATGTCGGCGTCGAACTCGGCCCGGCGGATCGGCGGCCAGCCGCGCAGGGCGCCGATCCGGTCCCGGATGACCCGGTAGTGCGGCCAGAACACCTCCTTGGCTTCCTCGTCGGTGTCGGCGATGAAGCCCGGCGAGTGCATTCCGACCGGATGCGCGGTCGTGCCGAACTGGTCCGCGGCTCGCCGGTAGAGGTCGAGGTAGGGCGCGAAGCGCGTGGGCGGGCCGCCGATGATGGCGAGCATGAGCGGCAGGCCGTGGCGTGCGGTGCGCACGACCGACTGCGGCGACCCGCCGACGCCCACCCAGGTGGCGAGCCGTCCCGACTCGGTCTTCGGGAAGACGTCGGCGTCACGCAGTGGGGCGCGCAGGGTGCCGCTCCAGGTGACCGGCTGCTCGTCGAGCAGCTTCACGAAGAGGTCGAGCTTCTCCTCGAACAGCGCGTCGTAGTCGGCCAGGTCGTAGCCGAACAGCGGGAACGACTCGGTGAACGAGCCGCGTCCGAGGATGACCTCGGCGCGGCCGTGCGACAGCGCGTCCACCGTGGCGAAGCGCTGGAACACCCGTACCGGGTCGTCTGAGCTCAGCACGGTCACACCGGAACCGAGGCGGATGCGTGAGGTGCGCGTGGCGATCCCGGCGAGCACGGTCTCCGGGGTTGACACCGAGTACTCCGGTCGATGGTGCTCGCCGATGGCGATGGCCTCGACGCCGAGGTCGTCGGCCAGCACCGCCTCCTCGACGACCTGCCGGATCGCGGCGGCGTAGGAGATCGGCCTGCCGGAGTCGTCCTCCGGGACATCGCCGAAGGTGTCGAGGCCGAACAGGATTTCAGACATGGCTGGGCTCCTTGGTGAGCAGTTCCCGCACCCGCGGGGCGACCTCGCGGCCGAGCAGTTCGATGCTGCGCGCGCGGGCCCGCCGGGGTAGGTACATGACGTCGTACTTGATGTCGAAGCGACTGAGGCGCAGGTCGCGGGCCATCGTGGCGATCTTCTGGGCGACCGTCTCGGGAGACCCTACGAATAGCGCGCCGCGGTCGATCTCGGCCTCGTAGCGCTCACGGGTCGGCTTGTAGAAGCCGCGTTCGCGGGCCAGTTGCGCCACGACCGGTTGCCAGTAGCGCCACCAGGTCTCCACGGCCTCCTCGTCGGTGTCGGCGACGAGGCCGAGTGAGTGCTGTCCGATCGGCTGCACGGGATGCCCGTACTGCTCGAGCGCGCGGTGGTAGAGGTCGACGTGGCCGGCGAACCGTTGCGGGCGCCCGCCGATGATCGCGAGCATGAGCGGAAGGCCGTAGCGGGCGGCGCGGATCACCGAGTTCGGGCTGCCGCCGACGCCGATCCAGGTCGGGATGCCACCCGGCCGCATCCGTGGGTGCAGGCGCTGCTCGCTCAGCGGGCTGCGGACGGTGCCCGACCAGGTCACCGAGTCCTCCCGCTGGAGCCGCATGAACAGGTCGAGCTTGTCTTCGAACAACTGCTCGTAGTCGGCCAGGTCGTAGCCGAACAGCGGGAACGACTCGGTCGCCGAGGCGCGCCCGAGGATGAGCTGTGCGCGGCCGTTCGACACCGCGTCGAGGGTCGAGAATTCGTGGTAGAGCCGGACGGGGTCGTTCGTGCTGAGCACCGTGACCGAGGTGCCGAGCCGGATGCGCTCGGTGGCCGCCGCGATCGCCGCGAGCAGCACGGGCGTCGCCGAGTCGGTGAAGCCTTCGCGGTAGTGCTCCCCCACGCTGAACAGGTCGAGGCCGACCGATTCGGCAAGCTGCGCCTCCTCGACGATCAGCCGGACGGTCTCGGCGTCGCTCAGGACACGGTCGCCGTCGGTGGCCACTTCGCCGAACGTGTTGAGTCCCAGTTCGAAGCCTTCGGCGCTCATGGTTTCCTCCTGCTCCGTCCCCCGGGCACTGCGGCGTGCCGCCCCGAGATCGCCAACCTGGTTGACGTGTCAATTATGCCCACCAGTTGATTGACACATCAATCGAAGGACGGATGACGGAGAACACACGTCAGCGGCGCAGGCGGCAGCGACCCGGCGGCCTCCCGCCACCAGTGCCGCCGGCACCTGAACCCCGCAGGACCTGTTCATTACCAGCCCGTGGTCGACACCGACCCCGGGCTGACTCATGTGACCAGGAAGCCCCACCACGATGAACCGGATCTTCGCGCGTAAGGTCGCCGGGTGACCGTGTACGACCTCGCCGCCAGGCTGCCTCCCATCGACGTGCTGCGGGACCGCTGCAAGGCACTCGCCGTGCTGGAGCGCATCATCGACGATGGCGAGCCCTACTATGCCTACACCCGCGCCTGGGGTGATGACGAGGCAGCGGTGATGAACAACGGCAGCGGCGACGAGTGGGCGGTCGTGTTCACCGCCGAGGGTGCGTTCATCCGCGCGTTCGACCACGAGTCGGCGATGACGCCCTACCGCGATCCGGACCACGAGCTGTGGCCCGGGCTGCTCGAGGGCCTCCCGGCGGTGTTCCATCCGCAGATCGGGGAACCAGCGTTCGGCGACGACGAGGGACAGTTCATCGCCACCGCCGTGCTGTGGCGGCTCTCCGGTGACGACCGCTGGCACGCCGGCGAAGGCATCACGTTCCCCCCGCCCCGCGGACCGTACGACGACACCGCCCCGGACGGCTCCGACCTGCTGGAGATCCTGCTCGACGACATCGTCGACCGGTACGTCACGTACGCCGAGGACTACTACGAGATCGAGGTGGACCGGACGGTGGTCGAGCATGTCGTCGCGCACCGCCCGCTCACTGACGTCGTTGTGCAGGCTTTGAACCCGGAAGTGACCGTTGCCGCGCTGCACGAGGACATAGCCGCGATCGGATATCCGATCGCGGCGACG
The DNA here is from genome assembly GCF_023656545.1 of Micromonospora phytophila. Classification (GTDB taxonomy): domain Bacteria; phylum Actinomycetota; class Actinomycetes; order Mycobacteriales; family Micromonosporaceae; genus Micromonospora; species Micromonospora phytophila. Next base: position 5,961 of record NZ_JAMOKF010000142.1, on the reverse strand, counting down.
TGACGCCACGCCCAGGCCTGGACGACCTCGGCCACGCTGCTTGCGCACTGGCAGCGGATCGGCGAGACCACGCGACTCGCGCATGAGCGTGCGCCAGGCCTACCGCTGGCTCTTGATCTCAGGGACGTCCTGGGCAGCCGCACCGCAGTTCGGGGCTGAGTTCGTCGGCGCATTCGTGCCGGATGGCATGTGCCCGGTCGTGAACCTGTTGCAGCTGGCCGGCGGTCAGGCGGCGGGCGTTCCAGATCAGCTGGGCGGCCTCGGGGGCGTCCGGGTGGGGCGGCGGGTGGCCGCCGTTCAGGTCGATGTCGGTCAGCGCGCTGAGGTCGTGAGATGAGATGTCGAGCAAGGCGGCGAATCCGGCAAGCAGGTCGGGTGTCAGGGCCTTCCTGCCGTGTCCGATCATGCCGATCGTCGACGCCGACAGCACGCCGCGGCGGCCCAGGCCGAACAGGTACTGGGCAGAACCTGCCCAGTTGAGGTTGCGGTTGTGCAGCAGGCGCAGTACCAGGCCGCCGGCGTTGCTCGAGTACTGCTGATACGGCAGCGCTTGTGCTGGCGGCCGCTGCGGGCGGGGCTGCTGGGGCATCGACCGGACGAGCTGGTGCAGCTCCGGCACCGCTCGTGGGAGGTACGTCAGTGACCATGCCAGCGAACCGATGCCGTTGGCTGCGGCGGCGTCCAGTGGAGCGAGGTCGTCAGGCACCCGCTGACCGGCGATGACGAACACGTCGCTGGCATGCAGGTCGAGGGCGGGAGCGAGCCGGCGCAGCAGTGACGGACCAGGATTGCCGCCGTCGAGCACCGACGTGATCACGGGCTCAGGGACGCCCACCCGGCGGTCCAGCGAGCTGACGTCGACGCCACGCAGCTCGGCCAGCCGCATTAGTTGCACGCCGAACGCCGGCAGTGTCTCCACCGTCCCAGCCTACGGACCCAACTCACCCAGTCCCTCGATTGGAGACGGCCGAACAACCGGCTACCCACCACCGACTCCGAGCGCGCAGACCGCGGCAGGTGAGTGCACCGGTGGGCGGTGCGGTTGTGTCGATCCTTATGATCGCCGGATGTTCGGACTCTTCCGCAAGCCGCCCAACCCGGATACCGACTACGGCCAGGCCGATCTGGAGTTGCGCATGGTGCGCGACCGGGCGCTCGCGGGTGACTGGACAGCAGCCCGGGACCTGATCGAGGCCACTGGTCGGGACTGGGAGCTGCGCGGCCGCCGGCTCTCGGTGCTGGGTGGCGCTGCCGGGCAGTCCCCGCAATGGCTGGACGCGTGGGAAGCCGCTGTGCCGGACGACCCGACGGTCGCCATCCTGCGAGCTGACGCCCTGATGGATCAGGCTGGCGAGGCCCGGGGCGCTGCGTCCGCGCGCAACACCAGCCGGGAGCAGTTCCAGGAGTTCGACCGGCTCTCCACCCTCGCGGCCCAGGCCAGCCAGCGCGCGGTGAGACTCAACCCCGACGACCCCTACCCATGGGTGACCCGCATGGCCTCGATGCTCGCCAATGGTCACCGGCAGCGCGACGAGTTCCTCGCGGCGACGGGCGAGTCGGTCAAGCGTGACCCGTACAACTTCGAGACCCATCTCATGGCGGTGACCTTTCTCTGCGAGAAGTGGTACGGCTCGCACGAAGAGATGTTCGCTGCGGCTCGCGAGCCCGCCACCACCGCGCCCGTCGGCTCATCGGTGGCGATGCTGCCGCTGCTCGCCCATTTCGAGTACGCACTGCGCGAGTACGGCTTTGACACGCGGGCGGAGTCGCTGACCGCGAAGGCGAGCTACTTCCGCCGGCCCGAGGTGATCCGGGAGATCGACGCCTGCGCGGCCAAGTGGCGCGGAGCCGGCGAGCCTCGCCTGATCGGTCGCGGCATCACGCTTCGGCACTGGCTGGCGCTGGCCAACTACCTGGCCGAGCATGACCGGGAGGGCACCAAGGCCCTGCTCGCGCAGATCGGACCGTACATCGGAAGCACCGCAGCGTACGGCTACTTCTGGGTGCGGCAGACCGAGGGCTTCCACACCGTCTGGAAGTGGGCCAGATGAATGAGGAGGCCCGGGACCGGCCGCTCGTGGTCAAAGTCGGCTCAGCCGCCGTCGGCCTCGTCTGGCTGGCGCGCTCGGCGTCAGCCGGCGACGGCAGCATCCATGGCACTGCGACGCAGGCGCCCTAGCGAACACACCCACGCGGCGGCGTGACGTCCTGGTCCATTGGAGGCGGCTCGATCCTGGCGATGCGGCTGGGGCGCCTTCGACCGCGCCGGCAGTTCGCTCAACCGCTTGCCGTCGATCCGTACGATGCGGCCCATGCCGACATGGGATCGGGCTTACCAGACCGACCAGGACGATCTCCATACCCTGCGCTACGTGGTCGCCAGCGGCATGTCCGTGGCTGGCCTCTTCCCGCTCTGCGCCGTGGGCGTGCAATCTGGGGCCGCAGCGACCGTCACCGTCGTCCTCTTCGTGCTGATGTGGGAGGCCCTGCTGTGGCGGGTCACGCTGGTCGGCGTCTACGTCAGCGACCACGGCATCAAGATTCGCATGGTGCTCCATACGCGCGTCATTCCCTGGCCGCATGTGGCCCGCGCTTGGGCAGGCCAGGCCGCCAACTACGATGCCTGGCAGATTTGGGTCTCAGTTCGCCATCCCGAACGGGACTTCGAGACACCGATCTGGCGCCGAGGCTCCCGGGCACGCCACCGCGACCGGATCGTCCTTCCACCCGAGGAGTTCGCCGCGGTCCTGGCCACCCTCAATTCGCGCCGCTGATCGCGCCGGTCCTGCCTACCGTGAGCTGGCGGGCTGCGCAGCGTGCCGTCGAGTCGAGCGATCCCGGTGTCCGGGAGGCCGGTCAACGACTGGCAGTGGCCGGCAAGGAAGGCAGCGTTCGATGACGTAGCGGTGCCGGCCGAGGCGCTTCGATGACTCGATGCCCTTGCGGGCGATCCGCGGGATAATGTTGCGGCTGCGTAGCAGGTCGCGGCATTCGGGATAGTCGTAGCCCTTGTCGCCGTGCAGCTTGGCCGGTCGTTTCCGCGGGCGTCCGACCGGCTGCTGGACGGGCCGGATGCCGTCGACCATGTCCTGCAGCATCTGGTGGTCGGGTTCACATGCGCGTAACGCTAGGGTCGCCGTGGCGGCCCCGAACTGAAAGTGCGCGCGGGTGCTTCTGACTCGGTACGTTGTCGATCATGACGGACGTACGGCTCGAGCCGATGACCGAGGATCAGTACAAGCCGTGGCGGGCCGAGGCCGAGGCGCACTACGCGCAGAGCGTCGCCGCGTCGGGCCAGTCGGCGCAGGACGCGGCCCGCAACGCCGCCGACACCTACGCGCAGCTGCTTCCCGACGGGTCCGCCACCCCTGACCACCATTTCTGGTACGCCTACGACGGCGACCGCCGGGTCGGTTTCCTCTGGGTCAAAGTGACCCACGACACCGCGTTCGTCTACAACGTCGCCGTCGAACCCGACGTACGCCGCCAGGGCTACGGCCGCGCGATCATGCTGGCCGCCGAGCGCTGGTGCCACGACAACGCGCTGACCAGAATCGGTCTGCACGTCTTCGCCCACAACACCGGCGCCCGGGCCCTCTACGAGCAGCTGGGCTTCACCGAGACCGGCCGCAACATGGCCAAAGACCTGTGACCGCGATCCGCCCGACCGCCCGGCTTCTCGACCTCCTGCGACCCGTCGGAGGTGCTGATTCTCAGGTAGTGGACTCGTGCAGGTCCGAGGTCGTCTCCGTCACGAAACGGCCGGTGCTGGCACTGCCGCACCTCGCGGTCGCCCGCGCTCCCGTCGACGTGCTCGGTCGTGGTGCTCGCTGGGCCGCGCTCCTGGCCGACCTGGTACCGGCAGCAGGAAAGGCGCTGCTAGCGATCCGTGGTCGAGCTCTCACGGTTCGGGTCGGTGAGAGCATCCCAGTCCTCAGCACTCATCGGGAACGGCCCCCAGTACGGCAGGTAGAAAGCCCGCCGTGATGGGTCGGCAACCGTGAACGGCTTGAACTCCGGATCCGCGATCACCCGGTAAACGAACTCGACCGTCGACATGTCGAACTGGTGCCACGGCTCGATGCCGTCCCACCGTGCGACCACAGGCCACCGGTCGGGCTCCACGAAACGGTCCGCCAGCCAGTAGTACTCCCCCTCAGTCTGGTCACCACCCCACTGAATCAGCCCCGGCCCCTTGTCGACCCCATATATCTCGTAGGGGGCCCACAACCGCGAAGACCCATGCTCGACTGCGTACTGCCGGCAAGAGGCCCACCTCCGAACCAGCGGCTCTGCGTGATCGTCGGTCGGCCGCAGCAGATCCAGGTACGCGTAGAACGCCCCGGGCACGAATCGCCGACACAATTCCTTGAAGTCCGTCGGCAGCGCGACACCAAGTTCGGCCTCCACCTGGTCCCAGCCGACGTCCTCGGGATCCTGGCGCCATCCGGTCAGGTTGGTGATCCGGTCTATCCACATCAGCTGATCGTTCACGGCCGGCAAGATAACAGCACAGGGCAGGTCGCACTCGACCACCTGCAGATCCTCCGCCCGCTGTACGGATCCGACTCGGTCGTCGCCTAGGCGATCGACCTGTACGACAGCCGCGACGCGGGTGCCGACATCCACCGATGTCCGCGGCCGTAGTCACTCAACTCGTCACCCACTTCGAGCCGTGCCGGCGGCCAGCCGCCCGGGGAGCGCCCCTGGTGGCATCGTCGAGCCATGCCTGTGGTCGAGGTTGTTCTTGGTGACATCACCAGCGAGGACGTCGACGCCATCGTCACCGCAGCGAACGAGTCGCTGTTGGGTGGCGGCGGTGTAGACGGGGCAATTCACCGTGCGGCAGGGCCGCGGCTGGCCCGGGCGGGTGCCGCGCTGGCACCGTGTGATCCAGGCGAGGCGGTAGCTACGCCGGCGTTCGACCTGGACCCACCAGTACGCCATGTCATTCACACGGTCGGTCCGGTCTGGGAAGGCGGCGGCTACGGTGAGGCTGACATCCTGGCGTCCTGCTATCGGCGCAGCCTTGAGGTTGCCGATGCGATCGGCGCTCGCAGCGTCGCCTTCCCAGCTATCGCTACTGGCGTTTACGGGTTCCCGCCTGACCAGGCAGCGAAGATCGCAATCTCGACGATCAGAGCAACGCCTGCAAAGGTCGAGCGCGTCCGCCTCGTCGCCTTCGACGAAGCGACGTACGAACTGCTGGCTGCGGCGCGTGAGGAGTGAGGCGTGAGGAGCTACCTCGACTCCTCGCAGCGGCGCCCGCCCGGTACTGCTCAGGGTCACTACAGCTAGGACGCCGGTCCCACCGCGCCTACGATCAGCGGTAATGGACCTGTTGGAGAGGGCCGACGCCCTTGCCGATCTGCAACGGCTGCTGGCGGAGACCTCCGGCGGAGGTCGCATCGCGGTCGTTTGCGGGGAGGCCGGCGCCGGCAAGTCGGCGCTGGCGCAGGCCTTCGCCGCGTCCGCAGCCGGCCGCGTCCAGCTGCTGTGGGGCTCCTGCGATCCGCTGCTCACCCCGCGCGCGCTCGGTCCGCTGCACGACATCGCCCGGCAGGCCGGCGGGGAGCTGCGCGACCGGATGGCCCGACTGCACGTCGACGGGCCCGACGGGGCGGCCGAACCCGGCCGGGTGGTCCGCGGAGATGTCTTCGAGGCGTTGCTGGAGATGCTCACCGGTCCCCGCCAGCGTGCCCGCCCGGTGGTCGTCATCGAGGACCTGCACTGGGCCGACGAGGCCACCCTCGACATGGTGGCGTTCCTCGGCCGCCGCCTGCCGCAGTGCCGGGCGCTGCTCCTGCTGACGTACCGGGACGACGAAATAGGGCCCGACCATCAGTTGCGTGGCGTGCTCGCCGGGCTGCCGCGGCCGGCCGTGCACCGGCTGGGACTGCCGCCGTTGTCGGCCGCGGCCGTCGCCGAACTCGCCCGCCGCGCGGGCCGGTCCGCCACGTC
>NZ_JAMOKF010000141.1 GCF_023656545.1 Micromonospora phytophila | reverse complement strand
ACCTGGCCGGTGGAACTGGGCGCCGGACGCCCGGACGACACCCCCGCCTGACCGCGGCCCACCCCGGCGCTCGTCCGGGCGCAATCGGAGCGGGGACGCCCGCCGCCGCACCCACCGCGGCGGTTCGGTGGCGGCGTCGGTCGCCGGTCCGCCGGTCGGGCGCGCCCGGCGGGAACGCCGGCCGGCGGGAAGGTGGTGTCCGATCCCGGTCGGGGCTGATTGGTCCCCCCGGTTCCGTGGGTAGGGTGACCTTGACGGACGGAGGCGATCATGACGGCAGACCACCCCTCGGTGCCGACCGGTGATTCGCGCGGCACCCTGCCGGAGCACCACGAGTCGGTCCTGCTCGACGAGCCCACCACGGCCGACCTGCGGGAGAAGGTGACCCAGGCGTGGCGGGAGTTCGCCCGGGCGCTCGCCGAGCGGTTGTCGGCGCTGCCGACCGGGGCGCACGTGGAGCTGACGCTCGACCCCACCGCCTCCGGCACCGGTGACGCGGTCTACTCGATCAGCATCGACGTCGGTGCCGACGGCCGGCTCGCCGCCCGCGCGGTCGGCAACGCCACCCTGCCGCAGGGCTACCGGCTGGACCGGGCCGCGGTGGCGGACATGGTCGCGCTCGGCTGGTCGCCGCCCGGGGTGGTCGAGGGCTCCGGCGAGAACTTCGGGCTGGACGGCAGCACCGCCGAGGCCACCCGGCTGGCCGCCCTGCTCTCCCGTACGCTGCGCGACGTCTACGGCGCCCCGCACCCCGCGTTCCTGGTCTACCTGATCCACGACCCCGAGGGGGAGCCGCTGGAGGGTGGGCCGCTCGGCACCGCGCGCAGCGAGTTCGGCCCCGACCGGGACGTCGAGGCCGACCTGGACGAGGCGCTGGCCGCCGCGGCCACCGCCCAGGCCGACGAGAACGACCTGCTGGGGCTGGCGGAGCGGGTCCGGACGGTCGTCTCCACCATGCTCAAGTCGGACTCGGACCGGTTGCAGGTCGACTCCGACGGCGACATCAACATCCGCGCCGGCTCGGCGATGGTCTTCGTCCGGGTCCGTGACAACCCGCCGCTGGTGGACGTCTTCTCCCCGGTGCTCACCGAGGTCGAGCCGACCGAGCGGCTCTACGTGAAGCTCTCCGAGCTGACCAACCGGATGCCGATCGGCCGGCTCTACTGCGCCGACGACACCGTGTGGGCGTCCATCCCGGTCTTCGGCCGCAACTTCCAGGCGACCCATCTGATGCTCGCCGTGCAGGTGATGACCGGGCTCGCCGACGAGCTGGACGACCGGCTGCACGGCGAGTTCGGTGGGAAGCGGTTCTTCGGCGAGGGCGACAAGCCGGTCAAGCGCGACGAGAGCGAGCACCGCACCGGCATGTACCTCTAGCGGTTCCACCCGGCCGATCTCGCGGGCTGAGGCTGGTGAGGCTCGGTAACCCCGAGAAACCGGGCCCCACCAGCCGGGGAGGGCGGGTCAGGTCGAGGGGAGCCAGGCGAGGCTCCGCGAGGTGGTCGGGTCGGTGGCCCGCAGGCCGGCGGCGGAGACCGTCCAGAGCACGTCCCCGACCAGCAGCGAGCGGGTGACCATGCCCTCCGGGTCGGGGTGGGTCACCGCGCCGGCCTCGGCGATGCCGTCCCCGGTGACCCGCAGCAGCCGGACGCCGTCGTTGACCGGCAGGGCGACCAGGCCGCGCTCCGGGTGGTGCAGGAAGGCGTGCGGGTCGAACTCGGCGGCGGAGTGCGCGTCGGGCAGGTGGTACCGGTCGAGCCGGACCGGCCGGGCCGGATCACGGACGTCGAAGAGCGAGACCTGCACCCCCTGCCTCCGTCCCGCGTCGTCGGCCTCCTGGCCCACGCCCAGCAGCCGTCCGTCCGGCAGCGGGTGCAGGTACGCCGAGTAGCCGGTCAGCCGGTGGAGGGGCCGACGCCGGGGGACTCGACCAGGCGGGAGAGCACGATGGTGCTGCGGGTAGAGGTGACGAAGGATTCGGCGCGCAGCCGCTCCAGGGCGGTCTCCAGGTGGGCGATGTCGGCGGCCCGCAGGTGAACGAGCGCGTCGGCCTCGCCGGAGACGGTGTACGCGCCGACCACCTCGGGGTGCCGGCGGGCGGCCACCCCGATCTGCGCCGGAGTGGTCCGACCGGCGCAGAACAGCTCCACGAACGCCTCGGTGGTCCACCCGACGGCGGCGGGGTCGACGACGGCCGTGAATCCCCGGATCACCCCGGTGGCCCGCAGCCGGTCCACCCGTCGTTTGACCGCTGGGGCGGAGAGTGACACCCGTTGTCCGATGTCGGCGTATGAGGCTCGGGCGTCGGCGACGAGCAACGCAATGATCCGCTGGTCTACGGCATCTATCTGCAACGTTCCGCCTCTGGGAAGCAACGGTTGTGGCTGTTACGAAGGTTCCACGGTACCTACCCTTGGTCACCGTGAACCAGCAGCGAGTCCCGCGAAAGCGGACATATCTCATGTGCTCGCCCGAGCACTTCACGGTCGAGTACGCCATCAACCCGTGGATGGACGTCACCACCGCGGTCGACGCGGAGCTGGCGGTCAAGCAGTGGGACCGCTTGCGGGAAACCCTGGTCGGCCTCGGCCACGAGGTGCACCTGCTCACTCCCGAGCGGGGCCTGCCGGACATGGTCTTCGCGGCCAACGGCGCGTTCGTGGTCGACGGCACCGTGTACGGAGCGCAGTTCAAGCACGAGCAGCGCGCCGCCGAGGCCGCCGCCCACCGGGCCTTCTACGAGTCACAGGGCTGGCGGTTCATCGCCCCCAGCGAGACCAACGAGGGCGAGGGCGACTTCGCGTACCTGCCGGAGGCCCACGGTGGGCTGGTCCTCGCCGGGCACGGCTTCCGCACCGAGCTGCCGGCGCACGCCGAGGCGCAGGAGGCGCTCGGCCGGCCGGTGGTGTCGCTGCGCCTGGTCGACCCGCGCTTCTACCACCTGGACGTCGCCCTCGCCTCGATCGACGACGGGAACATCGTCTACTTCCCGGGCGCGTTCTCCGCCGCCAGCCAGCGGGTGCTCACCCAGCTCTTCCCGGACGCCGTGGTCGCGGACGACGAGGACGCCATGACCTTCGGGCTGAACCTGGTCAGCGATGGCGCCAACGTGGTGCTCAACAGCGAGGCGACCCGGCTCGCCGGCAAGCTGAAGGCCGCCGGCTACAACCCGGTGCCGGTGGAGCTGGCCGAGCTGAAGAAGGGCGGCGGCAGCGTGAAGTGCTGCATCGCCGAGCTGCGCCACTGAGCCGAGGCGCGCCGGATCGCCCCCGGCTGCGGCAGGCGCCGCCGCGCCCGCGTACCACGAAAGGGCCGGCCTCCCGCGACGGGAGGCCGGCCCTTTCCGGTCGTCGTCCGCCCGCCCGTGCCGACGCTGGCGGGCCGGGCGGGTCAGCCGAGGGTGGCCAGCTCGTTGATCACCACGTTCGAGAGCACCTGGCCGTCGAGCTTGACCTCGCGCAGGTACCACTTCTGCTGCGGGGTGCGCGGCTGGTTGAACTGCCACACACCGCGCGGGCTGTCGATCTGGCCGATCTTGCCCAGCGCCAGGTTGACCTGCTGCGGGTTGGGTGCCGCGCCGGCGATCCGGATCGCCTGGTCGAGCACCTGGGCGGCGTCGTACGAGGCCATCGCGTACGTGGTGGGCGAGACGTTGTGCTTCTTGCGGTACGCCGAGGCGAACTCCCGGTTGGCCGCGTTGTTCAGGTCGGACGAGTAGTTGAGCGCGGTCTGGATGCCGAGCGACTCGCGGTCCTTGAGCTCGTTGAGGACGCCGCCCTCGGTGAGGAATCCGGGGGCGTAGACCTTGCCGGTGAAACCCTCGGCGCGCAGCTGCTTGATGAACGCCACCGCCGGCGCTCCCGAGTAGAAGCAGAAGACCGCCGCGGGCCTGCGTCCCGCCACAGGGGCCAGCGCCTTGCGGATGTCGGCGACGAAGGCGGTCTTGCCCACCGCGCCGGTGTGGTCCTTCGTCCAGGTCACCGCGCCACTGATGCGGGGATCGGATTCGCCGAACTCCCGGCGGAAGCCCCGCAGCACGTCCTGGCTGCTGGGGCCCTCCGGCATGATGATCGCCAACTTCGCCGACGCGGCCAGCCGGTCCTTCAGGTAGAGGCCCAGCGCCCGCCCCGCCTCGTCCAGCACGTACGACGTGCGCCAGATGTAGACGACGCTCTGCAGGCTGGTCGGCGAGGCGTTCGAGCCGATCAGCGGCACCCGGGCCTGCTCGACGGCGTCCCGGATGCCGAACATGACGGTCGAGCTGACCACGCCGGTGAGGGCGAGCACGCCCTGCTTGAGCAGCTCGTCGACCGCCGCCTTGCCGCTCTTGACGGTCTCGCCCTCGTCGGCGGTGAGCAGGGTGACGGGGTGGCCGCCGAGCTGCCTGTCCTTGAGGTCCAGGAAGAGCTGGAATCCGTTGGTGATCTCCTCGCCGATCTCCCCGGTCCGGGGTGCGATGAGGCCGATCTTGATCGGGCTCCCGCTACTGGTCGCCGCGCCCTCGGAGTCGTCGGAACCGCACCCGGCGGCGATACCGGTCGTGCCGAGTGCGGCCAGCAGCTGGAGTGCCCGCCTGCGGTTCATCTGTGACACCAGGTTCCTTCCGAGGGAGCGTGCAGGGCGATCGGCGATCGGCGCCCCTCCGGCGTTCTACCTGTTCGGCGACGCTCCGTCAATCCTAATGATCTTTATCTAGAGACCGCAACGCACCGGCAACCTGCGGCCAGGCGGCCGACTCCGGGTCGATCAGTGCGAAATGCTCGCATTCAGGCAGCTCAACCAGGCGAATCTCGGCCCCGGCCGCCTGCCCGGCGGCGACGAACTCCCGGCTCATCGCCACCGGCACCTGCTGATCGAGAGAGCCGTGCACAACTACTGTCCGTGTTTGCAGCGGTACCAATGTTCGTGGATCGGCGGCGGCGTACCGGTCCGGGACGTCCGCCGGACCCCCGCCGAGCAACGCGGCCACCGCCCCCGAGTCCAGGTCCAGCCGGTACGCCTCGGCGAGGTCCGACACCGGGGCGAGGGCGAGCACCCCGGCGACCGCGGCCGGGGCCGTCGCCGCCGCGTACAGCGCCAGGTGCCCGCCGGCGGAGTGCCCCACCAGCACCGGCGGCCCGGAGGCGACCTGACCGGGCAGCGCAGCGGTCGCCAGCCGGGGCAGCTCCGTCACGCCGGCCAGGACGTCGGTCAGGGTGCCGGGCCAGCCACCACCCGGCTGCCCCGTCCGGCGGTACTCCACCTGGGCCACCGGGTGGCCCAGGGCGGCCAGCGCGGCGGCCAGCGGATCGGTGTGCCGCCGGTCGTACTCCACCCGCCAGAAACCGCCGTGCACCACCACGACCAGCGGCCGGGCCGGGCCAGGCCCGATGGGGCGGCGCAGGTCGGCGACCTGGTCCGGGTGGTCGCCGTAGGCGACGGTGACGTCCGGGGGCGGGGCGGGGCGGCTGAGCACGGCGCGCGGGTCGGCGGGCATGGCGCGACCGTAGCGCGGTTCACGCCGTGGATACCGGCCAGGATCTCCTCCCGGGACGCATGGGCGGGCGTGGCTGGGTAAAGATGGACCCCATGACCGAAGCGCACTCCGCTGGACAGAACGACGAGCCGGGCCAGGAAGGCACCGGCCACTCCGGGACGGTGGTGGTGGTCGGCCCCGACGGCCGGCCGGTCGGCACCGTGCAGACCGACGAGGTGCACGGGGAGGACCCGACCCGCCTGGTCGAGCAGCCGGCCAAGGTGATGCGGATCGGCAGCATGATCAAGCAGCTGCTGGAGGAGGTCAAGGCGGCCCCGCTGGACGACGCCAGCCGGCACCGGATGCGGGAGATCCACGAGCGGTCGATCATCGAGCTCAAGGAGGGGCTCGCCCCCGAGCTGCGGGAGGAGTTGGAGCGGATCTCCCTGCCCTTCACCGAGGAGAAGGCGCCCAGCGAGGGCGAGCTGCGCATCGCGCACGCCCAGCTGGTCGGCTGGCTGGAGGGCCTCTTCCACGGCATCCAGGCGGCCCTGGTCGCCCAGCAGATGGCCGCCCGGGTCCAGCTGGAGCAGATGCGTGGCGGCCGGCCCGCGCTGCCCAGCGGCCCCGGCGGCCTGGCGCCCGGCATGCCCGGCATGGGTCCGCCGCAGGGCGGCGAGGGGCACGGCACCGGCCAGTACCTCTGACCGCGCGGCCGGCCGGGACCCCGGCCGGCCGTCACCCCACCCCGAAGACCTTCTCCAGGTACGCCGCCACGCCGTCCGCCGAGTTCGCCGAGGTGACCTCGTGGGCGACCTCCAGCACGGCGCGGTGCGCGTTGGCCACCGCCACCGCGCGGCCGGCCCAGGCGAGCATCGGCACGTCGTTGGGCATGTCGCCGAAGGCGAGCACGTCCCGGGCGTCGATCCCGAGCCGGGCGCAGTACCAGGCCAGCCCCGCCGCCTTGGTCACCCCGGCCGCGGAGATCTCCACCAGCCCCGAGTACGACGAGTGGGTCGCCTCCGCCAGCCCCCGCAGCGCTCCGGCGACCACCTGCACGAACAGGTCCGGGTCCTGCTCGCTCGCGGCCCGGGCCAGGAGCTTCACCGCCGGCGCCGACAGCAGCTCCTCGGGGGTCTCGACCATCCGGATGGCGTCGTGGTCGGCGTCCCAGCGCAGCGGGTAGTGCGCCTCGTGCCGCATCTGCCGGCTGTCGACGATCTCCACCGCGAAGCTCACCTCGGGCACCTCGGCGCGCAGCCGCCGGGCCACCTCGGCGAGCAGTTCCGGGGCGAGCGGGTCGGCGCGCAGCACCTCGTCGGTCACCGGGTCGTAGACCACCGCGCCGTTGGCGCAGATCGCCGGCAGCGGTTCGGCCAGCTGCTCGTACACCAGCTTCAGCCAGCGGATGGGACGGCCGGTGACCAGCACGACCGGCGTGCCCTGGGCGGAGATCCGCGCCAGCACGTCCGCGGTGTGCGGGCTCAACGTCCGGTCGTCCCGCAACAGCGTGCCGTCGATGTCGGTGGCGATCAGCCGAGGTGCTTCTCCCATCAGCGGGACAGTAGCCGATCCAGGTACACCGCCACCCCGTCGTCGTCGTTGCGCAGGGTCACCTCGTCGGCCGCGGCGCGGACCGCCGGGTGGGCGTTGGAGACGGCCACCCGGGACCACCCGGCCCACGCGAACATCGGCAGGTCGTTGGGCATGTCACCGAAGACCAGCACGTCGGCCGGGTCCACGCCGAGGCTCTGCGCGACCACGGCCAGCCCGGTGGACTTGTCCACCCCGGGCGGGCAGATCTCGATGAAGCCGAGCCCGGCCTGGGTCAGCGTGGCCACCCGCGGCGGGATGATCTGCCGGGCCACCTCCAACAACTCGTCGACATTGTGGTCGGCGGTCCGGGCGAACGCCTTGATCACGTCGCAGGAGAGGCACTCGGCGCGGGAACGGGCCTCGAACCGGTCCTGGTAGGGCCAGCTCGGGTGGTAGTCGCCCCAGAGCGGCGCGTCGTGCTCGTCGGACGCCTCGACCATCACGGTCAGCGGCCCGACCTCGGCCTCCAGATCGGCCAGGAGGGCGGCCAGCACCTCGCCGGGGAGGCGCTCGTCGCGCAGCACCACCGGCCCGGCCGGGTCGCTCTGGTCGACCACCCGGCCGCCGCCGGCCATCACCAGGAAGTCCGCGGCGCGGATGTCGTTGCGGGTCAGCTCGGTCAGCCGGGGCCCGCGACCGGTCGCGCCGACCACCGGGATCCCGGCGGCCCGCACCCGGTCGAGCACCCCGTGGGTGTACGCGGAAACGGTCTCGTCGCTGCGGACGAGGGTCCCGTCGAGATCGGTTGCGATCAGCTTGGGCAGGCCCGGGCGGGTCATCGTTCCTCCTTCGCCCGCCGCCGTCCGGTCATCGTTGCTCGACCCTGAGTGACGGCGGGCAGCAACCGTACCTCGGGTGTCCGGCACCAACCATTGCTTTGCGGCGAATGCGGTGCCAACGGACGACGCACCCCCGGTGTCGTCCTCCGCACCGCCGCCGCCGGTCATATCGTGGGCGGGTGGCAGAGCGGAACTGGCCGGCGGCGGAGATCATCAGCACCGAGCGGTTGGTGCTGGAGCCGCTGCGCGTCGAGCACGCCGAGGAGTTGGCCCCGATCCTGGACGACCCGGGCCTGCACGAGTACACCGGTGGCCTCCCGGCGAGCCCGGACGAGCTGCGGGAGCGGTACCGGCGGCAGGTCACCGGACACTCCCCCGACGGTACGCAGGGCTGGCTGAACTGGATCGTCCGGCACCGGGACACCGGCGCGGCGGTGGGCACCGTGCAGGCCACCATCCGGATCGACGGGGACCGCCCGGTCGCCGAGCTGGCCTGGGTGGTGGTGGCGCCGCACCAGGGCCGGGGCTACGCCGGTGAGGCCGCCACCGGCATGGTCGGGTGGCTGGAGGGGCACGGGATCCGGGCGCTGGTGGCGCACGTGCACCCCGACCACCGGGCCTCGGCCGGGGTGGCCGAGCGGCTCGGCCTGCGGGCCACCGACGAGCTCGTCGACGGCGAGATCCGCTGGTCGGCCCCCTGAGCCGACCGGTCCGGCGGTTCCGGCCCGGGCGGGCCGGTCAGTTCGGCGGTTCCGGGCGGGCGAAGGGGACGGCCGGCGTGACGGTGAGGTCGGCGGGGGCGGCCGGGGTGTCGTCCTCCGCGTTCCGGGCGGAGCGGCGTCGCCGGCTCCGGCCGACCGGGTCACCGACGGCGTCCGCGTCCCCGGCGGGGGGCGTCGCACCGGCCGGGGCCAGCATGAGGGCCGCCGCGAACAGCACACCGGCGGCGAACGCCGTCACCAGGCCCCGGCCGTACTCGATCCGGAACGCGTCCTCGGTCGAGTAGAAGAAGGCCCGCTGCCCGGCGTCGCCCAGCGAGGCGGTGGTCGCGACCAGCAGCCCGAGCAGCGCCACCGCGAGGGCGAGCCCGGCCACCCGGGCGTCCCGCCGCACGGCGGCCGTGCCCCGCAGCGCGAGCGCCACCGTGCAGACCAGCGCGAGGAGCCCCACCAGGTAGCCGACGCCGAGGCCGCCGATGTCGGACACCCCGCCCGGCACCCGGACGGCGGTCTCGCCCTCGGGGCCCCCGTTGGGGATGGTCATGACCTGCCACTCGCCGAGCAGCGAGGCGAGGGCGGCCACCGCGCCGAGACCGGCGAGCAGCGGGGGGAGTCGGTGGTCCCGGCCCAGGCCGGAGAGCGTACGCCCGAACCGGCCCGGCGGGGCGGGTTCCACCGCGCCCCACTCCACGACGGCCGTGCCGTCGGACCGGTCGTCCTGTCGGGGGATGGGAAGGTCCTGGGACATCGGTCACCCTTCCGCGTTGGCGGGCCTGAGCCGAATCATGACACAGCCGGCACCGGCGGCTGGTAACGCGAACCGGGGTAGTCGTCGCGGTCGGTCGCAGGCCAGCCTTGTTTCGACTAGCGTTCCGAGCATGCCTATCCGTACCGCTTCCGCACGTTGGCAGGGCAACCTCACCGAGGGGTCCGGCACGGTCCGCACCGGTCAGGGCGGGCTCGAGGGGAACTACTCCTTCAAGTCGCGCTTCGAGGAGGGTGAGGGCACCAACCCCGAGGAGCTGATCGGCGCCGCGCACGCCGGCTGCTTCTCGATGGCGTTCTCCAAGGCGCTCGCCGACGCGGGCTCCCCGCCCACCTCGGTGGAGACCACCGCCAAGGTGCACCTGGACAAGACCGACGCCGGGATGACCGTCACCCGGATCGAGCTCGACGCCGTGGGCGAGGTGCCCGGCATCGACGAGGCGCAGTTCGCCAAGCTCGCCGAGGCCGCCAAGGACAACTGCCCGATCTCGCGCCTGCTCTCGCCGGGCGCCCAGATCACCCTCAACGCCCGCCTCGCCTCCTGACCGACCCGCCCGTTCCTCCTCGCGCACTTTCACGGAAAGCGGCCCCGTCCCGCACGGGACGAGCACGCTTTCCGTGAAAGTGCGCGGATCTTTGTCGGGGTGGGGCGGGCCCGGTCGGGCAGAATGGGCGGGTGCCCGTCGAGATGAGCCGCGAACACTTCGAGGACCTGGTCGGCGACGCCCTCGACGAGGTGCCGGAGGAACTGCTCGGCCTGATGAGCAACGTGGTCATCCTGGTGGAGGACGACCCGCCGCCCGGCGAGGACCTGCTCGGCCTCTACGAGGGACACGCCCTCACCGACCGGGGCTGGGACTACTCCGGCGTGCTGCCGGACCGCATCCTGATCTACCGCAACCCGATCCTGCGCATCTGCGACAACGACGACGACGTCATCGACGAGGTCGCGGTGACGGTGGTGCACGAGATCGCCCACCACTTCGGCATCGACGACGAGCGTCTGCACGAGCTGGGCTGGGCCTGACCGGCGGCGCGGCCGGTGGCCGACGGTTGCGGTGCTGACCTACCTTCGCAGGCAGGCATCGCGAAATCTCAGGAGGCACTTCCATGCGCAGCGAGCTGTTCTCGGCGGAGAACCTGGAGAAGGAGTCCGCGCAGCCCGGCATGCGGCTGCAGAACTCCAAGATGTTGAAGATCGAGCTCAACGGCGAGGCGATGGCCCGGGTCGGGTCGATGGTCGCCTACCAGGGGCAGGTGCAGTTCCAGGCCCTCGGCTCCGGCGGGCTCGGCAAGTTCCTCAAGCAGAAGCTAACCGGCGAGGGCGTCCCGCTGATGAAGGTCTCCGGCCGGGGTGACGTCTTCCTCGCCGAGTTGGCCAAGGACGTGCACGTCATCGACCTGGAGCCGGGCGACGCGCTCTCCATCAACGGCTCCAGCGTGCTGGCCTTCGAGTCCACCCTCAACTACGACATCAAGATGGTCGGCGGGGCCGGCATGGCATCCTCCTCCGGGCTGTTCAACTGCGTCTTCAGCGGTCACGGCCGGATCGCCATCACCACCAAGGGCACGCCGGTGGTGCTCAACGTTGACGCCCCCACCTACGTCGACCCGCAGGCGGCGGTCTGCTGGTCGGCCAACCTCCAGACCGGCTACCACCGGGCCGAGCAGCTCGGGCTGGGCACGCTGCTGGGCCGGCGTACCGGTGAGTCGTTCACGATGAGCTTCGCCGGCCAGGGCTTCGTGGTCGTCCAGCCCTCCGAGGAGCCCCCGATCATGGGCAGCGGCCAGCAGGAGCAGCAGGGCGGTCTCCTCGGCGGCCTGCTCAGCTGACCCACCTCCGCCCTCGCCGATCCAGGGCCGCGACGTTGCTCGTCAGGAGCGACGACGACCCCCGGATCGGCGGGGGCGGGCTCAGCTCAGCTCGCCGGTGCGCAGGCGGGTGAGCCAGGCCGCGGCGTCCGTGTAGTCGGTGTCGGAGAGCCCGGCCGGGGCGGGGACCGGGCGGTCACCCGCCGTGCCGGTCCAGCGGTGCCGGGGGTACGAGCCCAGGAAACGCACGTCCGCGCAGACCCGGCGCAGGCCCTGCAACGCCTCGCCGAGGCGGGCGTCGCCCACGTGGCCGGTGCAGTCGAGGAAGAAGACGTACCGGCCGAGCGCCTCGCCCGTCGGGCGGGACTCGATCCGGGTCAGGTTGACCCCGCGGACGGCCAGCTCCATCAGCACGGACAGCAGCGCGCCCACCCGGTCGTGGGCGATGTAGACCGCCAGCGACGTCACGTCGTCGCCGGTCGGTGGCGGGGGCGGGCCGGGGCGGGAGACCAGCGCGAAGCGGGTCACCGCGTCCGGATGGTCGGCGATCTTGTCGGCCAGCACCTCCAGCCGGTGCCGGGTCGCCCCGATGGGGGCGCAGATCGCCGCGTCGTACTCGCCGGTGGCGGCCCCGGCCGCGGCGGCGCCGTTGGAGAGCACGTCCACCACGACCGCGTCGGGCAGGTGCGCGCGCAGCCAGCCCCGGCACTGGGTGGAGGCCTGCGGATGGGCGGCGACCGTGCGGATCGCGTCGAGTGCGGTGCCGGCCCGGGCGCCGAGCACGAACTCCACCGGCAGGATCACCTCGCGGGTGATCACCAGGGGTTCCCCCTCGGCCAACTCGTCGAGGGTCACCCCGACGGCGCCGCCGATCGAGTTCTCCAGCGGCACCAGCGCCGCGTCCGCGTCCCCCGCCCGTACGCTCTCCAGCGCCTCCCCGACGCTGCGGGCCGGCGTCCGGCTGCCCCGCTCGGCGGCGGAGACGGTGCGGAGCGCCTGCTCGGCGAAGGTGCCCTCGGGCCCGAGGTAGACGAAGCGTGTCGGCGGTGTTCCCGGCATGGCGACAGCCTACGCACCCGGTACGCCGACCGGGCCGCCGTCGCAGGCCAGGGTCCGGATGCCGGGCGGACCGGCGGCCCGCACCTCGATGGTGCAGACGTCGGTGCCGGCGGTGACCAGCCGGGGGGAGCCCGGTCGCCCCCGGGTGACCACCTGGAGTTCCTCGTGCCCGGTCACGTCGAGCACGGTGTAGTGCCACTCGCCGGCGCAGAGCGGCCCGGTGCGCACCCGGACCCGGACGTCGTCGGGGAGCACGCCGTCGCGCCCGCGTACCAATTCGGTCACGCGCTGACCGGACGGGCCGTTCCGGCAGGCCGTCGCGGTCAGGCCGGGGTCGGGGGTCG
>NZ_JAMOKF010000140.1 GCF_023656545.1 Micromonospora phytophila | reverse complement strand
TGCAGCCAAGTCAGCCGAAGAGGTACTTCGCGGCCTCGTCCACGGCGGCCCGCTCGATATCCGGCAGGACGTGGGCGTAGGAGTTCATCGTCAACCCGATCTGGCTGTGCCCGAGCACCTTCATCACGGTCCGGGGCGAGGCACCGGAGACGAGCAGGAACGTCGCGCAGGCGTGCCGCAGGTCGTGCAGCCGCAGCCAGTCGAGGCCGGCCGCCGCCCGGATCTTGTGCCAGGTCCGGTCGATGTGGTCCGGGTCCATCGGCGTACCGACCTTGGACGGGAAGACCAGGCCGTGATCCTGCCACCGCTCCCCCGCCGCCAACCGGTCCGCGGCTTGCTGAGGAAGTGAAGGGCCTCGCGATGCCGCCGGGCGTGCCCGTGATCGAAGTGCTACACACCAGCATCGACGGCGATGGACGAGCGTTCGAGGTGACGCGGTTCGTCATGCGAGCCGATGTGAACGGCTTGGACTACGAGATGCCCGTTGAAGACTGACCACCAGGGCGTCACCCGGGCGGGTATCGCCCGGGTGGCTGCTCTGGCGCTGCTCTGGGGTTCCAGCTTCCTATGGATCAAGCTCGCGCTGCGGGGCTTCAACCCGGTGCAGATCGTGTTCGCCCGGCTCTTGCTCGGCTTCGTGGTCCTGGCGCCCATCGCCCTGTCGCGTGGTCTGCGCTTCCCGAGAGAGCGATCTGTCTGGGTGCATCTCTTCGTCGCGGCCTTGGTCTCCAACATCCGACCGTAATGACGAGCAGCGACGAACCTCCGGACGATTCAGCGATGCGGCTGTCCGTGCTTCGTCACGACGAGGCAGCCGGTCAGGCTCAGGCAGACAACGAATCAATGCCGCCAAGTCGCCATGCACGAGGGGAAGGCCGCCCAGCTCGCTGGTCCCGACCCACGCGATGTCGTCATGCTCATCAGGTGCACGGTTGGTCGGAGAGCCGTCCCAGTCTCCGATCAGCCAGACGCCCACGTGAACAGCGTCCTCACCACTGCCAGCACGCAAGTCGCCCAACCATGAAGTGGACTCCGCCACAATGTGAACACCGAGTTCCTCGCGCATCTCACGCGCGAGGGCTTGTAGTTCCGACTCACCCGCTTCGACATGCCCCCCGGGCAGGTCCCAGAGATCTGGGTATGCCCGGCGGGTCGGGCTGCGGTGCACTAGCAGGACGGTGCCGTTCTCAACGAGTGCGCCTGTGACGACGACATGCATGACGGGACTAGAGAACAGGGATAGGACAGGCTCGCCACAGCCAAGGGGACGCGCAGGCGTCCGGATCTGCCGCGTCGCGCGCGACCACGCCAACTTTGCTGGTAGACGACATGCTCGCGGTCAGGTGCTATAGAGCCCGTCCCACGGCTCGGAGAACCCGAGACCGTCTGGGTACAACTCAACCCAGTCGCCCCGCTCGACATCGGATTCGTTGATCAGACCGAAGGTGACACCGTCGTAGAGCATGTGAAACGGCCGGATCGCGATGTCGGTGAACTGGCGGTCAGGCAGCTGATCGAGCAGTGCCGTTAGGCGGCGCTCAGCCTGCTCGCCGAGTTCGCCTCGCAAGGTCGGGGCGACGCCGATCAGCGAAATTTCGGATCGGCGGTGACGCCCGTCAGCGTCGAAGAGATGTAGGTAGGCATACCACCGGATGCGTTCCCGGCCCATGTCAGGCTCGTGATCGTCATCGCCACGGGCGCCATGCACCGCCGCGTAAAACTGGCCGTCGGCATACCGTCCGATCGTGTCTGTGCGATAGCCGGGTTCGCGCGCTATCGGGATGAGGTCTGGGGCCGGCATGCTGGCGAGGATAACGACCCGTGAGTGCACTCTTCCGGCCGCGATCCGATCGCTACGGGGCGTGGCGGCCCATCGCCGGCGGTTCGGCCATGCCGCGATGCGCGCCCCTGTCGCGGACCGTGAAGGCTTCCGCGGCGCCCTCTGAGGATCATGTCGGGCATCAGGCGGGACGTGAGCGTCAAGCATGTCCCGTGACAGGACACGACAGCTGATGTGCGACGTTGCCGAATTCCGCTCTATCAGATCAAGGCGGCCCCCAACCGGGCCGCGCCGGCCCGGCCCCGGCCTGCTGGCGACCTTCGGCCGGCATCGGTCGAGCCGGCCGGCCACGCGGGGCCTATCGTTCTGACGTGACGGATGCCGGGCTGGCCGCCAGAGAGCTGCGTGACTTGCTCGACCGCATCGCGCGCACCCATGGATGTTCTGTCCTGCCGCCGACAGGTGGTGCTGTCGCAGGCCGAGGGCACCGCATCCCGGACGACCTGCGGGAGCTCTACGAGCTGTGCGGCGGGGCCCCGAATCTGTCCGCACCGCCCGCAGTCCGCCGACGACGAGGACCAGGCCGTGACCATCCCCCGGGTGCCCGATCCTCTACGCCACCCGCCGTCTTTGGCACCTATGCGGGGGATGGAAGCAGCATGGCGACGAGCGGGCCATCCATGGGCCAGTAGCCACGGATCCGAGCGGTCACCAGCGGGCACCAGACGTTGGCCCACCCACCGTCGCAAGTAGGCGTTTTG
Organism: Micromonospora phytophila; assembly: GCF_023656545.1. GTDB lineage: Bacteria > Actinomycetota > Actinomycetes > Mycobacteriales > Micromonosporaceae > Micromonospora > Micromonospora phytophila. Next base: position 10,007 of record NZ_JAMOKF010000140.1, on the reverse strand, counting down.
GGCATCACGGCCAGTTGAGCACGCCTTCCAAGCTGACGCTCTGGGCTCAGATCCGACGCTCGCGTGAAACACGGGCCGCCACGTTCTCGATCCACTCCAGCGACCGGCGCTTGTCGGCGTCTTGGATCGCGTGTCGGACAGCTAGACGGATCACCCAGTAGAAGACAAGCAGGCTCAGAGCGTAGAGGAAAACGGCCGCGATCGAGGCTTCCATGATCGTGAACCATAGGTGTCGCCTGCTGGTGCCGCTACAGCCATTCGTACAGCCGAGACGACACCCGCAGGCCGACGCTGCCCGACAACGACGGACGGGCTGACCAGGGCTGCAACCGCTTGGCCAGCCATCCGCGATCTTCTTCTAATCCCAAGGCCGCAGGTTCGAATCCTGCCGGGCGCACCATCCTCACCGCAGGTCAGCGACTTCCCGCTTCCGGTCCGAACGATCACCACGGCCCCTGTACAGCCATGCGTGCAGCCAAGTCAGCCGAAGAGGTACTTCGCGGCCTCGTCCACGGCGGCCCGCTCGATATCCGGCAGGACGTGGGCGTAGGAGTTCATCGTCAACCCGATCTGGCTGTGCCCGAGCACCTTCATCACCGTTCGCGGCGACGCTCCTGAGACGAAGCTCTACTCGTCGTCGGGGAACTCCGTGGTGTGAGATCAAGGCGGCCCGCAAGCCGGCGGCGGACGGAAAGGCGAGGCGTGGTTAGCCGCCTGCGCCCGACCCCGGATCCCACAGCTGCACGGCATCACCGAGGAACTCGTGTACGTACCCGCAGTTCGTGCAGATCAGGCCAAGGGAGGACTTGTTGGCCCAGGCCAAATCGAGGAACTCCATAGCCCCGGTGTTCAGCTTGATGGTGCGGCTGGTGAAGAGGCCGCCCTGGCAGACCACGCAGCGAAAGATCTCGCCGTTGATCGTTACGACGCACGGCGAGCGCTTGGACAAGCCCATGCCCGGACCGTAGCAGGCACCCTAGGTGTCCTGAGCTTGCCGTCGATCATGATCGGCCTACTGCCCCGCTTGTTCGGCGCCACTGATCCTCCAGCCATGCCATGCAGCCACCTGCGCCGCTGATCTTCGACCTAAGCCGGCCCCCGGGACTCACCACGTCACCCGTCGTCAGCCCTGCGCGGGGGGCAGGTTCAGCGGCTACTGCTCGGCGACGAACGTTCCCGCGCGTGGATGGTGACGACCAAGCCCCGGTCGCGTAGCTCGCGCATGGCCATTCGCACGGTCCCTCGGGCTACGCCGTAGGTCTGCTGCAAGTGGAGTTCGCTCGGCAACGGCTGCCCGGGGCGCCGGATGCGTTAGTCGACAGCAGTTGGCCTGCGGCCCTCCGCCCACCGGCTGCCCGCCTGTGCTCAGCATGATGGGTCTATGCGCTTGCTGGTGCTCGGCGGAACCTGGTTCGTAGGTCACGCGATCGTCACAGCCGCAATCGACGCCGGCTGGGAGGTCACCACCTTCAACCGGGGCACCTCGAACCCCTTCCTGGAGGCCGTGCGAACTATCCGGGGGGACCGGACCCGCCCGGAAGACCTGGCTGGCCTTGCGACCGCCGGCCCCTGGGACGCCGTGGTCGACACCTCGGGATACGTGCCTAGCAACACCCTCGATGTGGCCCGTACGCTCGCGCCCGTCGCTGGCCGCTACGTCTTCATGTCGACGGTCAGCGTGTACCGGGACTGGCCGGTCAAACCGCTGAACGAGCGATCCGAGGTGCTCTACTGCCCGCCTGCCGCTGGCCCGAACTACGGCACCGACACGGAGGATGGACCGACCCGGTACGGCTACCAGAAGGCCGGTTGCGAGGCTGCGGCAGTCACCGCGTTCGGAGCGGACCGGACGACGATCCTGCGACCCGGCGTGGTGCTCGGCCCGCGTGAGTACGTCGGCCGCCTGCCCTGGTGGCTGCACCGCGTGGTTACTGCTGGGGAGGTGCTGGCACCAGGCGCCCCCGACCGGACGATCCAACCGGTCGACGTACGCGACCTGGCCACGTTCACGCTGCACACCATCACCGAACAGTCGTCCGGCGCGTTCAACGTCTGCGCCCCGGAGGGCAGCGCAAGCTTCGGCGGCCTGCTCGCGGACTGCGCCCACTCGACTCGGTCCGACGCCTCCTTCACGTGGGTGGCGGATGATTTCCTGCTCGGGCAGGGTGTCCGCCAGTGGTCCGAGCTACCGCTCTGGCGCACCTTCGACGGCGTGTGGCGCGTCGACACGGCTGCCGCGCAGGCCGCCGGCCTCCGTACCAGGCCGCTCGCCCTGACCGTGCGGGACACCTGGCGGTGGTTGGTCGGAAGCGGGGAGTTCAGCAGCCATGACCGCGCTGCCGAGGTCGGCATCAGTCGAGAGAAGGAAGCACAGGTGTTGGCCGCCTGGCGCCGCTCAGGCGAGCGGCCGAGCTGAGGTCTCCGACAGCCACACCGAGATGCGCTCGGCGAGCTGCCGCGCGTCGGCGTCGCCGCTCCACGGTGCCTCGTTTAGCAGCCGCTCAATCCGGGCCAGCCGGCCGGTCAGCGAGACGTTGCGCTTGTGCGGTGGCAGATCCAGAACGGTACGCAAGGCTTCGGCAGCGCCATCCTTGTCCCGCATGTAGAGGTGAGCGGCGGCAACGTCGATGCGCGTCCCGTTCATCTGCGAGTACGGCCGCCGCGCCTCCGGCAGCGTTTGATAGACGCGCAGCGCATCGCGACCGTACCTTGCGGCCTGCTCGCCGTTGCGGAGGTCGAGCCACGCTGCCGCGGCGCACGCTGCGGCGCGTGCGTCTCCGAATGCGAACTCCCCGCCGGTCGACGTCGCCAGTTCGTCGGGCTGGCCTTCTGCCGCTTCCCTGTCTCGCAGGGCCGCTTCCAGGACAGCAGCCACGGACTCGGAATCATCGAGCAGGGCATAGGAGCGAGAGACGATGTAGCGCAGCCTCAGCTTCGGCTCGCCGTCGGGGGCCGCGCGCATCGCTCGGGCGAAGTAGCTCAGGGCGGCATCCGGCTCGTTGCGCCAGTTCGCCAGCGTCATCTGCAGGCCGTATGTCCACGCCTTCAGCGACGCGTGGCCGGCAAGGTCCGCGTACTGGGTCGCCGCCCTGGCCAGCGCCGCCGACTCGTTCCAGTGCCCAAGGTCGAAGGCGGTGGATGCCACGAGCGACGTGCCCTGGCCGATGACCACGAACAGGTTGGCCAGGTCGCCCGGCCTGCGCGTCCGCTCAGCCAGCGCTCGCGCTTCGTCACGTAGCCGGCGAGCGCTTGAGAACGTGTCGAAGGCAGCCATTCCGCCGGACCGGGCCAGTAGCGCCATGTCCTGCTGCAACGCCTCGATCGAGTCGTGCGGAACCCCGATGCTCGACAGCAGCGAATCATCAGCGATTGCGTCAGCGGCGTCGCTCACGACATCACCGACAGCATCGCCGCTGCTGGCACTTCCCTGCCTTTCGGCAGCGTCGTCGAGGCTCTGGAGGAAGCGTGATCTCACCGCGTCCGAGAGTCGATCAAGTGCGGCGTTCAGCAGCTCTTGATTCGCGTTTCCGGGCACGCTCTCCGGCCGGCTGTGCCAGTACGCCACGGTCCTGACCGCAATGCCCAGCCACCCCGCGAACCTTTCGTTCGTCATGCCGGCAGCGGCTTGCAGCGCACAGGCGAGGCGTCCTGTCCACTGTTCCACTGTCGCCACCGTGGTCCCCCGCGCTTGCGTTGCATCGGATTGCCGCACCGTTGCACAAGCCTTGCATGGGCTCCCCGCCCGTCTTCGACTTCACTGAATTCCAGCGAGCCAGCTGACCGAGGGCCTTGATCGCCTGCAAGGAGGCGACCCGTGCGAACCCTACCCACCCTGCCCGCCTGTGGAGAACCGGCGACGGTCCGCATCGAGCTGTACACGGCGGACTCCCTGGACGCCTGCGCGTACACCTGCACCGCCCACACCATCCGCGCGACCGCCGTGATCGCTCGGGCTGGGTTGGGCGCCCACCCGGTCGGCATGACACCCGAAGTGGACCGGCCCTGCGGCTACCTGCACGTCTTCCCGACTGGCACCCTTGCCGACGCTCCGGCCGACCTGGCGCACCCGCGCTGGTGCGACCGGAACGACTGCCAGCGCCGGGGCCAGCACCGCTCCCGCGCCCGGCACGTGAACACCAACCGGCCCGAGGCGTTCATCCTTGACGTGGCCCTGGTGCAAGCCCTGCACCCGGCCGCCGAGCCGATGGTGCGCCTGACCAGCGTGGAGCGCAGCGCCACAGCCAGCCTGGTCCTGTCGATCGGGCAGGCGCGGGTGTTGCGATACCGGCTGGCCCACCTGCTCGACATAGCCAAGGCAACCCGCAACGGCGGACGCTGGACGTAGCCCGCGCGCCCGATCCACCCAGCAGAAGGGGCCGCCCACCTTCCCCGGTGGGCGGCCCCGAACGAGACCCGCTGTTGGTTACCGCCCGATGCGAACGACCACGCGGTCACCCGTGACCGGTCTGGCCGACGTACGGGTTGGTGCTGACGTTGTTCACTCCGCTGCCGTCCGGGCCGCGTAATGGTCGCGCCTCGACATCTGGCGGGGCCGGACAAGGTGCGTAGTGCCGAGATGAGTAGCACTGCCGAATCGGCCTCTTGAAGGAACAAGGCGGCCCGCAAGCGGGCCGCGCCGGCCCGGCCCCGGCCCGCTGGCGACCTCCGGCCGGCATCGGCCGGGCCGGCCGGCCGCACCAGAAACGCGCTGCCTAATCTGAGGATCGTGTGTGATCCTGCTGCCGTGGAAGTCTGGGATCACGACGGCAAGCTCTACGAAGTCAACTCGTACTACAGCCTGCCCGACGACGCTTGGCAGTACGAGCTGGTCGGACTGACCGGAGCACCGGGAGCCGGGCCGTACATCGTTACCCGGCCACTGCATGTCATGTCCCGGCGGCGTCCCGTCTGGAGACGGAACCTCGTCGCTGTCCAAGAACGGTGCCCGGGCCGCGTGCACAGCTTCCTCCACAGCCAGGTCGACCAGTCGGACTGGTCCACCGAACGAGGCGAACACGCCATCCGGCTCCAGCAGCGCGGCCACACGCGACCACCGACCCTCCGGTTTCGTCCAGTGCAGCGCCGCTGCCGCATAGAGCAGCCCGTAGCTCTCGCCCGGCCGCAAGTCCTCGAACGCGGCCTGCACGGTCCTGACGGTTGCTGGCACGTGCTTACGCAGCTCGGTGAGCATGACCCCGTCAGGCTCGGTCGCGGTGACCGTGACCCCGCGCTGAGCGAACAGACGGGTTGCTTTGCCTGTCCCGGCGCCGATCTCGAGGGCGGTCCGAACCGGCTGGCCCGCGTATGTCACCACCTGGTCGAACAGCTCCACGGGATACCCCGGCCGGAACCGTTCGTAAGCTTCCGCCACCGCTCCGAAGCTCAGCGCACGACCAGACATGCCGAGCATCCTGACACTATGGCGCCGTCATTGCTCCGTCGTTCCCGCGACCCGGCCGCCCGGTCATCGGCAGCGGGCGCCGGCGGCCGCGATCAGGAGGGTCGCCGGCAGCACGCCGGCCGCGGTCAACCCGCTCCCCCGCGCCCGGGGCGGTCCGGTCAGAAGAAGTTGTCCCAGAGCCCCTGGAGCAGCACGGCCTGCCCCACCGAGAGCGCGACCAGAGCCGCGACGATCGCGCCACCCCACCACCTGCCCAGGCGCCGGGTCCAGGCGTCGACCACCAGCCCCGCAGAGGCCGCCACCAGCGGGTAGAGGAACGCCCAGGTCCGCTCCACCTCGCCGGGGCGCAGCTTGGTCAGCTCGGGCGGCACGGCCGCCCAGACGACCATGATGGAGACCAGCACGAGCGGCAGCACCGGCCGCCCCGCGCCGGGCACCTTCAGGAAGAGCCCGGCGACGCCGAGCGCGGCCAACGGCAGGCCGGCGTAGATCAGCCAGGCCGCCGGGCTGGCCAGGATCCAGTACGCGTCGTAGGCCCGGGCGGCCCCGGGCGAGGACTGGTAGGCGGCGAAGACGTCGAAACCGAGCAGCAGCCAGGCCAGCGCCAGGACGAGCACGCCGCCGCCCGCTGCCCCGGCGAGCAGCCGCGCCCCGGTCCGCAGCCCGGTCTGGACCAGCACCGCAATGGTCGCCGCGAGGACGATGAAGGAGGTCGCGAAGGTCATCACCGTGCCCACTCCCAGCACCGCGCCGGCCGTGGCGGCGAGGGGCACCGAGCGCCGGTGGATGGCGAGCACGAAGAGCGCCGCGCTCATGGTCATCAGCGTCGCGAAGACGGTGTCGAGGTTGGTGTACGCCAGCATCAGCGGACCGGGCGCCGCCACGAAGAGCACCGCCCCGATCCGGCCGGCCCGCTCCCCGCCGAGGGTGCGGCCGATCAGCCAGGTCGCCACGGCGGCGGCGACCGCCAGCAGGGCGATGGCGGTGGCGATCCGCAGGCTGTGCGAGGCGCCGAAGACCCGGAACAGCAGGTAGAGGAAGACCAGCACCCCGGCCGGATGCGTCCGGGAGCTGTACGAGTGGAACTCGGCGTTCATTTCCGGGTGCCGCTCGACGAACTCCCGGAGCCCGAGTTCGTAGACGAAATGCAGGTCGGAGGTGTAGTACGGCGCCTCCGGGTCGGTCGAGACGCCCCGGGTCAGGTCCAGTGACTGGCCCCGCACCAGGGCGATGGTGGCCGCCGTGGCCACCCCGGAGACCACCACCAGACTCAGCGCGAGCCAACTCGGCACGCGCCGCCACGAGCTGATCACCCACCCCACCGCCGCCAGCACCACGCCGGCCGGGATCACGGTCAGCGCCAGCTCGTCCCAGTGCGGGAGCCAGATGCCGTAGATCGGCGGGCGGGCGAAGTAGCCGAACCCGATGGGCGGCCGGTTCGCGCTGTACCACCAGAAGCCGTAGAGGGCGGCGCCGACCAGCACGAGGGCCGCCAGGGGCCAGAAGCGCCAGCGGACCTCGATCGGCTGGGCCGCCCCGGTCACCGGCGGCTCGACGACGGTGGTGCCGGGTCCGGCGGACACGTCGCGGCTCCCGTCCACGCTGCTGCCGGTCCGTTCGCTCACGTCAGTTCTCCCCGCTCTGCCATCGACTCGCCGGTCGCGCTGGACAGCGCCACGCCGACCGTCGCAAGTAGACCATCTGACGCGACAGCGGCGTGGCTTCGAGTGGTGCTGGCACCGCCCTCGGCGGCCGACACGGTGCTGGCGTCAAGACGGACGGCATGACCAGCGGCACCATACCGGGATTCGGGGGTTGTCACGACCCACCTCGCGCCGTGTCCAGCAGCTGTCGTACCTGACCCGGCCAACGGCTCGCTTCGCGGCGTTTCGTCAGCGGCGGGCGCCGGTGATCATCCGGATGTCTGGGTGGTCGCCGGATCCATCCGCTCGACCCACTGGGCCCGCCAGGCCGGCGGCTCCCAGGGTTCCCCGAAGTAGATGCGCTCGCGGACGACCTTGCCGTCGCGGAACTCCATGATCCCGACGGCCATCATGGGCCGGCCGTCGTACCGGATGGTGTACTCGTTCACCCACAGCTCCCCGCAGCCGGTGGTCCGGTGCAGCTGGAACTCCTGCCGGCTGGGGTAGCTGGACCTGAAGGCGGTGATGTTGGCCTTGCCGCGGATGCGCTCGCCGCCCTGGGGCCACTCCAGCACCGCGTCGTCGGCGTAGATCTCGGAAGCGCGGGCGATGTCGTCGCCCGGCCCGCCGCCGGGTGCGCTGACGTTGGAGGCCTCGAAGTGGGCTTTGATCATTGCCCGTGCCTCGGTCTCGTCCATGCCTCAACCTTCCGTCCGAACGGAGGTCTGCGCGTTGGCCTGCGCATTCGGACGCTACCACCGGCCGGGAGCCGACCGGTGCCGTACGTCGCGGATGCCCTCAGGGCGGACCAGCCCGAGCCTGAGTCGGAGCCGGTGGCCGCGGTGGAGGCGCCGCCGGGGGCAGGGAGGCCGTTCGTCGACCGTGCCGGTGTCGGGGGTGGGGGGTAGCGTCCGGGCATGGACGTCGACTGGAACCACGAGCTGCTCGACCAGCTCGACCGGCACTGGCGCCACCAGGCCCGCCCCCGCCTCGACGGGCTGACCGACGCCGAATACCACTGGGAGCCGACCCCGGGCAGTTGGGGCGTCCGGCCGCGCGGGCGCAGCACCGCCCCGATGGCGGTCGGGCAGGGTGACCACCTGATCGACTTCGCGCTGCCGGAGCCCGAGCCCGCGCCGGTCACCACGATCGCCTGGCGGCTCGGCCACGTCATCGCGGCCGTCCTCGGTGCGCGCAACGCGTCCCACTTCGGCGGTCCGCCGATGACGTACGACTCCTTCGCGTACGCCGGCACCGCCGCGGCGGCGCTGCGGCAGCTCGACGAGGCGTATGCCGGCTGGGTCGACGGGGTGCGCGGCCTGGGCCGCGACGGCCTGGCACGGCCGTGCGGCCCGGCGGAGGGGCCGTACGCCGAGTTTCCGCTGGCGGCGCTGGTGCTGCACATCAACCGGGAGGCGATCCACCATCTGGCCGAGGTCGCGCTGCTGCGTGACCTTCACGCCCGGCTGGGGTGAGCCTCCGGGACGCGCGGGCCGGTGCCGTCGCGCGCGACGGCGCGACCAGAAGGCCCACCTGGTGTCCGACGAACCGGAACCCGGCTGCACCCCGCCCGCGCCGCTGCGTGGCACCGGTGCCATATGCTGCGCCGGTTGTCACGGGGGCACGGGGAGGGTGACATGCGACGCTGCCTTGGCGTCCTGCTGTCGGCTGCGCTGGTCGCGGCGGCGCTGACCGGCTGCGGCACGCCGCCCGGCACGGACGGCGACCTGACCGACGACTGGCGGCCGGTCGCCGAGCCCCGTCAGTTCGCGCCGCAGGCCGGCGAATGTCACGTGATCGGCGAGGCGACCGCCTACCTCACCAGCCACCAGCCCGTCGAGTGCGCGAAGACGCACCTGGTGGAGACGTTCCACATCGGCACGTTCACCGGTGACCTCGCGGCGCGTCCCATCCCACCGAAGGTCGGCACGGCGGCCATGCGGTCCGCCTTCGCGGAGTGTGACGCCGAGGCCAGGAAGTTCGTCGGCGGTGACTGGCGCGGCGCCCGACTGACGGTGCAGGTGGCCCCCACCTCGCCGGCCGGCTGGACGGGCGGCAGCCGCTGGTACCGCTGTGACCTGTTCGAACTCGACGCGGTCCGCGGCGCCAACGGCGACAACGACGCGGCCGTCGGTCGGTCGGGCAGCCTCCGGGGCGCGCTGAAGGGCTCCTCCCCGCTGGCCTTGCGCTGCGGGGAGGAGGACGACTGGGGCCACCTGCTGGCGGCGGATTGCACCAGGCCACACCGCTTCGAGTACGCCGGCATCTGGACCGCCCCGGACACGTCCTATGCGGACGCGCAGGAGAACGAGGACGGTGTGCACGCGAAGTGCCGCGCCGTCATCGCCCGGTACGCGAAGGTGCCGGTCGACGGCATGCTGCGCTACCGCACCGGCACCACGTACCGCTTCCCGTCCGAGCAGGCGTGGGCCCGCGGCGACCGGGGCGTGCGCTGCTGGTTCTGGTCCGGCGGGAAGAAGCTGACCCGCTCGATCGCCGGCGGCGGGACGAAGGCCCTGCCGGTCAACTGACCGACGACCGGCCGCCCGCCCGCGACACCGGATGACCGGGCCAGCCCGCACCTGCCGGCGGCGGCGTTGACGGATTGACGACGGGCCGGGCACTCAAGGTGACCGCCGGCCTGGTTGCGTGTTATTCTCCGGCGTCGATCTCCGCCCTGCGGACCCGGATCGGGTCGTTTCGCAAAGGACGCCTCTTCCGATGCCGGCCGTTCCCGCCCCGACCGCGCCACCGGCCGTGCTGGACACTCCAGCCGGCGGCGCGTTCAACCTCATCTTCACCACGCTGCCGGCGCTGCTCCGGCTGACCTGCGGCCTGGCCGGCGCGGTGGTCGCCCTGTCGGTGCGTACGCCGCCGGTCGAGCCGGTGCTGCTGCTGCCGGCCGTCGCGGCGCTCACCGCCCGGTCGGTCTGCTACGCGTTCCGCGCGCCGCCCCACGGGAT
>NZ_JAMOKF010000013.1 GCF_023656545.1 Micromonospora phytophila | reverse complement strand
GCGTCGGTGATCGCCTCCAGGCCAAGGATCGCGGAGATCGCGTCGAAGAGCTGGCTCTGCGTGCCGGCGGTGAGCCGGCCCAGCTCGGCGGCGGTGAGGAACGGCCGGTACAGCTCCAGCGGACGCGCCAACCCCAGCTCGGCGAGATCGGTGTGCCGCCCCCGGTCGCTGGCGACGGTGACCTCCGCGGCGCCCAGTTCCGCGCCGGGCACCCACGACCGGGACACCCGGATCGGCGTGGCGACCCCGTCGAGGCGCAGCTCGACCCCGATCCGGCACGGGTCGGGCGCGTGCAGGTTGCGCCACCCGGCCCGCCAGACACTGGTGCGGTCCGCCCAGCGGGCGCTGTCACCGGTCAGGGCCAGCTCCACCGCCTCGGCGAAGCTCGACTTGCCCGAACCGTTGCGGCCGACCACCAGGGTCAGCCCCGGGCCGGGCTCGATGGCGAGGGTGCGTTCCGGGCCGACGCCCCGGAACCCGGCGACGGTCACCGAGGAGAGCCAGATCTGCGCCGGCGGCTCCCCACTGCCCGGGTTGCCGAGGTCCAGGGTGGTCTTCCCGCCGTCGAGCGCGACGGCCAGGTCGTCGGTGCTGCTGAGCGCGGCGAGGACCAGCTCGGCGGTGTCATCGGGTACGTCGTCGGCGGTGAGCCGGTCGAAGATCAGCTCGGCCAGTGGCTCCGTGCGGCGAGTGGGAAGGTCCTGTGTCGTGGGGGAGGGCTGACGGGGGAGCGGCATGTCGTCTCCAGGCGCGTGGTCTCCGCGGGCCGGCACGGCTGTCGGCCCGCCCTGAATGAGCGGGGAAATGCTGTGGAGCTGATGTCGTGGGCGGATCAGGGGTTCTGCCCGTGGCTGTAGAGCTGCCCCGTTCGTGCGACCGGGTTGTCAGCGGGCGGGGCGCCACTCGCCGCAGCCCCGGGAGCTGAAGGCGTAGTCGGAGGAGCGGATGGTGACCTGCACCCGCAGAGCGCTGTTGGTGAAGTAGTTGTCAATGATGTCGCCGGAGCGGTTCTGCCGCTCCCAGTAGCAGCCGTCGACGTCGGTGGTGACGTACGTGCCGGGCTTGATCTCCTTGCCGATACGGAAGGTGCCGGGTCCGAAGAGCCGACCGTCGGCCTCCAGGTCGACGTCGACCTGGCCGCGCTTGACCGCCTCGCGCCACGTCTTCGCATACGGATGCTTCGGGCAGAGCATCAGCGCGGCGTTGATTTCGCGGATCTGATCCGCGCTGGCCGCGAACCCGGCCTCGGCATAGCCGTCGTCCGGGTCGACCGCCGCGCAGATCTCGTACAGCGTCGAGACGTCCTGGTCGTCGTAGCCGGAGGCCTTGTAGGCGGCCTTCTCGGTGGGGGAGACGATGGTGATGGCGCCCTCGATCTCGCACGAGGTCGGCTTCGCCGGCCAGACCTGGCTGAAGTCGGGTCTGCCGTCCCCGCCCGGGGTGACGGGGAGTTCCGAGTCCCACGCCTCCCCGGTGTTGCATGCAACGGTGATGGGCACCTGCTGTGGAGTGTTCTTCGCGTCGTCGGGGTAGGCGTCGACGCCGTCAGCCAGCCCGTCGCCGTCCCGGTCGACCGGAGGGGGGCTCGCCGTGGGGGACGGGCTCGTCGAGGACGTGAGGCTGGCCGATGCCCTCGGCGCGCTGTTGGTGGTCTGCGGGTCGTTCCCGCAGCCGGTCAGTACGCCGGTCGCCAGCACGGCGGTGAGCAGCAGGAGACCCGCTCGGCGACGGCGCAGTCCGGGACCGGCGCAGGAGCGGATCGAGGTGACCGTCGAGGGGATGGCGGTGCCCTGGTCAGTGAGAACCATGATCGTCTCCAGGCGTGGGAGGTCCGCGAATGTCGGTCAGCGGGGAACGGTTGCGTGCCAGTCGCGCAGGAACGCCTCGACCAGGGCGTGGGCCCGCGGGCGTACGTCGAAGGTCTCGCCGAGCCGGCGGCGCGCCATGTGGGACAGGGCGTCGGCCGCCTCGTTGAGGGCGTGGCCGCTGTGGCCCTTGACGTGCGCGAAGGCCAGGTCCGGCCGCCGGCTGACCAGTTCGGCGAGGCGCACCAGGGTCGGCTGCGCGGCCCACCGGCGCGGCCGCAGGCTGTAGCCGGCCGGCATGGCACCGGTCTCGCCGGCCTGCCAGCGGTGCAGGTACCGCAGGGCGGTCAGGCTGTCCAACAGCACGGTCATCCCGGCCGGCGCCTCGTCGTACGCCGAGAGCAGGAAGTCGACCGCCCGCAGCTCGTTGATCAGGACTCGCGAGACGCCCGTGGGATCCATCCGGCCGGTGCCCCGGCTGAGCAGGCCGTAGTGCCCGTCGCTGACGACGTACCCGAGGCCGCCGGCGCGTGCCTTCCAGCTGGCGTCGGTCGCGGCGACCAGGGCGGTGGACGCCCCTGCCCAGCGGCCGATCCGGCCGCGGCCCCGCTGGTGGTCGCTCGGCTGCGGCCGGCAAACCGAGCCGTGCCCGGCGGCCTGCCGCTCCGCCGAGTCGAGGAGTTGGCCGGCCGAGGCGAGCTCGTCGTAGTGGGCGGCGGTGAGTGCGAGCCGTACGCCGTCGCCGATTCGCTGGCAGTCCTCGCAGCGGGTCACCCGGGCGTAGGCGCGCAGCGCGGCGGCGCGGTCGTGCAGGGGATCGGGGAGCAGGTCCAGGGCGCGGAGGAACTCATCGGGACGCACAACGCCTCCTGACGTCTCATGAAGGGGGGAGGGGTCAGAGGACCTTGATCGAGTCGACTTGAAGCAGCGGCACGGTCGTCTCGCCGCCGATCTGGGTGTCGTAGCTGAACGAGCTGAGCACCGTGACGTTGGCGCGGAAGATGTCGTCCTGCACGAGGTTCTCGAGGTCGGACGACAGGCCGGTGAGGAGCGTGTTCGTCTCGTAGTCGTACTCGTCGGCCATCCGCCGGTGCGCCACATCGGCCCGGAAGTTGTCGACGCCCGTCGCGGCGTCGAACTGGGTGACTCGGCCGTAGACCACGTAGGTCTTGCCGATGTGCGCGTCCGGGTTCTTGGCGATGAGCTTCCACTGCCGCTCGCTCAGCGTCTTGTAGGACGGCGGCTTGGGCGGGGGAGCGGCCGTCGTCGGCGAGGGCGCCGCACTGGTCGGCGCGGCCGTGGTCGGAGCGGCGCTCGTGGGGGCGGCCGTCGTCGTGGCGGGGCTGCTCGGCGCGGCCGACGTCGAGCTGTTCGCGCTGGCAGCAGGGCCGGCGTCGTCGCCGGCCACCGTGCCGATGGCCACCGCGGCGCCGAGGGCGATGACGAGGGCGAGGCTGCCGACGGCCCAGGGGCGGACGGTGGAGCGCTTCGCCGGGCCAGGGGTCCCGACCGGGGCGCTGCCGGACGGAACGGTCACGTCCGGAGCCGGCACTTCGGCGTCGGCCGCCGGAGGCGTGGTCTGCGGCGTGTGCGGTTCCTGTGCGGGCTGCGGCTCGTCGGCCGGTTCGTCGGAGGGCTTTGGGTCGGTCGGATCGGTCACGGCGGGCACTCCTATGTGAACTGGCGAGGTGATCTGCGAAGGCTGGGGAAGAGAGGGGCGGGCGGGTTCGCCCGCCCCGACGAGACGGCGGAGGGTCAGCTCAGGGCGACGGTGATGCCGCCGGAGAAGGCCGAGTCGTGCAGCTCGAGCTTGGTGAGCTTGACGTTCTTCGGAATGTCGAAGACGAAGACGCCGGTCACCTGGTTGCCCGGGTTGATCTCCTCGAAGAAGGTGCTCTGGTCCTCGTTGGCGTAGATGCCGGCCTCGGTGTCGGACGAGTACTCGGTGCCGTCCGCGGCGTAGGCCTTCTGGCTGCTTCCGTCGAGGGTCTGCGGCTCCTTGCCGATGTTCTTGACGTTGATCGTGACCAGGCAGAACTGGCCTTGGGCCTTGTCGCCGAGCATCGAGGTGCCGACCTTGGCGAGGCCGCACTTCGACGACTTCACCGTGAACTCGAACTTCCCGTCCCGGGCCGGCTGGCCGATCTTCGCGGTCTTCGGCGCCTTGTCCTCGCCCTTGGCATCGCCGCTGCCCGAGCTGCTGGCGGTGTCGGTGGATCCGGAGCCGCAGCCCAGCGCGACGACGGCGGTGGCGATCAGGGCGAGGGTCGTGGTCTTGCGCATCGTTGTCCTCCTGTTGTGAACGTTGCGGCGTCAATAAGAGCATCGTCCGACAACTCTGTCAACAGACGCGACGAACCTTGACAGGGGTGCGACACTTTTGACGTGAAGACACCGACCGTCACCGCCGCAGAGATCGCTCGGCTCGCCGGGGTCGGTCGCGCCGCGGTCAGTAACTGGCGCAAACGGCACCCCGACTTCCCGGCGCCGGTGGGCGGCACCACGGCCAGCCCAGAGTTCGACCTCATTGAGGTCGAGCAGTGGTTACGCGGCCAGGGCAAGCTTCCGGAGCTGTCTCGCGCCGATCGGCTCTGGCAGCACCTCGCCGCGCCGAAGGAGACCCCGGCCGCCGCGCTCTCCGCCGTGGGCGCCTTGCTGCTCGCCCGACAACGCGGCGAACGTCCCGGTCCCGGCCGGGCCGACGCCCACCTCTCCGCCCTGCGGCCCGACATCGACGCCCTCGCCGACGAACTCGGCCCCCAGGCCGCCTTCGACGAGCTGTGGCGACGCTTCTCCGCCCCCGGCCCAGGCCGACCCTCCGCCACCCCCGACGAGCTGGCCGACCTGATGATCGGGCTCGCCGGCGTCGATGGCGGCTCCGTTCTCGACCCCGCCGCCGGCTCCGGCGCCACCCTTCGGGCCGCCGCCCGCGCCGGCTGCACCTCGGCCCACGGGCAGGAGCTCGATTCCGACCTCGCCAAGCTCGCCGGGCTCTGGCTCGCCCTGCGCGAGGTGCCCGGTGAGGTCATCCCGGGCGACTCGCTGCGCGCCGACGCCTTCGCCGGCCGCACCTTCGACGCGGTGGTCTGCCACCCACCGTTCGGCGCCACCAACTGGGGCGACGAGGCGCTCGGCCACGATCCGCGCTGGATCGTGGGCACGACACCCCGTACCGAACCGGAGCTGGCCTGGGCTCAGCACGCTCTGGCCCACCTACGGGTCGGCGGGCATGCCATCCTGCTGATGCCGCCCACGGTGGCGGGCCGGCGAGCGGGCAAGAGGATCCGCCAGGAGTTGCTGCGTCGGGGGCACCTCCGCGCCGTGATCGCACTGCCGCCCGGGGCGGCGGCGCCGCACGGCGTACCACTGCACCTGTGGGTGCTGCGCCGCGCCGCGACAGACGCCCAGGCCCCGACGCGGGCGCTCTTGGTGGACGCCGCTGGCGGCGACCTGGCTGAGGTATTCCCGCGCATTCTGGCCACCTGGCGGGCCTTCGCCGAGGCTCCGGCCATGGAGGTCGAGGAGGCCGGCTTCGCCCGCACGGTCCCGGTGATCGAGCTCCTCGACGAGGAGGTCGACCTGACCCCCGCGCGCCGACAACTCGCTGTCAAGATAGGGCCGAGCGGGGAGCAACTGGTACGCACGACGAAGCGGCTCGCCGCGATCGTCGGCGACTTGCCGGCATTGATGCCGCAGGTCCGACCGGCGCCGGGCGGGACGGCCACGCCACTCACGCTCTCGATCGCCGAGTTGATCCGCACCGGCGCCCTGGAGCTGATCGGCCCGATCCGCCCGCTGTCGGCCGGGGGGGAAGACGACACGGCTGGTGAGTCGAACGGCGCACCGGTTCTCACCGGGCGTGATGTGATTTCCGGTACCGAGGCGTCCGACCGTGACGACGGCAAACTGCCTGAGCGCGTTCCACTGATGGTCGGGGACGTGGTCGTGCCGGCCGCGGCACGCTACCTGATCGCGAGGGTGATCACCTCGGAAGGATTGCTGCTGGGTGGCCACCTCTTCCTGCTGCGTCCCAACCCGGCCGCGCTGGACCCGTGGTTCCTGGCCGGGCAGCTCCGCAGCTCAGCCAACGACAAGCAGACGACCAGCCTGTCTGGCACCCGCATCGACATCCGGCGAGCCCAGATTCGGCGGCTGCCGCTGGAAGAGCAACGGGCGCAGGGGGAGGCATTCCAGCGGCTCCTCACGTTCGAGTCGGCTGTCGCAGAGGTGGGGTCGCTCAGCGCCGAGCTGGTGCGACTCGCCGCGGACGGCCTGGCTGCCGGCACACTTCGCCCCGAGGGCGGTGCACAGTGACCGCGCACCCGAACGACCCGGCGGGGGAGCAGCCCTGCGACTACCGGAACGTGCTTCCCGACGACGCGTCGGACTACGACAGGGGCGTGGTGGAGGGCGGCCTCACCGCCGAGGAGCAGGACTGGCTCAGGCGGCAGCGCCGCGAGTGGGAGGCCCGGTGTGGGGGTGGGCCACTCAGCGCTGAGGAACTGGTCGACAGGCACACGATCGACGTTGTGCCGGCACGCTGGGCCAGGTTCGCCGAGTACCTGCCCTTCGAGACCGACGGTCAGGCGTGCCTGCCGCTGAGCCGACGTGCGGTGACGGACGTGGCGCGCGAGTGCCGCGGAAGCGGAGCCTGGCTGCCGCTGCTGGTCACCTCCTTCGCCTGGGGCTGGGGCAAGCGTGGTTTCGGCCCGGCCCGGCTCTCCTGGATCCTGAACGGCCGAGGGCCTCTTCCCGGGCTGTCCCCCGGCGAGATCGACAACCGGCTGGCTGCTGCCGTCCAGGTCCTCGACGACCAGGGCGGCCGTGACGCCTACCAGTTGTTGTTGGAACGCAGCCGTATCCCCGGATTCGGGCCCGCCTTCTTTACGAAGTTCCTCTACTTCGCCATCAGGACGGACGACGAGCGGTGCCTGGCACCGATTCTGGACAAGCGGCTTGCGCGGCAGATGTGGTGCTTCTGGGAGCGACGCGCTGGTGAAGCTTATGCGGTGAACGGCCCCGCAGCCCGGTGGCTCTGGCGAGGACCACGCTGGTCGTCCCGCCGCTATCAGGTGTACCGGGCCTTCATGTGTCGGGCCGCCGTGCAGCTGTCGGCGTCCGGAGAGCGATGGACGCCGGAGCTGGTGGAGCTGCTGCTCTTCCGGGGCGAGCCCGACGACGGACCCGACGGCCAACAGTGTCGCGTACCTGACTGATCAGTCGGATTGACGAGACGCCGGCGGGAGGATCCTCTTGCTGTCCGGCTGGCCTGTGAAGTGAACAAACAAGCCTTTCGGTGGACTGTGACCGTGTCAGTACGGGCGTACGGTGCGGGTCGGATTCGTGTGGGGCGAACCAACAATGGGGGAAAGATGCCGAGCGTAATGACGGCAAAGCCGGAGATCGGCAACCTGGTCGCGGTACGCGGCCAGCGCTGGGTGGTCAGCGACGTGCAGGAGGGCGAACACAGCAGCCTGGTCAGCCTGCAGAGCGTCGAGGACGGCCGCTACGGCCACCACCTGGACGTCATCTGGGAGGTCGAACCGGGGCGCCAGGTGCTGCCCAGCGGCTCGCTGCCCGACGTCACCGAGGGGAAGTTCGACTCGCCGCAGCGGCTGGCCGCCTTCCTCGACGCCGTGCGCTGGTCGGCGGTCACCTCCGCCGACGTGAAGACGTTGCAGTCCCCGTTCCGCTCCGGTGTCGCGATCGAGGACTACCAGCTGGAGCCCGTGGCCCGCGCGGTCGACGCGCCCCGGGTCAACCTGCTGCTCGCCGACGACGTCGGCCTCGGTAAGACCATCGAGGCCGGCCTGGTCGCCCAGGAGCTGCTGCTGCGCCAGCGGGCCCGGCGCATCATGATCGTTTGCCCGGCCGGTCTGACCCTCAAGTGGCGCGACGAGATGGCCGAGAAGTTCGGCCTCGACTTCACCATCATCGACGCCGAACGCTGCGCCACGGTCCGCCGTACCCACGGCTCGGCGGCGAACCCGTTCGAGGTCTACCCGCTGAGCATCATTAGCCTGCCCTGGCTGCGCGGGCAGAAGGCGCAGCGCCTGCTCGACGAGGTGCTTCCCGCCGACGGCCCCACCTACCCGCGCACCTTCGACCTCTTGATCCTCGACGAGGCGCACCACGTCGCCCCGGCAGCCCCCAAGCAGGTCTACGCGGTCGACTCGCAGCAGACCAAGCTGATCCGCCGGCTGGCACCGCATTTCACCCACCGGCTCTTCCTCTCCGCCACCCCGCACAACGGCTACCAGGCGTCGTTCACCGCGCTGCTGGAGATCCTCGACAACCAACGGTTCGCGCGGGGCGTCGAGCCGGACCAGTCCGCGGTGCGGGACACGGTCGTCCGGCGGCTCAAGCGCGACGTCACGGACGCCGACGGAAAGCCCCGCTTCGTGGAACGGGTCGCCACCGCGATCCCGGTCACCTACCCGGAGAGCGAGCGGCAGATCCACGCCCTGCTCACCGAGTTCGCCGAGCTGCGACGTAAGCGGCTGCACTCCCAGCGTGGACGCAAGGCGACCGACCTGGTGACGCTGCTGCTCAAGAAGAGGCTCTTCTCCAGCCCCGCCGCGTTCGCGCACACCGTCGGCGTCTACCTGGAGACCCTGCGCAGCCGCAAGGCGCCCGCCGTCCTGCCGGCCGACGACGACGTGCCGGAGTGGATGGAGGACTTCTTCGACGACGTCGCCACCTACGCCGACGACCAGCTCGCCGAGGCCGAGGACGACGCGCTCGGCCGGACCCGGGCCATGCAGCCCGACGCCACCGCCGACGAGATGGCCCTGCTGGAGAAGATGTACCAGTGGGCCGAGGCGAAGGAGGCGCTGCCGGACGCCAAGGCCAAGGAGCTGATCACCTACCTCAGCGCGGTCTGCAAGCCGGATGGCCGGCACTGGACCAACGAGCGCGTCGTGGTCTTCACGGAATACCGCGACACCCAGATCTGGCTGGCCGAGCTGCTCCGCCAGGAGGGTCTGGCCGGGCAGGGGCTCGTGCTGCTGCACGGCGGTACGCCCGCCGAGGAGCGGGAGCAGCTGCGGCTGGCTTTCCAGGCCGACCCGACGAAGCAGCCGGTGCGCATCCTGCTCGCCACCGACGCCGCCAGCGAGGGCATCGACCTGCAGAAGTACTGCCACCGGCTGGTCAACTACGACATCCCATTCAACCCCAACAAGCTGGAACAGCGGATCGGGCGGGTCGACCGGTACGGCCAGACGACCGCCCCCGAAATCAAGCACTTCGTGGGCAGCGGCTTCGGCAAGGCCGTCGACTCCTACGAGGCGGACCTGGAGTTCCTGTCCCGGGTCGCCACCAAGGTGGCCCGGATGGAGGCCGACCTCGGCTCGGTCAACGCCGTGCTCGCCGAGGCCGTGCAGCGCCGGATGCTCGGCGAGCAGGTCACCGTGGACATCGACAAGGCCGGCAAGGCCAAGAGCACCCGCAGCCTGCCCACCGAGGCCAACCTGCGTGAGCAGGTGGTCCGGCTCCGGGCGGAGCTGGACAAGACCGTCGAGGAGCTGGGCATCACGCCGCCGGCCGTCAAGCGGGTCGTCGACACCGCGCTGGAACTGGCCCGTCAGCAGCCGCTGAAGCGGCACATCGACGACCGGCACCTGGTCGACGGCCTCTACACCGTCCCGCCGCTGACCGGTTCCTGGCAGCGGGCTGCCGCCGGGTTGACCGCGAAACTGCAGCGCGACGACGAGCCACCTCGACAACTGCCGGTCACCTTTGAGCCGGCGGTGGCGAAGGGGCAGGACGAGATCGTGCTCGCCCACCTGAACCACCCGCTGGTCGCCATGTCGACCCGGCTGCTGCGCGCCGCCGTCTCCAACCCGGACATCGGGCTGCACCGGGTCACCGCCGTGGTCAGCGACGACCCGGCGCTGGAGGACGTGCTGGTCGGGGCGTACTCCCGGTTCGTGCTGGTCGGCACCGACGGCGTGCGGCTGCACGAGGAGGTCCTCTACGCCGGTGGCTGGGCGCCCGAGCACGGCCGGTTCCGCCGGCTGGAGAACCTCGGCACCCTCGGCGGCATCCTCGACCGGGCGCTCACCACCGGCAGCGCGGCCTCCGGCCTGGTTGAGGCCCGGCTCGCCGAGCGCTGGCCCCGCGTCGCCGACGGACTGCTCTCCGCCATCGACTGGCGTGCCGCCACCCGCCACGAGGCCCTGAAGCGCAAGCTCGACCAGCGGCGCGAGGCCGAGCAGCAGCGCATCATCGACAACCTCGACCAGTTCGCCGCCACCCTGCGCGGTGCGCTCGCCGACGACGACGCCGAGGACGCGCTGTTCAGCGTCGCCGTCGCCGCGAAGAGCAAGGAAGAACTCGCTCAGTACCGCAAGGATCGTCAATCCTGGGAGGAACGCTTGTCGGCCCTGCAAGTCGAGCGCGACCGCGAACTCGACGTCGTCGCCGCCCGCTACCGCGACCCGAAGCCGCACCGGTTCCCGGTGGCCGTGGTCTTCGTCGTGCCGAAGCGGGAGGCCATCCGATGAGCCGTACCTTCCGACGTCCCGCCGCACCGGACGGCGCCGAGCAGCACCGCAACTGGCTGAGCCTGGTCGAGGTCAGCGGCCCGTTCCTGAGCCTGCCGGTGCTCCGCGCCACCTGGCCGACTCTGGACGCGCTCGACAAGAAATCCCGGGAGCGGCTGCGCCAGGAGCACGCCACCTGGCAGGCCGACACCGCCGCGGGCCAGCAGCCCTGGATCGAGTACGTGCTGCGTGAGCTGCTCAGCTGGGGCGACACGCTGCACACCGACGGCCTCGACACGCTCGTGCACACCGTCGCCGAGCACGACACCGAGCTGCGCCCGTCGTTCGCGCTCGTAGAGCCGGGCGAGGAGGTCAAGCCCGACAGCGTACGAATGCTGGGCATGATCTGCCCGGCCGGCAGCCAGCCGACCGCCCGGATTCGTGATTCCGCGTGGGCGGCGACCCCGGTCGACCGGCTCGCCCACCTGTGCCGCCACCACAACATCGAGCTGGGTCTGGTCACCGATGGCCGCTGGTGGACCCTGGTCTGGGCGCCGCGCGGCGGCGTCACCACCACGGCGGTCTTCGACGTCGTGGCGTGGCCCGAGGCGGCCGAGCGCGACGTGGTTCGCGCGTTCGCCTCGCTGCTGTCCCGGCACCGGTTCTTCAGCGTCCCCGATGCCGAGCGGCTGGTGCCGCTGCTGCGAGCCAGCCTCGGCAGCCAGGAGGAGATCACCGAGGCGCTCGGCGTCCAGGTCCGCCAGGCCGTCGAACTGCTGGTGGCCGCGATGGGCCGCACCGACGTGCGGGACCGGGAACTCGGTGGGCGCGGCCTCCAGGACGTCGACGCGCACGAGGTCTACCGCGGCGCGGTCGCGGTGATGATGCGGATCGTCTTCCTGCTCTTCGCCGAGGAGCGCAAGCTGCTCCCCGCCGACAACGAGCTGTATGTGAAGGCGTACTCCGCGGGGCGGCTCTGCGCCGAGCTGGAGCAGCGGGTCATTGAGGGCAGCGAGGAGGACCTGGAGCACAGCTCCGCCGCCTGGCACCGGCTGCTCGCCCTGTTCAACGCCGTCTACCGGGGCGTCGATCACCCCCGGCTCACCATGCACGGCCACGACGGGTCGCTCTTCGACCCGGAGGCCACGCCGTGGCTGCCGCTGACCATCGACGACCGGACTGTGCTGCACATGCTCCGCGCCGTGCAGTACGTCGAAATCGGCACCGGCCGGTCGCGCGAGCGCCGCACGCTCAGCTTCCGCGCCCTCGACGTCGAGCAGATCGGGTACGTCTATGAGGGCCTGCTCGCCTTCGAGGGTTTCCGTGCCGAGGACGTCACCGTCGGGCTGATCGGCAAGGAAGGGCTAGAGGAGGAGGTCGCGCTCGCCGACCTGGAAGCTCTGGGTGAGCGGGCGTCCGAGGTGCCCGCGCTGGCCAAGGCGCTCGCCGAGAAATACAAGGACTCGAAGATTGGGTCGGTCGCGGCGCTGACCAAGCGGCTGGCACCGCTGGACGGGGTGGAGCGCGAGGAGGCCCGCAAGAAGTTGCTCGCCGTCACCGGCGGCGACTATCCGCTCTCCGAGCGGTTGCTGCCCTTCGTAGGGGTCATCCGTGAGGATCTGCGCGGCCTGCCCGTGGTGATCCTGCCGGGCGCGCTCTTCGTCACCGAGTCGGCACTTCGCCGCAACACCGGCACCCACTACACGCCGCGCTTCCTGGCCGAAGAGGTGGTCGAGGGGGCGCTGGAGCCGCTCGTCTACGAGCCCGGGCCGTTGCAGACCGCCGACAAGTCACAGTGGAAGCCGAAGTCCAGCAAGGAGATCCTCGCCCTCAAAGTCGCTGACATCGCCTTGGGGTCGGCGGCGTTCCTGGTGGCCGCCGCTCGCTATCTTGCCGGCCACCTGATCGAGGCGTGGTCGCGGGAAGGGGACGAGCGGGCGCTCGCCTACCAGCAGCGTGGATTCGACCGACCGGTGGACGTTGACGAGGACCCGCTGGTGGTGGAGGCGCGGCGGCAGGTCATCGAGCACTGCCTGTACGGGGTGGACATCAACCCGATGGCCGTGGAGATGGCGAAGCTGTCGCTCTGGCTGGTCTCCATGGATCCGCAGCGTCCCTTCACCTTCCTCGACGACCGCCTTGTCGCCGGCGACTCCCTGCTCGGCATCACCTCGCTCGATCAGCTTGAGTACATGCACACGGACCCGAAGAAGGGCCGAGAGCTTCACGAGAGCGGCATTTTCGACTGGACGTCCGGCGTGCGTTCGCTAGTCACCGAGGTCGCCGCCGAGCGCCGCAAAATTGGCGAGGTTGCTTTTGGCGGCGACCAGATGGCCGCATTGACCAAGAAACGCGAACTTCTCTGCGCCGCGGAGGCGATGTCATCCCAACTCCGCTTCTTCGCCGATCTAGCGGTCGGCGCTGCGCTCGCCTACGCATCCAAGGGTGAAAAGGGCCTGAACGCGGGGTCACTCCAGGCAGCCAAGCTTGCAAATGATGTCGCTTCGGGCCAAGAGGAGTCGGTGGCGAAGCGAGAGCGGGCAACGTGGCTAGCCACCGACCACGTTTACGGCTCGTTCGACCGAAACCCCCTGCACTGGCCGTTGGTTTTCCCTGAGGTTGTTGAGAAGGGCGGCTTCGATGCCATAATCGGCAATCCACCGTTCCTAGGTGGAACCAAAATCACTGGCCCGTTTGGCTTAAGCTACCGAGAATACCTGGTGTGGGCGGTCGCAGGCGGCCATCGTGCTGGAGGCCGATGTGACCTGGTTGCCTATTTCGTGCTTCGCGCACATCGGTTGCTCAATAGGCGGGGGCAAGCCGGCCTCATTGCAACTAACACCTTAACCCAAGGCGACACCCGTGAGGTCGGGTTGGATAGGCTTGCGATCGATGGGGTGACGATTAGGCGAGCTGTCAAAAGTCAGCCATGGCCCTCAAGGTCTGCTGCCCTTGAATATTGTGCGTTGTGGACAACTCAAGCGCCGCTTAACGATGAGGCGAAGTGCGTCCTCGACGGGGTCGCGGTACCGGGTATAACGACTTCCCTTGATGCTCGGTCGCGCGTGAGCGGCAGTCCACAGCGTCTCTTGGCGAACGGTGGATTCTCCTTCCTCGGCCTGTATGTGCTGGGTATGGGATTCACGATGGAGCCACAGGAGGCAGCCGCTCTCATTCGGCGGGATCCTCGTAATAAAGAAGTTCTTCTCCCCTTCCTTAACGGCAAGGACTTAAACTCTCGGCCAGATTGTAGTGCGAGTCGGTGGGTCGTCAACTTTCACGATTGGTCTGAGGAGCGAGCGAGCGAGTACGGAGAAGTCTTTGCTATTGTTCAAAGTAAGGTGAAGCCCGAGCGGCAGCGGCGGAAGGCGGATGGTTCCTACGTGCTAAGGAAGCCGTTGCCGCAACGGTATTGGCAATATGCGGAAAAGCGGCCGGCCCTGGTGAAAGCGACAGCAGGATTGGCCCGAGTAATCGTGATTGTGCAGATTAGCAAGTCGGTCATGCCTGCAATGGTGCCGACTGCGCAAGTTATTAGCAGCAATAACGTCATTTTCGCCTCGGATGACCATGCTGTTCTTGCCCTGCTGTCTAGCTCTGTTCACTACTGGTGGGCAATACATCATGGTTCGAAGCTAGAGACTAGGCCGATCTACACGCCATCTGACGTGTATGAAACTTTCCCATTGCCGAATTTGACCCAGGAAATGCGGGACCTTGGGGAGCGGCTTGACACGTTTCGACGAAACGTGATGTTGAGTCGGCAAGCTGGGCTTACCGCGACTTACAACCTGGTCTTCGATCCAGACTCTCGGGATGAGGACATCCTGGAGTTGCAGCGCATCCACCGGGCAATTGACGAGGCGGTGTGCCGCGCCTACGGGTGGGACGACCTAATGACAAATGGGCTCGATCACGGCTTTCACAAGGCGGGTGTTTATATCCGATACACGGTGGGCTCTACCGTCGAGCGCGAGATTCTCGACCGGCTGTTGGAACTGAACCACCAGCGCTACGCCGAGGAGGTCGCCAAGGGCCTGCACGACAAAAAGGCCGGCCGCAAGGCGAAGACCAGCGAACTGGGGCTGTGGTGATGGTCGACGTACAGGGCGGACTCTTCCCGCACCCCCGTGGCGAGCAACAGGCACTTTCGCTGTCCGGCAGTGACGACGCCGACCAGCAGGCGCTCATCCCGCCGCTCGACGTACCGCAGACGTTCCCCGATGTCAGCTCCTACCAGGTACGCGACGAGCTGGAGGAGCTAATCGGGCGGGACCTGCTCGGCCCGTGGGACGGGGAGCGGGAGGAGTTCCGCCCCGGGGCGATGGGACCGCGCGAGCGCTACCTCGTCGGCATGCTCGGGCCAAAGCAGCGCCCCAGGTCCGACCGTCGCGAAGCGGCCGAGGTGGCGGACGTGGACGCCGCCGTCCAGGGCGACGGCGCGGAGGCCGAGCTGCCCGAGGTCGTCACCCCGCAGAACCTGGGCAAGATGTGGGCCTCGTCTATGGGGTTGTCGTTCGCCGTCCCCGGCGATGTCGACGTCCTGACGGTGACCGCCGACTGGGGTCGCTACGACCTGCGCGAGTCCGAGGACGACAAGGGCAAGAAGCGCCGGGTCTGGTACCGCGAGCCGGTGTCGTACCGCAAGGAGGTCCGCCTCGACAGCGAGTCGTCCTACCGGATGCCGCTGACGGTGCCGGACGAGGACGATCCGGGCGTGCACCTGGCCGTCGAGGTCCGGCCGCGCGACGGCCGCCGGGTGGTGCAGCTCGCCCTGATCAATACCCAGCTGGAGGCGACCAGCAACGGTGACACGGCCTGGTTATTCCAGGCCGCCCTGACGGCGAGCGCGTTGGATGGCGCCGCCGCCGTCTTCCTGCCGATCGACGACCCGCTGGACGGGGTGCAGGGCGTCGGTGACGACCTGGAGGAGACGCACCTGCGGCTGCTCTACCGGTCGCAGCGCCGCTATGCCTCCGGCCGCAACGTCGCCGTCCACCCGTCGGTGCGCGAGGGCGAGCGGTGCGCGTACCAGCTCGCCACCACCTGGCTGCCCACCCACAACGTGCCGGCGACCGTCGCCCAGGTCGGCGCGGACAGCGGCCTGGCGGGCGTGGAACTGTCCATGGACGCCCTCGTCACCGCCGACATCGACCGGCTCCGCACCCGGCTCGCGCCACTGGCCGACGGGTACGAGGCCTGGCTGGACGAAGAAGAGGCGAAGATTCCTGGCCTGCCGGAGCCACTGCGCCCGGCCGCCGTGACCGCCGTCTTCAACGCGCGCCGGGCCGCCGAGCGGATCCGGGCCGGCATCGCACTGCTGACCGATCCGGAGATTGAGAAGCACGCCGACGCCATCGCCGCTTTCCGCTTCGCCAACGAGGCGATGGCGCTGCAACGTCGACACAGCGAGGTTGCCCGGCTCCGCGAGGAGCAGGGCCTGTCGTACGCCAAGGCCAGAGCTGCCATCGATGCGCGCGGCGTCGCAGCCGCCTCCTGGCGCCCGTTCCAGCTCGCCTTCGTACTGCTGAATCTGCCGTCGATCACCGACCCGGCGCATCCGGAGCGGGCCGCCGACCGGGACGCCACCGTCGACCTGCTCTTCTTCCCCACCGGTGGTGGCAAGACGGAGGCCTACCTCGGGCTGACCGCCTTCACCTTCGCGATCCGCCGTCTCCAAGGCGTGGTCGGTGCCGGTGCCGACGCCCGCAGCGGCGCGGGCGGTGTGGCCGTGCTGATGCGGTACACGCTGCGGCTGCTCACCGCGCAGCAGTTCCAGCGGGCCGCCGCCCTGGTCTGCGCCGCCGAGGTGCTGCGTCGGCAGGCGGAGAGCACCTGGGGTGCGGAGCCGTTCCGGATCGGGCTCTGGGTCGGTGGCGGGGTGTCCCCGAACTGGTTCCCCGAAGCCGCCGAGCAGATCGCGGAGGCGCGCGAGGTCGGCAACGGCAAGTTCACCAACGTCCTGCAGACGTTGAGCTGCCCGTGGTGCGGGTCGAAGCTGCGCGCCGAGCGTGACCTGACCGTCCGCGAGGACGAGCGGCGGGTGCTGCTCTACTGCCCGGAGGCCGAAGGCCCGGACGCCTGCCCGTTCTCCCGGACCCGCTCCGCCGAGGGCCTGCCGATCCTCACCATCGACGAGGAGATCTACCGGTACGCCCCCAGCCTGGTCATCGCCACCGTCGACAAACTCGCCCAGTTGCCCTGGCGGGGCTTCGCCGGGATGCTCTTCGGCCGGGTCCGGGAGCGTTGCCCCCGGCACGGCTACCGGCACGACGACCTCGACGCGAAGACCGGCTGCGGGGCCCGGCACAACAAGAAGGGCAAGCTGCCGGCCGTCACCAGTGAGCCGGTCGTTCGGCTGCGCCCGCCGGACCTGATCATCCAGGACGAGCTGCACCTCATCTCCGGTGCGCTCGGCACCATCGTCGGCTTGTTCGAGGCGGCCGTCGACCAGCTCTGTACCTGGTCGCTGCCGGGCGGCCGCGAGGCCGGGCCGAAGATCGTGGCATCCACGGCGACCACCAAGCGGGCCCGGGAGCAGGTGCTCGGCGTCTTCGGCCGACAGCTCGCCGTCTTCCCGCCGCCGGTCATCGACATCACCGACACGTTCTTCAGCCGGCAGGTACCCGTCACCGTGCAGAACCCCGGCCGCCGCTACCTGGGCGTCTGCGCACATGGGGTCCGGATGAAGTCGGCGGAGATCCGCCTCTCCGAGATCCTGCTCATCGCCGGGCAGACCCTCTTCGACACCTACGGGCAGCCGGCCGACCCGTACATGACCACCGTCGGCTACTTCAGCGCCACCCGTGAACTGGCCGGCATGCGCCGTCTCCTCGACGACCAGGTCACCACCCGCGTCCGCAGCCACGGCCGGCGCAAGGGCCTCTCCGACCGGATCGCCGGCACGCAGATGCTCAACGTGCAGGAACTCACCTCCCGGGTCTCCTCCGCCGACATCAGCGAGGTGCTCAAGCGGCTGGAGAACGGTTTCGACCCGGAGCTCGACACCTCTGCCCGACGGCGGGCCGTGCTGGAGGACATGCGGGACGCGTTCAAAGCCAAGACCACGTCGAACCCGAAACTGTCCCTACATGCGGTTACCCAGAGCTTCTACCGGCGGCAGGACGAGAACCGGGTGCCCGTCGACGCGGTGCTCGCCACCTCGATGCTTCAGGTCGGCGTCGACGTGTCCCGCTTCGGCCTGATGGTCGTCACCGGGCAGCCGAAGAACACCGCCGAGTACATCCAGGCCTCCTCCCGGGTCGGCCGCGACGCGAAGCGGCCCGGTTTGGTGGTCACCCTCTACAACTGGACCAGGCCGCGGGACCTGGCCCACTACGAGGACTTTGAGTACTACCACGCGACCTTCTACCGCCAGGTGGAGGCGCTGTCGGTCACCCCGTACACCCGGCGGGCGCTGGACCGGGGCACCACCGCGACCCTCGTCGCGGCCGTGCGCAACGGCGAGGACAGCTTCTCCCGCAACACCGACGCCCACGACGTGCCGCTCGACGGTCCGGAGGTGCAGCGGGTCATCGGCCGGCTGTTGGCCCGCGCCGAGGCGATCAGCGGGACGCGCGGGCGCGACTACCTCCAGGAGCGGATCAACACGCTCCGCGACGAGTGGAACAAGAAGAAGACCGGCTCGTCTCGTCTCGGCTACTCGGAGGGGACGTTCAAACAACAGAAGCTCGATGGTCTGCTGACCGTGGCCGGTGGCGGGCGGTGGACCGGCCTGACGGTCGGGCAGTCCATGCGGGAGACCGAGAACGAGATCAACCTGGTGCTGCCCGCCGGCGGGGAGATCTTCAACCCGCAGTACGGGACGCCGGAGTGGTCCTTCGGCCCGCAGACCGACGGTAAACGGGATGAGGACCTGCCCGACGGGGATGAGCTGGGCGAATCGACGCTGACCGGGAAGGGCAACTGATGGCCGCCAACTACTTCCGGCGGGTCGGTGCCGTCCGCCCCAGCCACCTGATGTTCACCACCGGGGTCGGCGCGATCGTCGACCTGCCCAACTTCTCCGTCCTGGTCCGAGGGCTCGACGACTGGAACTACTCGGTCGTGCCCGGCTGGGAGGAGATCGTGGAGCCTCGGCTGCTCGCCGCCGTGCGGGCGCTGGGATTGCGTTCGGTCAAGGAACTGCGTCCGGCGCCGTGGCTAAACGGTACCGACCGGGAACCGACCGGCCCGGCCGGCCGCGTCGGGGTGCCCATCACGCCGTTTCCCGGCTGGCTGCGCTGCACCGCCTGCGACGACCTGGCGCCGATCGACTCGAACGTCTTCGGCTTCGAGAACTCCAAGCCGCGTAAGCCCCACGAGGCCCGCTTCTTCCACACCGTGTGCAGCCGCAAGAAGTCGGGGCGCAGACCGATGGCGGTCGGCGCCCGGTTCGTGCTCGCCTGCACCGCCGGTCACCTCGACGACTTCCCGTACGCCCACTTCGCCCACCAGGGCGGCGCCTGCCCGAACGCCAGCCATCCCAAACTGAAGATGGACGACCGCGGCGGCAACCTGGGTGCCAACGTCGAGATCAAGTGCGCCCCCTGCGGTGCCCGCCGCAACATGAAGGAGGTCCTCGGTCCTCGAGGCGCGGAGAAGCTTCCCCGCTGCCGTGGCCGCCGGCCGCACCTGGGCGACTTCGACCCGAAGGGCTGCGGCGGTGCCGAGCTGAAGCTCCTGGTCGTCGGCGCGTCCAACCAGTGGTTCGCGCAGACCCTCTCCGCCCTGGCCGTGCCGCGCACCGGCGCGAGCGAACTCCAGGCCAAGGTGGAACAGCACTGGGCCGCCCTGGAGGGTGTTCCCAACGTGGACATGCTGCCGTACCTGCGCACGGTCGTGCCGGCGTTCCGCGAGCTGGAAAGGTGGAGCGACCAGGAGATCTGGACGGCGATCGAGCGACACCGCACCGGCGCCAAGGGCGACGAGGAGGAAAAGGGCTACCCCGACCTGCGTACGCCGGAATGGGAAATCTTCTCCGCCGGGCAGCTACCGCCGGCAACGGACGACTTCACCCTCCGCCGCGACCCTGACGGTGTGCCTGGCGAGCTGAAGAACGTCTACGCCGACGTGATCCAGGCCGAACGGCTGCGCGAAGTCCGCGCGCTGGTCGGCTTCACCCGACTCGACTCGCCCGACCCGGAAGACCCCGACCTCGTCACCCGCGCGTCGCTGACCAAGGCGGCGGCGACCTGGGTGCCGGCCAGCGAGGTACGCGGAGAGGGCATCTTCCTGCGCCTGCCGGAGGACCTGCTCGCCGCGTGGGAGCAGCGGATCGAGTACACCGAGGTCATGCAGGAACACCGGGACGCGTACGCCCGGTTCCGCAAGAACCGCTACTCCGGTCGCATCGCCGGACCGTTCGACCCGATGCACCTCTGGCCGGGGGAGCGCTACATCGCTCTGCACACCCTGTCGCACCTGCTGATCCGCACCATCTCCCTGGAGTGTGGATACAGCTCGGCGAGTCTCTCCGAACGGATCTACTCCGGTACCGAGGCCGACCCACAGCGCGCCGGCATCCTCATCTACACCGCCGTGCCGGACGCCGAAGGCACCCTTGGCGGCCTGGTGTCTCTGGCCGAGCACGACTCGCTGGTCCGGCTCACCCGGCGGGCCCTCGCCGACGCCATGCACTGCTCGTCGGACCCGCTCTGCGCCGAACGGCTGCCCCAGGACCCGGCGGACTTCCTGCACGGGGCCGCCTGCCACGTCTGCCTCTTCGTCTCCGAGACGACCTGCGAGCGCGGTAACCGGTTCCTGGACCGGCGGTTCGTCGTACCGATCGACAAGCCGGACCTGGCGCTCTTCCCTGAGCTGCCGTGACCTGGCGTCCGGCGTTCGAGGCGGCGGCCGAGGCCGCGGTGCACCGGCTCGGCCCGGGACACCTGCGGGTGCTGGCCGACCGCCTCGGCGACGGCTCGCCGGAACAGGCCGTCCGGCACGCCGTCCCGGTGCCCGGCTTCGCGGAGGCGGCCGGGGCGGTGCTGGGCGCGCAGCGCGCCTCCGGGTTGCCGGGCGTGGAGGCGGCGGCCTACCTGCGTGGGCTGGCCGCCGGGCACGCGCAGCGGTCAGCGGCGGTACGGATCGAGTCGGTGTGGAGCGGGCCGAGCACCCACCCGGTGCCGGTCCGCGCCACCGCCCAGGTGCTGGTCGACCTGATCGCGGAGGCCCACGTCGAGCTGCTGCTGATGACGTACTCCGCCAAGCCCCACTCGCCGCTGCTGGCCGCGCTGACGGCGGCGGTCGCCCGCGGGGTGGCCGTGACCATCGTGGTCGAGACACTGGCCGGAGCCGGCGGAGCGTTGAACGGCACCGAACCCGCCGCTGCCTTCGCGAACCTGCCCGGCGTCCAGTTGTGGCACTGGCCGGTCGAGCAGCGGACCGAGGACCACGCCAAGATGCACGCGAAGATCGCCGTCGCCGATCGCCGAGTGTTGTTGGTGTCCAGTGCCAACCTCACTCAGTCCGGGGTCAACCGCAACATCGAGGCGGGGCTGCTGGTGCGCGGCGGCACCGCACCCCAACGGGCGGCCGAGCACATCGCGGAGCTGCAGACCCGCGGGGTGCTGGCCCGGCTGCGGACCTCCGGACAGGGATGGTGATCATGCCGGGCTCGGAGGCTGTCGCCGCCGGTGACATTGCGCGGCTCGCCGGCGTCGGACGGGCGGCTGTCAGTAACTGGCGGCGGCGCTTCCCCGACTTCCCGCAGCCCGTCGGGGGCAGCTCCGCGAGCCCGCTGTTCGCCCTGGCCGAGGTTGAGGACTGGCTGAGTCGCCACGACAAGCCGTTCCGGCTAACCCCCGTCGACCGGGTCTGGCAGTCGCTGCGCGGTGCCGCCGACCTGCAACTGGGCGACCGGATCGGTTACCTCGGTGGCTTCCTGGTTTTCCTCGAGCGGGATCCGGCCGGTTGGAAGAGCCTCGCTGATCAGCCTGACGCCGTCGTTGTGGAACGGCTGGTCGAAACGGCGCGGACGGTCGTTCCGGAGTTCGCGCCGCTCATCACCGACGCGCCGGACCAGGATGCGGTGACCATCGTCCGCCTGGCTGCGGAGGCGGCCGACCAGGAAGGGTCTCTGGCGGTCTTCGACTTCCTGTGCGAGCGCTACTTGGAGGTCCACTCCCGCCGCCATACCGTCACGCCCGCGGCGTTCGCCTCGCTCATGGCCACACTGGTCGCGTCGGAGGCGGAGACGATTCTCGACCCCGCCTGCGGGATCGGCACCCTGCTGCTCGCCGCTGCCGACAGCCCGTCCCGGAAATTCCGAGGACAGGAGGTGAACCGGACGGCCGCCCGCATCGCCGCCGCCCGGCTCCTGCTGCACACCGGCGACGCCCGGGTCGCCGTGTCGGACTCGCTGCGATCCGATGCGTACGCCGGGGAGTTGTTCGACGCGGTGGTGTGCAACCCGCCTTTCGGGGACCGGTCCTGGGGCCACGACGAGTTGACCGGCGATGCGCGTTGGGAGTACGGCCTGCCGCCCCGGGGGGAACCGGAACTGGCCTGGGTGCAGCACTGTCTCCGGCACGTCAGGCCCGGCGGCCGGGTCGCGATTCTCATGCCGGGTGCTGCCGCCAGCCGGCGTTCAGGCCGGCGCATCAGGAGCAACCTGCTCCGAGCCGGGGCGTTGCGCGCGGTGATCTGCCTGCCGGCGACCGGGCCGGCCGGGACGGTGGCACCGGATGTGTGGCTTATGCAGCGCCCAGACGGGGCGCGGCGTCCCGACGAGGTGCTCATGGTCGATGCCTGCTCCGAACCAGCAGGTGCCGTCCAGGCGTGGGCAGCCTTCTCCGCCGGGTCCGAGCTGCCGGCCGGGAGCCGGGCGGTGCCGATCATCGACCTGTTGGATGACGATGTCGACCTCTCGCCGGCACGGCACCTCGCTGCCGCGGGCACGCCATCGTCCGCGTTTCCACCCGTGCTGGCGGCGCTGAGCGCCGCGGTCGACGCCCTCGTGCCGGCGCTGCCGGACCTGACCGATATTCCGTCGTCCGACGTTCCGGTGATGACCACCGTCGGCGAGTTGGTCAGAACAGGTGCGGTCACGATCCGGCAGGCTCCGATGAAGATGGGTACGGCCGAGGACGGACCCGTGCCGGTGCTCACCGCCCGGGACGTACGGCTCGGGCGTTCGGCATCCGGGACGGCCGTGCCCCTCCCCGGTGCGGTCACCCTCAAGGCGGGCGACGTGGTGACACCCCTCGCACCACGAGCGTCCGCTGTCCATGTCGCCACCGAAGGCGGCCCGCTGCTCGGCCCGCGGCTCTACCTGCTCCGGGTCGACCCGGAGCAGGTGGACCCGTACTTCCTGGCCGGCTTCCTGCGGGCCACTCGGCCTGGTTCGGGTTCCGGCGGTTCATCCCTCGCGGGCCGCCTCGACATCCGCCGGACCCGCCTGCCCCGGTTGCCCCTGTCGGAGCAGCGCCGGATCGGAGCCGCGTTCCGTCGGTTGATGGCGTTCGAGACGCGGTTGCGAGAGGCGACGGCTCTGGGGGAGGAGATCGTCGAGCGGGGGTTCGTCGGTCTCGGGGACGGGACCCTGCGCCCGACGACGGCGGACTAGCCTGCGCATGCTGCGGGATCGAGAACGGGGAGGGCTGTCGCGGTGGGGATGCTGATCAATGGCCGGTACGAGCTTGATGACCTGCCCATCGGCCGTGGCGGCATGGGCGAGGTGTGGCTGGGACACGACACCAAACTGGACCGGCACGTGGCCGTGAAGTTCATCCGCTTCCCCAACGGCGAGCAGGACAAGGACTACATCCGCCGCTTCGTCCGCGAGTCGCGGATCACGGCGCGGCTCGAGCACCCCGGTGTCCCGGCCGTGTACGACGTCGGTTCACACGAGGGTCGCCCCTACCTCGTCATGCAGCGCATCCAGGGGATCAGCGTCGCCGACCTGGTCGCCGAGCAGGGCGCGCTGCCCATCGGCTGGGCGGCCGGGATCGCCGCCCAGGTCTGTGCGGTCCTCACCGCCGCGCACCAGGCCTCGCTCGTGCACCGCGACCTCAAGCCGAGCAACCTCATGCTCCAACCCGACGGCGCGGTCAAGGTGCTCGACTTCGGACTCGCCGCGGCGCCCACCCTCTCCGACTTCTCGAAGATCACCGCCACCGGGCTGCCGCCCGGCACGCCGGCCTACATGGCGCCCGAGCAGATCGAGACGAACATCAGCGGCCCCGCCACCGACCTCTACGCGCTGGGCTGCACGCTGCACGAGATGCTGACCGGCGAGCGGCTCTTCACCGGTTCCACCTCGTACGACGTGTGGAGCAAGCAGGTCAGCCACCAGCCGCTGCCGGTGCGCGGCGTACGCGACGACGTACCCGCCGGCCTGGAGGAACTGCTGCTGCATCTGCTGCAGAAGAAGCCCGAGGCCCGGCCGGTGAGCGCCCAGGCCGTCTACGACCGGCTGCTGCCCTTCGCCACTGGGCTCGGGCCGATCCCGGGAATCCTCGACGCAGTGTCGACGGTGAGCCCCACCCGAATGTACGGCTCGATGCTGGGGCGGGTGTTCACGTCGGCCCCCGCGACGCTGTCCGTCGCGCCGATTCTGCCGCCAACGCCCACCAATGAGCCGGCGGACCCGCCGGCACCACCACAGCGGCTGCCGAGGGAAACGTCGGCAGCCGGGCGCTCAGATCTACGGCGTGCACGAGCCGAAGCCAGTCGGCTGGTCGGATCGTCCCGCTACGGCCAGGCGGCCGAAGTCCTTGCCGCCGCGGTCGCGCCAGCGATCACCGTCCTCGGCGGGGCCGACGAAGACGTGGCGCGTGCCCGTCGCGACCTCGCCGACGCGCTCTTCGAAGAAGGCGACTACCGGCGGGCTGGGCCGGCCTACGAGGAACTCGCCCAGGATGCGGCCCGGGAGCAGGGTCCGCGTGTTGATCTCGCGCTGCACTGTCGGCTGAGGGGCGCCACCTGCCGAGCGCTCCTCGGCGAGACCAGCGAGGCGTTGCGGCAGCTCGAAGCGCTCGTGCGGGACGAGACCGAGGCGTTCGGCGCGGACGACCCGCGAACGTTGGAACTGCGCCGCCAGATCGGCCTGCTCCAACTCGGAGCGGGCCAGCGGCACGCCGCCGAACAGACCCTGACCCGCCTGCTGGCGGACCAGACCCGTCTGCACAGCGCCACCCACCCCAGCGCTCAGGAGATTGCCGACCTGCTCTCCGGGCTGCGCCGGCCCAAGTCCCGATGAACCACCCCGCCGATCGGCGGACCGCACCGCAGCACCGACTGTGCACGTGACCGCCGCCGGGGCGGCGTCGACTGAGGAGAGCGTCATGGGTGAGACCGCGGCACAGATCGAACACATTTCCATCCGCGTTCCGTGGCACGACAACGGCTGGAAGGGGACGGTCTGCGCCGACCCGCACGGCAACGGCACCTGCGTGCTGCTCAAGAACATCGGCCAGAACCGCCGTGACGACCATGAGCAGCGCAACGCCGGGCGGGACATCGCCGATCTGCCGCTCGCCGACGCTCCGCCGTGCGTGGCGGAACGGGCCACTTTCATGTCGCCTCGGGTGATCCCGTTCCAGCGTACGCACCCCTTCACGCAGAAGTCGCCGGCCTTCGCGACGTTCCAGCCCACTGCGCAGACGATGCCGCCGTACTCCGCCCAGGCGGTGCCCTTCCGGTGGATGTCCCGAGAGGGAGCCAAGGCGGTGAACGAGGAGCGCCGGCTCGGCCTGCTGCCCGAGCTGGAGGAGCGGGTGGACACCATCACCGGCTGGGGAAACACCACATGGACGATGCACGGCGACAACCAGCGGGCCATCCTGGACGCCTTCTTCAGCTCAGTGCAGCCGGAGCGCAGCATCGTCTTCTTCTACGCCAAGCACAGTCCGCTCACCGACGACTCCCGCCGGCTGCTCGTCGGTGCCGCGATGGTCACCGCTGTCACGCCAACCGGGGCCTACCGCAGCAGCGGAGGGGAGCCTTTCCCGGCGCAGATGTGGGAGACCACCATCGGGCACTCGCTGCGCCCCGACCAGCAGCGGGGTTTCCTGATGCCGTATCAGGCGTTGCTCGATGCCCGCGACCGGAAGGGCGTCGACATCAGCGACGCCCTGGCCTTCGCGCCAGAGGGCGGCTGGGAGGCGTTCTCGTACGTTACCGAGCACGTCAGTCACGACCTCGCCATCGACGGACTGCTCGCGTTGATGGCGGCGGGACGCGCCGCCCGACGGATCCTCGGCGACGATGCGGGTGCGCTCGGCTTCGACTGGCTCGAAGAGCAGCTCAACCGGCTGTGGAAGCTGCGCGGGCCGCGTCCCGGCCTCGCCAGCGTCCTGGCCGCCCTCGGCGTCCCGCAGTACGTGACGTTCGCCCACATGGTCGCTGCGGCTTCCGGCTCCGGTACCGATCCCTGGCAGACCCTCGAGGCGGCGATGGCGGACCCGGACCGGCTCGGCCTGACCGCGAAGACACACCTGACACCCAGCCTGCGCGTGACCTGGAAGGCCCTCAGGCCCGAGCGGAGGCAACTGCTGCAACTGCTGAGCCGCTTCTCACTGACCAAGGATCAGGCCGAGAGGTTCTTCGTCGTCGAGCGACGTGACCCCGCGCTCCACGACGACGACATCATCGCCAACCCGTACCGGCTGTATGAGGCCGACCGCGACCAGCCCGAAGGCGTACCTCTCGCCGTCATCGACCGGGGGTGTTTTCCGGACGCCGCCCTTGCTTCCGCGTTCCCGCTGGCCAAGCCCAGTGCCATGGACGACGGCCTCGACGCGCGCCGGTTACGCGCCTTCATCATCGACGAGCTGCAACGGGCGAAGGCGGTCGGGCACACACTTCAACCTCAGGCCGACGTGGTCAACAGCATCCGGGAGCGAACGCTCAGTGCGCCGTGCCCGGTCACGGCGGACGTCCTCGACGCCCATCACCTGTCCGCGCAGAGCCTGCCCACGGATGCGCCGCTGACCGGGGTGATCCTGCCCAACGGTGCGCCGGCCCTGCAGCTCGCCGAACTGACCCGGGTCGGGAACGTCATCCGCGATCAGACCGAACGCCGTCTCAAGGCGGCTCCCATCGCCGGCGCACCCGACTTCGCGGTACGTCTCGACGCGCTGCTGGGCCCCATGGACGACACCCTCCAAACGGACGAACAGGACGCCGAGGAGCGTGCCCGGGCCGAGAAGGTGGCGGCCCTCAACACGCTCTACTCGTCGCGGATCAGCGTTCTCATCGGCTCGGCGGGAACGGGAAAGACGACCCTGTTGCAGGTGCTGCGGCACACCGAGTCGGTGGCCGCCGGGGGAGTGCTCCTGGTCGCTCCCACGGGCAAGGCCCGGGTACAGCTGGCACAGCGGGTCGACGCGCCGGCGGTCACTCTGGCGCAGTTCCTGATCTCGACCAGGCGGTACGACCCATGGACCGAGCGGTACCTGGTGACCGGCGACGTGCAGACCCGGTCCAAGAACTACAAGACCGTGGTGGTCGACGAGGCGTCCATGCTCACCGAGGAGCAACTCGCGGCACTGCTCGACGCGGTCACCGGCGTGCAACGGCTGGTGCTGGTCGGAGATCCCCGGCAACTCCCGCCGATCGGCGCCGGGCGTCCCTTCGTCGACATCGTGCGTCGACTCGCGCCGGACGACATCGCCACCCGCACGCCACGGTGCGGGCCGGGCTACGCCGAACTCACCATTCCCCGCCGACAGGTCGGCCAGGAACGCGATGACCTGGTCCTGGCCAGTTGGTTCGCCGACGGGGAGCTGTCCCCGGCGGCCGACCTGGTCTGGGAGCGGCTGCGAGCGGGCGAGCAGCTGCCGACGCTGCGCGCCGTTCGGTACGGCCATGGCGACCTGTTCCCGACCCTGCTCGCCGTCCTGCGGGAGGAGGTCGAGGAGATGAGGACGGCCTCCAACGAGGAACTGGCGGCAGCGTTCGGCCGCAGCTACGGCGGCATGGTGTCCGCCAAGGGAAACCTCTACTTTCCGCCCGGCGCGGGAGGCCGCGCCGACGCCTGGCAGATCCTGTCACCGGTCCGTAGCCGGGGCTGGGGCACCATCGAGATCAACCGTGCGCTGAAGGACGCCTTCGGCACTGGTGCCCTCGAGCAGGCGGTGGGGCCGAGGCGGTGGAACGCCAAGCCGATCGGCCCGGAACGCATCGTCGTCGGCGACAAGGTGATCAACATCCGCAACCACCAGTTCAAGCAGTCCCGGATCTACCCCAGGGACGCGGAGCGCTTCGTCGCCAACGGTGAACTGGGTGTGGTGGTGGGTCAGACCCGCTCCAAGTGGGTCACCTGGCCGCCCAACAAGACCGAGATCGAGTTCAGTGGCCGCGAGAGAGTCAGGTACGACTTCTACGACTGGTCCGACGACACCCGCGCGCCGATGCTCGAACTCGCCTGGGCGATCACCATTCACAAGTCGCAGGGAAGCGAATTCGGTATCACGGTTGTTGTGCTGCCGGCGGAGGCTGCCGGGCTGAGTCGGGAACTGCTCTACACCGCCCTGACCCGGCAGAAGGGCAAGGTGATCCTGCTGCACGAGGCCGACCTCGACGAGGTCGCCAAACGGGGCTCCGCCGTCTACTCCGACACCGCAGGTCGGCTGACCAACCTCTTCGTGCCGTCGGACCCCATTCAGGTCGGTGACGCCGTGGTCGACCGCGGCCTGGTGCACCGCACCGACCGGGGTGAACTGGTCCGCAGCAAGAGCGAGCTGCTGATCGCCAACCTGCTGCACGAGCTGGGCATGTCCTACGACTACGAGGCGCCCTTCACCGGCGCCGACGGGCGGACCGTCCGGCCTGACTTCACCGTGACCACCGACTTGGGGGAAACGGTGATCTGGGAGCACCTCGGCATGCTGGCCGACCCTCGGTACGCGGCGAAGTGGGCGCTCAAGAAGGAGTGGTACGCCCGCAACGGGATCCTGCCGGTAGAGGATGGCGGCGGAGACCAGGGCATGTTGGTCGTGACCGACGATCGGGGTGGGGTGGACTTCCCGGCCTGGCGGAACCTCGCCCAGAAGGTCTTCGGTCTGTGACTCCGCGGCTGCGATGACCAGCCGGACTTCCAGGCTGTCACCGCAGCGCTGTCGGGTCTGGGCGTTTCCGGCCGGCGTCGGTTTCGCCGTCCGACATTGATGTGTCTGTTCGACCGGCCCCAGGTGCCGGTCCTACGTGGAGGGATTCGAGGATGGTCGCGGCAGCGGAGACCACGCTTCAAGGTCTGTTGGAGGGGACGAAGCAATATCAGGTGCCGTTGTATCAGCGCACCTACTCGTGGACGAAGGCGCAGTTGACGCGACTGTGGGAGGACGTGCGCAAACTCGCCGAGGACCGGGTGGACAAACCGGGCGCCACGCACTTCATCGGCTCGCTGGTGCTCGCGCCCAGCCCCGCTAACGGTCCGGCGGGTCTCGCCGAGTTTCTGGTGGTCGACGGCCAGCAGCGGCTGACCAGCCTGACCATCCTGCTCTGCGCCATTCGCGACCATCGGGCGCAGCACGAGGACCCGAAGCACCGCGACCGTCTCAACCGGCAGTACCTGACGAACCCCTGGGAGCAGGGGCAGCGCCGGTGGAAGCTGGTTCCGACCCAGGCAGACCGGGACGCCTACGTGGCCTGTCTGGAATCCACCCCCCAGGCCGGGGGCGTCGATTCCGTGGGTGTCGCCTACCAGTTCTTCGCCACCCAGCTCGCCGCAGCCGACGACCCGGACGACCCGCTGGACATCGAGCGGATCGAGAGCGCCGTCATCACGGGCCTGGCACTGGTGTCGGTCACCGCGCAGCCGGGGGACAACGTCTACCGGATATTCGAGTCGCTGAACAACACCGGTTTGAAGCTCACCCAGGGCGACCTGCTGCGCAACTACCTGTTCATGCGGCTGCCGACCCGGGGCGAGACGGTCTACCAGGCCCTGTGGCTGCCGCTGCAGAGTCGGCTGACGTCGGCGGAGCTGGAGCTGCTCTTCTGGCTCGACCTGGTGCACCGCGACCCGCGGATCAAGCAGACCGACATCTACGCGGCGCAGCAAACCCGGCTTGAGCGGCTGCGGTCCGAAGAGGAGATTGAGGCGGAGGTGCAGCGGTTCAGTCGCCTCGGTGCCCTGCTGCGGGTCATCATTCATCCCGATGAGGAGCAGGACCCGGGCGTACGGCGGCGGCTCCAGCGGTTGAGCGCCTGGGGCACGACCACGGTCTACCCGCTGCTGCTGCACCTGATGGACCGCCGCGAGCACGGCACCGCGACGTCCGCGCAGGTCGCTTCGGCAATGCTGTACGTGGAGAGCTTCTTCGTCCGCCGCCTGGTGATCGGTCGAGCCACCGCGAACATCAACCGGATCCTGCTGTCCATCGTCACCGAGATGGACCGGGGCCTGCCGGTGGACCAGGCGGTCCACGCCTACCTGTCGGCCGGCCGCAAGTACTACGCCACTGACGAAAGCGTTCGGGCCGCCGTCCCATCGATTCCGTACTACCTCAACGGGCGCCCGCACCAGCGCAACCTTGTGCTGCGGTGGCTGGAGGAGTCGTACGGCAGCAAGGAGCCGGTGGCGCTGGACTCGCTGACCATCGAGCACGTGCTGCCACAGACTCCCACCAGCGAATGGCGGCAGATGCTGGCCGCTGACCTCGGACCGGAGGAGAACTTCGGTGAGGCGCACGAAGCTCTGGTCCACACGTTGGGGAACCTGACCCTAACCGGCTACAACTCGGAGCTGAGCAACAGCTCCTTCCCGGTGAAGCGCGTCCAGCTCGGCCAGAGCGGGATCGTGCTCAACCAGGAAATCGCCGCCCATGACCGCTGGGGCCGCACTCAGATCCACGCCCGCGCCGACGCCCTCGCCGACCGCATCGTCTCCATCTGGCCGGGCCCCACCACGATGCAGGCGGCGGAAGAGTCGGAGGTGCCCTGGGACGTCATGAACAAGGCGCTCGTCGAGCTGCCAGCGGGTTCCTGGACCACGTACGGCGATTTGGCCGCGCTCATCGGCAGCCACCCGGTGTCTGTCGGTGCCCGGCTCGCCAAGCACCCCGTCCCGAACGCACACCGGGTCCTGCAGGTCGAGGGCACCGTCGCGTCCGGCTTCCAGTGGAACGACCCGAACCGCACCGAAGACCCGCGCGACCTGCTGCGCGCCGAGGGCGTGCAGTTCGACCAGTACGACCGCGCGGACCAGGCCCAGCGCATCGGCACCGAGGAACTGGCGCAGCTCGCCGGGGTGACGCCAGATGACCTGCCCGAGCGCCTGCCCCGGCCGCGACCCGACCAGGAGGTCGACTACGCCGCACGCTTCCTCGAGCAGCTGACCGCCCTGCAGGGACCGGCGGTCGCCACCGCCACCCACGTCGTGCTCGAGGCCTGGACCGCGATCGGCGGCACGCTGCTCTACGGCACCCGCGGCGAAACCTCCTGCTTCCTCATGGCCCGCGATCGCAGGCACGAACTTGGCGACATCTGGCCGGCGGCGATCTACCCGAGCGGAAAGTTCGAGGTCGTGTTCCAGCACCTGAGCGTCCGGCCCCCGTTCGGGGATGTTGCCCTGCGGGAGGAGCTGCGCCAGCGGCTGAACCAGTTGCCGGGTGTGAACATCGCCGCCGCGAAGATCGCCCTTCGACCCGGGTTCCCGCTGACCGTGCTCACCGATTCCGACGCCAGGGATGCTCTGCTCGACCACCTGCGCTGGTTCTACGACCAGGCCCAGTTGCCCGCCTCGGACGAGCTGATCATGGTCTAAGCTCCCGGCACCGACACTCACGGTCCCGCAGCGCCCCGGGCGCGGGGCGCTGCGGGAACCGGCCCGCACGCCGTGGCCGGTTATGCCGCCGCCGTCGATCCACCACCCCTGGAGGTCTGCTCATGCCTCAGCTCGCCTTCGCCAACACCTTCTGGGAGAGCTTCGACGTCCTGGAAAAGCCGGTCAAGGCCGGCGTGCGTAAGGCGATGGCGAAGTTCCAGCAGCTCACCATCGCCGAACTGCACGCTGACAAGGGCCTGCACCTGGAGTCGGTGAACAATGCCCGCGACCCGCGGATGCGGACCATCCGCATCAACGACTTCTGGCGCGGGGTCGTGCTGGCGCCCGACGATGGCAGCGACACCTTTCTCCTGCTGAACGTCGTCCCGCACGACGGCGCGTACACGTGGGCGGCGAAGCGCCTCTACACGGTCAACACGGCGACGCGAGCACTGGAGGTCCGCAACGTCGTCGCCCTCGAGCAGCTCACGCCGGCGCTAGAGAAGGCGGCGGCGCAGGCGCCGACGCTGCTGTTCGCCCGCCATTCCGACACGGTGCTGCGCCACCTCGGCATCGACGATCAGGTGTTGCGGGCCGTCCGGACGATCATCGACAAGCCCCAGCTCGAAGCATTCGGCACGCTGCTACCCGAGGACCAGTTCGAGGTTTTGCAGTACCTCGCCGAGGGCTTCTCCGCGGATGACGTCTATCGCGACCTCGTCGCCGAACGCCGGCCGGCTGCCGCGACGCCGGAGCCCAGCGAGAGCCTGGCTGCGGCGATCGCCAACACCACCAGCCGCATCATGCTGGTGACCCGGCCCGACGAGCTGGCCGAGATCCTCGACAAGCCGTTCGCCGCCTGGCGGGTGTTTCTTCACCCGTCGCAGCGGCGCCTCGCGTACCGGGTCTCGTACAAGGGGCCGGCGCAGGTGACAGGTGGTCCGGGAACGGGCAAGACGGTGGTCGCCCTGCACCGGGTCAAGCACCTGCTGTCCCGCTCGGCCGACGGCCGGGTGCTGCTCACCACGTACACCAATGCCCTGGCCGCCGCCCTGCGGGAGAACCTGGCGCTGCTCCTCGGCGACGACAAGCAGCTGGCGCGGGTGGAGGTGACCACGGTCAACGCCTTGGCCACCCGCGCCGTGCGCACCCTCGCCGGGCGAGCGCCCACCCCGATCGGGGACACGGACGAGCGGCAGGTCTGGCGGCGGGTGTGCCGACGGCTCACGCTGCCCTGGACCGAGCAGTTCCTCGCCCAGGAGTACCGGCACGTCATCCTCGCCCACGACGTGCGCAGCCGCGAGGAGTACCGCGAGGTCAGCCGGCGGGGGAGAGGGTCGGCGCTGGGCCCGCGACAGCGTGACCGGGTATGGGACGCGGT
Organism: Micromonospora phytophila; assembly: GCF_023656545.1. Lineage (GTDB taxonomy): Bacteria > Actinomycetota > Actinomycetes > Mycobacteriales > Micromonosporaceae > Micromonospora > Micromonospora phytophila. The sequence continues at coordinate 10,168 of NZ_JAMOKF010000013.1, read as the reverse complement.
GGAGATGTTCTCGGCCGAGCTGGCGGCGGCCGGCACCATCACCCACCTTCAGGTGTGCGCGCGAGCGGCGCAGCTGCTCGGGGAGGCCGACCTCGGTGACCACGGCTTCGACCACGTGGTGGTGGACGAGGCGCAGGACCTGCACCCGGCACAGTGGCGGGTGCTGCGCGCCGCAGTAGCGCCCGGCCCCGACGACCTGTTCATCACCGGAGACCCGCACCAGCGGATCTACGACTCCCGGGTGTCGCTCGCCGCCCTCGGCATCTCCGTCGCAGGGCGCAGCAGCCGGCTGCGCATCAACTACCGCAGCACCGAGGAGATCCTGTCCTGGTCCACTGGGGTGCTCGTTGGGTCGCGGGTCGAGGACCTCGGCGGTGAGGGCGAGGACAGCCTCACTGGCTACCGGTCGCTGCTGCACGGCAAGCGACCTCACGCGAACGGCCACCCGACGAGTCAGGCCGAGGTCGCGGCGCTCGTTGAGAGGGTGGGGGAGTGGCTGGAGCAGGGCGTCCAGCCGAGCGAGATCGCGGTCTGCGCGCGGTTCAACATGCTGCTTGGTAGCGTGCACGAGGAGCTGACCGGGGCCGGGATTCCGGCCGTCCGGGTGCGAGACCAGCCCGGCCCGGACGTTGACGGGGTGCGGCTCGCCACCATGCACGCGATGAAGGGGCTGGAGTTCCGCTGCGTCGCGGTGGTGGGGGCCACGGCCAAGGCGGTTCCCTTCGCCAAGGAGGTCACGCCGAGCGAGGTCGATCAGCTGCAGCACGAGAGCGACATGCTCAGGGAACGATGCCTGCTTTTCGTCGCCAGTACCCGGGCGCGGGAAGCCCTCCACGTGTCATGGAGCGGACCGCCCAGCCCATTCCTGGCGTTTGCAACCGACGCCCGCTGACCGGATAAGCAATCATATCGACCGTCGCCCGCCGCCAGCTGAGCGGCAGGGCCTCCTGCCTCAGACGGATTTCCCGGATTCACTGCGCCAGGCCGATGCCACAGACGGGCAGCGACTCGTCGGCATGCTGCCCGTCTATCCCGGACGGACGGAGGAGGAGGAACAGATTATGTTTCGGATAAGTTCGTCGGCATGGAGTACCGAAACTACACAGCCGACGGCACCTACTGGACAGTGCGCAAGAGCAGATCGGTGTACTGGGTTGTGCGTCTAAAGCGGGTCGGTGGCTCCTACGTCGTCCAAGAGTGGTGGGGCGGCTACAAGCAGGCGGGGTCGGCTGGCGGCGCGGCTGCCCAGTTGGCCTACCACCAGGCACGGGAGGACGTGGTCAATGAAATGCGGGGAAGCCTGCACAAGGCGTTGGAGCGGGTAGGGCTCGGCGCTCTGCCCAAACCGGCGCCGGTCCGGCCCGATCCGTCGATGTTGCCGCCCGCGGATGAGTTGGACGACGCCGAGGACTGAGCGTCTGGGCCGCCTGATGATCAAATTTCCTGCACGGCGGCATCGCCCGTGCACCGGGTAGCACACCACGGCCTGGAACAAGCGGCGAAACCCACGAGGCCTTTGCCCACGCGAAGGTGACGCCGCGACAATGCTCACCTGTAGCCAAGAGGCACTTGGAGGAGCAGGTGGATCAACTGACGATCGCGGAGCGAGTCGTGCAGGAGCTGTTGCGCACCCGGCTCCCGCTTGACGACGACGAGCTCGCGCGGCAGCTCGACGTGCAGCCTCGGCAGACGATCAACCAGGCGTGCCGCAGGCTCGAACAGAGCCGCCGGCTCCGCCGCTACATCGGCCCGAGCGGAAAGATCGTCAACGAGATCGTGAGTGACACCTTCCCTGAGGATGCTGTCGTCCAACAGAAGGTCCTGGCAGAGCCGGCGGCGGGCGACAGCGCGCCACAGCGGCAGGCCGAAGGGATCATGCTCGGTCTGCTGGGAGAACGGCTCGGTTGTGTGTTGAAGCCGCGCAGATTCTCTCTGGCGGACGGGGCGCGGGTCGAGGTCGACGGTGCCGACGAGCACCTGACGGTGCTGGTCGAAGCGTGGGCCCATCAGGGACCGCCGAAGGCCGCCCAGAAGCATAAGGTCCTGGCGGACGCGATGCGTCTCCTCTTCGTCGCGTCAACCCTGGTGACTGCGCCGCGGCTGGTGCTGTGCCTCTCCGACGAGGAGGCAGCCCACCACTTCACCACCGCACGGTTCTGGGCGGCCGCTGCACTGCGCGCCTTTCAGATCCAGGTCGAAGTGGTCGAGCTTGCAGCTGGGTTGAGAAGCGAGATCCTCGGTGCTCAGCAGCGACAGTACCGGTAAGCAGCGCTGTCCCTGTTCCGCGGCGGCGGACCGCCTTGGTCGCCTGTGGGAGTTTCGTCGCTGTCGTCGGTTTGACGCTTGTGGCAGAACGTCTCCGGCGCCCTGACGTTGAAGCTCAACCTCACCGGAACCCTTCGCGGTTCATCGCGGTCACGAAATCCGTCCACGCCCGCGTAGTAAAGGTGAGCACCGGGCCGCTGGCGCCCTTCGAGTCACGAACGGTGACGATGCCGGGGAGGTTGGTGGCGACCTCGACGCAGTTGCCGCCGTTGCCGCCGCTGCGGGTGCTCTTACGCCAGATGGCGCCGGTCAGGTCAGTCATGCCGCATCTCCCCGATGACCCGCTTGATCATGTCCGTCGATTGTGCCCCATCGAGGGCCAGCCGCTCCAGGCTGTGCCACACGCCCTGGTAGGCCGCCAGCTCGTCGGGCTTGTCAAGGTAGAGCGCCCCGGTCAGCGACTCGCTGTACGCCACGGAGGGCTCCGGCGCGGTTCGACCCCCGTTGGTCGCGGGAAAGTCGAGGATCACGAACGAGCCCGCCACCGCGCCGGAGTGTGGACCGGCGGCGAAGGGGAGCACCCGCACGGACACGTTGGGCATGTCGCCAGCTTTCAGCAGGTGCGTGAGCTGCTCGACCATCACGCCACTGCTGCCGACGGCCCGGCGCAGCACCGCCTCCGAGAGGACGGCGTCCACCCGGGGTGGCTTCGGCAGTCGACGAGTCAGCAGTCCCTGTCGTTGCAGCCGCACCTCGACCGACCGCTCGCGATCCTCCTCGCTGGTGGCGGGCTGATCCAGACGCGCGAGTCCGAGCGCGTACTCGCGCGTCTGCAGCAGGCCGGGAATCAACGTCTCCTCGTACTGGCGCAGGTGCGCGGCGGCGGATTCCAGGCCGACGTACAGCTCGAACCAGCTCGGCACCGCGTCCCCGTACGCGTGCCACCAGCCCTTCGACTTCGTCTCCGCGGCCAGCCCGCGCATCGCCTCGGTCATCTCCGGCGACACCCCGTACAGCTCGCACATCGCCTTCACGTCGAGCACCCGCACCGGCCCCATGCCGCACTCGAGCCGCCAGATCTTCTGCCGGCTGTATTCGAGGGCCTCGGCGGCGGCGTCGAGCGTCACCCCCGCCTCGTTGCGGAACTGCCGCAGCAGCCGGCCGAGCTGCCGGCGGGGCACGGTCGATCCGATGTCCTCGGCCACCTGCACACTCCCTGATTCCGTGGCGCAACACTGCGTGATGCTCTCCCGCAACTCCTACGTGGTTCAGCAAAGAAAGTCAATGCACATCCGGGAAATCGCGGCGTGAAACGTTGCGCCTTCACTCCGAACTGTCACAGGATGACCACAGCACGGCGGCCGGGCGATTCCCCCGACCGGCCGCCGCGCCACCCGATCACATCCCCGTCGAGCAGCCCTGGCGCCGTACCGCTGAGTGGAGCTGCGGTGTCAGGGCGGGGTGGGTCCGCCCGTGCGGGGAGGGCGGGTGGGCCCGCCCCATCCACGACCAGGAAGGCAGCCAGCCATGAGCGTCCGAAACTCCAGACCGACCCCGGCGAGCGGTGGCGTGACCTACCGCTCCACGGCGTACACCAGCCTGCTGCCCTGGCAGGTGCGCGAGCGCCGCTTCCCGCCCGCCCGGCTCGGACGCCGCGGCCTCGCCCCCGTCGAGGTGTACGCCTTCCTCGACCGGGTCGCCGTCGACATGGCCGCCGTCTACGCCGCCCTCGCCGAGAGCCGCCGGGAGGCTGCCCTGGTCAAGGACGCCCTGCGCCGCTGGCAGTCCGCGCAGGCCCGCGCTGGCGGCGCCGAGGGTGGTCACCGATGACCCAGCGGTACGTCATCCACCTGCCCGTCCTTGCCGCCGACCTGCCCGCCGCGCAGCGTCTGGCCCGGGTCGTCGGCCGCTGGATGACGGTGCTGCCGATGATGGACCCGGGGGAGATGACCGTCTCCGAGGAGGACCGGCAGTTTCTCCGCCACCGGGTCTTCTGCGACCTGCTGCTGCCCGGCGGTCGACGCTGCCTGCTCCGCGCCGACCACGACGGCGAGTGCTCCCGCCGGCTGCGCCAGTGACGGGCCGCCGGGTCTACGCGGAGCCACTATGGACGGCGCGACTCGCGAGAAATCATGCTGCGGTGTGCGATTCCTTCAACGGCAGGTGATGGCTGAGAGCCACGCCTGGTCGGCCGCGGAGGACGATGCCGCTCATGCGTCCAGCACGGTGAGCCACTCGGCCTTCCGGGGGCGGTAGCCATGCCGGTCCAAGAGTCCCCGTACGATCGCTGGCACGTGACCGGCACCGTAGACGACCGCGACGTCGATCCGCTCCGACGAACGCGTACGGACCAGCTCGGACAGCGCGGCAAGTAGCCGCTCATCCCGATGGCCGCCGAACGTGCGCTCGAAGTGCTCAGAGAACTCACTGTCCGAGTACATCTCGTCCTTCGCGCTAGGCAGGTCGTTCAACTCGACTTCAGGCGAGAGCAGCCGCCGCGTGCCCCCGAAGAACTGCGCGACGGCCACGATCGGAATGACACACCACATCAGTAGCCGGTATCGCTGCGGCATGGCCCGCCAGCCCTGGGCGAACTCCGCCGTCGTCACGTCCGGGTTGATCAGCTCCACGCCGAGCGACCGGTACGCGATGTTGTCGACCACCAGTCCGGAACGCTTGTTGGCTGGCATGACCCGGTAGGTGAGTGTGATGGCCCATCCAAGTACCGAACGCCCGCTGACGCCTTCGACGACGAGCAGGTCACACTGCCGGAGCCGCTGCGCCACCGCCGCGTAGAACTTTGGGCTCGCTACATGAAGCATGGGGAACAGCACGAACTCCAACTGGCTGCCGGGGCGCCGAAGGCGCAGCACCGCAGAGCGGGTCCCGATGATGCTGTGCTCGATGATCTGCATGCCCGCCCACCTAGCGTCTGCCGGCACCGAGCTTCAAGGTAGGCCCGGGAAGCAAGCCGGGCGCGCACGTCGTCGTGGCAGATCCGGGCGATCACGGTCCCTCGACTGCCGGTGGGCCGCTCTTGAGGTGTACGAGCGCAATCCACGGGGGCTGTCTCGGACGAGGGGTCGAGGCTCGCGCGTGATCGTGCGCAGAACGCAGCCACTGCCAATCGTCGGCTCCCGGACAAGCCAGGGGGTCCAGCGGATGGGCATGTCCTCGAAGGAGGTGGCCGTGAAGCCGAAGACGGGCCGGCCCGGCGGCCTGCTAGCGTGCGCCGCGTGAAAAGCGACGACGAGATCCTGGAGGTGGTTCGCCAAGACCTGCGTCTCGCCGAACTGCTGTGGGAGGTCTGCGAGTTTGACCTCACGCGCGGTGATCACGGGGAGCCTGTCAGGCTGTCGTCCGGGCAGCCCCTGGAAGGCATAGCCGGTGACTTCACCGGCGGAACGTTCTTCCTCTGCGGTGAACGCCGGTCAACGCGACCAGTCTTGTACGCCAGCTCCGAAGGGCAGGCTGGTCTCATCGGCCGGAACCTCGGCGAAGCCCTGGAGGTCATGGTCGGGTTACCGTCCTGGCAAGACTGCGTGAAGTTCTCCGGCGGCGGTGATCTGATGATCATGCAATCCGCCGCAGAGCACCTGCAGCGCGACGAGCTCAGGGACCAGCCCGGCATTGGCGCTCAGCGGATCGAGCTCGCGTCAGCACTGTCGCTGGACCTGGCGACTGTGCCCGTGCTCCTGGCCCGCTTGCGTGATGCGGTGGCCAGTACCACACCTGATTTCATCCTCACTGTCGAACCCGATGAGGAGTACGAGTCGCTGTTTGGGGAGTGGCTGCCGAGCCGGAATCCCTCTTGGGGATGAGGGTTCCGCCGATTCCGGCGGCCTGGCCCCAGTTGAGCATCCGTACCTGCCGCGAAGCGCTCGGCAGGTCGTGGGACCTGTCCGCGCGCAGCCGAGGGCGGAGCCGGAGAGCGGCTTTCGCTGTCAGCGCCCGCTGGGCTCCGGCGGCTCGTCGAACGTCAGCGTCAAGGTGCTGTGGAAGGCGTGGGATTCGGTGCCTGTCCGTCGTCGGTCGGCTGGCTCGGTATCGCCCGTCCATACCTTCACCGCCCGGTACGCGAACCCGTCCTGGGTCGCAGCCTCGGCCAGGAACGAGACCCTCTGCCCGGCGGCTAGCTGCCTGAGTCCATTCATGGCGATCACCGAGAAGTGGACCCAACACCCGCCGGGCACACCCGGCCCGTCGATGATGCCCCAACCCTCGTCGGTGTGATAGGTCCGAACGACTCCCGAGCTTGCCATCCGTTCATTCTGCCTGGCGCCGACATCGCGAAGAGCAACGCCCAGGTCGGCTGCTGCAACGGCCGAATCTCCACCGTCCATGCAGCAGCGCAGCAGCGTACCGCTGCGGCGATCGGGCAGCGTTCATCGCGGCGGCGAGGCGTTTGGCGACGAGGGTGGCACTTCCGAACGGCTCCCACGTGCCAGCGTGGGTGTCTCAGCGGGGAAGGTGATCTTGGCGTTCACTGCTTGCACCGCCACGGCGGCGACGAGCAGCGCCCCGGCCGTGACGCACAGCAGCCGCACGACAGTCGCCCATGGCAACCCTGCGGCTGGCAACACCGGGGTCAGGGCGTACCCGATGGTTGCGACGGCGCCCGCGACGGGCCAGAACACCATCGAGCGGGTGCGGACTGGCGGTGGGTTGCCGTGCCAGGCGCGAAGCAGCCGGCGGCGGCCGATCACGACGGCGACGCCGAGCGTGACCAGCGCGCCGACGAGGCTGCTGGGGATGTCCGACACCGTCCACCAGGCGACCTCGCTGACCGAATCCCAGTCGATGCCGAATACGATGCGCAGCCATGCCGCGGTGTGGGTGAGGTGGTCCCAGCCGATGTGAGTGGCCGCGCCGAGCAGCGCAGATCCGGCGGTGATCTGCCACGGGTGGCGCACTGTGGCAAGCACCCCGTAGTCGCGCAGCGCGAACGGGCCGAGGTGGGGTAGGTGGGCGGCGAGGGTCGCGACGGTGGCGCGGACGAGCCACGCGCCGAGCAGCGCCACTGGCACACACCACCACACCAGCGCGGTGAGAGTGTGGCTCTGCCACTCCGGTCCGACCCCGAGGAGCGCGTACCTGACGTCGGGTGCGACCGCCCCGGTCGTCAGCGCGACACCGTCGAACCAGCGGGGTCGCCAGAGCTTGAGCGGGAGTACCACACCCGGGTGCGACGGGAAGGTCAGCGGCATCGGCGCATCTTCCCACCTGCTACTCCAGCGCGGGTGAGAGTGCCGGGTTTCCGGTGTAACCGGTCCGGCACGGTTAGTGCGGCAGCCGCCGTTTGAGATGTTGCTGATGGAGGCGACTGAACGCGAGGCGGCGACTGCGTGATGGTGCGTTGTGGACAGGGCGGGCAATAGCGACAGGACCAGGCGGGCAGCGTTGCCGCTCGGGACATCGAATCGTTAGGGTGCGTTGTGCGACTGATGATCGCCACAGCGTTCGGTGCAATCTTGCTCGTCGCTGGGTGCTTCGACGTGCTGTGGGCGCAGAACGCGATGTTCGACCTGCAGGCGACAGCGCACAGCGCGGACGCCGACCGACATGTTTTGCCCGCGCTGGCGAATCTCTACACGGCCGGGCACTACGGCGTCCAACTGGCGGCCATCCCGATGGGGTTTGTTGTCGCAGCCAAACACCCGATGGCGGTGGCGTGGCGTCGTGCCGGCGTCGTGGGGCTGTCGGCCGGTCTCGCCGGGACCCTCATCGTCGCGCCGTTGGCTGTGCTGACCCTGCGGGCGAATCCGGAGTACAAGCGGTTTCTTGACCTCGCCACGCTTGCCGACGGTCGCGTCGTGTTGGCCGCCGTCGGCGGCTTGGTAACGTGCGTGAGTTGGGCGCTAATCGGCGTTGTGGTGGGCGTGCACTGGCGATGGTCGCCTCGTGCGGGGTGGCTGGCCTGGGCCAGCTATGCCGGGCTCACTTGGTGTTGGGGTGTGCTGATCTCGGTCGGGCCGCTACGAGACTCTGGGCCGGCCCTGCTCGTGCCGAACCCCACGACGGCCGGCACAGCCGAGGCGCTAGTCGGACCAGACCGTGGCTGGGCGTGGCTCGGCGTCGGGCTGATCACCGCCCTCGCGGTCGCCGGCGCCATCAAGCCCAAGCCCGACGAGCCCACTACCAAACGACGGCTCAGCCTCAAACTTCAACCATGATCCCGATTGGCGGCTGCCGTATTAGTTGGTGGTGCTGGGGATGCTGCGTCCTCCGGCACGATCATCGTCGGTGAGATCCGCAACCGTCGCCACTGACAACCTGCGCGCCACCGGCCTTCGGCTTGCGGACGCGAACGTGCGGTACCGCAAACCGGTAGGCGGGGACCGTCGGGAAGGCCAGCCCCATGCCGGTTCGCGGCGCCGGCAGTCCGCGCCTGCCACGACGGCATCGACGGAGTGCCGGCCGTCGAGTACGTTACCGGCGGATCGATCTGGCGATGGTGGACGGCGGGGAGGCCGCATGGCCGGGAAACACCGTTCGTGGTGGGGCTGGGGGCACGTCGAGGACGCCGTGACCGGCGCGGAGGCCACCGCGTTGGCCGACCGGGTGCGTACCCTGCTGCCCGGCGTCGACCTGACCGAGCATGTCGCGCCGCCGGTGGCCGAACTCGGCCTGCGCCCGCCGCGGGTCGATCCGCCGACGTCGCTCGCCCGGCTGTGCTCGACGGACCCGGCCGACCGGGCGGCGCACACCCACGGCAAGGCGTTCCGGGACGTCGTCCGCAACCTGCACGGGGAGGTTCACGACCCGCCGGACCTGGTGGTCCGGCCGGCGAGCGAGCAGGACGTCGTCGACGTGCTGGACTGGTGCGCGGGCCGGGACATCGCGGTGATCCCCTACGGCGGCGGCTCGTCAGTGGTCGGCGGCGTGGAGCCGCGGCTGGACGACGCGTATCCCGCGGCGGTCAGTCTCGACCTCGGGCGCCTCGACCGGGTGCTGGAGGTGGACCCGACCAGCCGGGCGGCCCGCATCCAGGCCGGTGTGTTCGGCCCGGCGTTGGAGGACCAGCTCCGACGGCACGACCTCACGCTGCGGCACTTCCCGCAGTCGTTCGAGTTCTCCACCCTGGGCGGCTGGTTGGCCACCCGCGCCGGCGGTCACTACGCCACCGTCCTGACCCACATCGACGACCTGGTGGAGTCGTTGCGGGTGGTCACCCCGGCGGGCACCAGCCAGTCCCGCCGGCTGCCCGGCTCCGGCGCCGGGCCGTCCCCGGACCGGCTGTTCCTCGGCTCGGAGGGCACGCTCGGCGTCATCACCGAGGCGTGGATGCGGCTGCAGGACCGGCCGCGCTGGCGGGCGGACGCCTCGGTGCACTTCACCGACTACGACGAGGCGGTCGAAGCCACCCGGGCCATCGCCCAGTCCGCGCTGCACCCGAGCAACTGCCGGCTGCTCGACCCCGCCGAGGCGCTGCTCAACGCCGGCGCCGCCACCACCGGCGGCGTGCTCGTCCTGGGATTCGAGTCCGCCGACCATCCGGTCACACCGTGGCTGGACCGCGCCGTCGAGCTGTGCCGCGACCACGGGGGAACCCTGCCGGAGCCGCCCCGCGGCGACGACTCCTCCGGCCCACGGCAGCGGACCGCCGCCGACGCCTGGCGGTCGGCTTTCCTGCGGATGCCGTACCAGCGCGACGCACTCGCCGCCCGGTCGATGATCGTGGAGACGTTCGAGACCGCCTGCACCTGGGACCGATTCCCCGCCTTACGCGCCGCCGTGCTCGCCGCGGCCGGCGACGCGCTCCGCGCCGTCGCCGCGACCGGTGTGGTCACCTGCCGCTTCACCCACGTCTACCCGGACGGCCCCGCCCCCTACTTCGGCGTGTACGCCACCGGCCGCTGGGGCGCCACCCTCGCCCAGTGGGACCAGATCAAGCATGCCGTCT
>NZ_JAMOKF010000139.1 GCF_023656545.1 Micromonospora phytophila | reverse complement strand
GACGGGGGGCGCGCCCCCGGCGAGGTGGCGGCCTCCAGCATCGCCTCCAGGTGCTCCGCCGGCACGCCCCAGCCGAAGAGGGCGCCCTGACCGAAGCGGCAGCCGGCGGCCACCACCGCGGCCAGCTCGGTGGGCGTGGTCACCCCCTCGGCGATGACCTCCAGACCCAGCTGGTGGCCGAGCCGCATGACGATGTCGACCATGGGCGCGAAGGCGGGACCGTCCTGGCCGACCGGCCGGACCGGCTCGTGCTCGGCCACCAGGCTGTGATCGATCTTGAGAATGTCGATCGGGAGGCGGCGCAGCTGCCCGAGGGACGAGTAGCCGGCGCCGAAGTCGTCCAGCGCGATCCGGACCCCGGTGAGCCGCAGCGCGGTCAGCCGGCGGATCAGCTCGTCCAGGTCGGTCGCCACGGCGTGCTCGGTGACCTCCAGCACCAGCCGCTGCGGCGGCACGTGGTGGGCGCGCAGCGCCTCGGCGACCTGGACGACGTACTCCGGGGCGTGCAGCTCGCGCGGCGAGACGTTGACCGACACCCAGACGTCGTGGCCGTCGGCCAGCCAGCGGGAGAGCTGGTAGCAGGCCTGGTGCAGCACCCAGGCGCCGAGCTTGGCGATCATCCCGCACTCCTCGGCCAGCGGGATGAACTCGTCGGGCCGCACGTTGCCCAGCTCCGGGTGGTGCCAGCGCAGCAGCGCCTCGGCGCCGACCGGGCGCACCGAGGGCAGCGAGGCCACCGGCTGGAACGCCAGCCGCAGCTCGTCGCGCTCGATGGCCCCGCGCAACTCGTGTTCGAGGGTGGTGCGGCGGCGAAGGAGCTGGTCGTAAGTGGCGTCGTAGCGCTCGATGCGGTTCTTGCCGCGCTGCTTGGCGTAGCGCAGCGCCAGGTCGGCGTGGCGCAGCAGCAGCTCGACGTCGGGCTCCCCGGCCCAGCCGGCCACGCCGATGCTCACCGAGAGGAAGACCGGCCCGTCCGGCTGGTCGTACGCGCGGCCGAGCACCCCCAGCAGCCGCTCGGCCACCCGGTCCGCCTCGGCCGGGCGACCGTGCATCAGCACCGCGAACTCGTCGCCGCCCAGCCGGGCCGCCACGTCGCCGGGACGCAGGTTGGCGCGCAGTCGCCGGCCCACCTCGGCCAGCACCGCGTCGCCGACGTCGTGGCCGCGCATGTCGTTGACGTTCTTGAAGCCGTCGAGGTCGAGGCCGAGCAGCACGCAGGGGATGCCCGCCTCGGCGCAGCGGTGCAGCGCCCGCAGCAGGCCCCGCCGGTTGGCCAGGTCGGTCAGCGGGTCGGTGTGCGCCAGCTCCCGGAAGTGCGCCTCGCGCTCGGCCAGCCGGCTGGCGTAGCCGCGCACGTCGTGCAGGGTGAGGTACTGCCGGGCCACCAGGGCGAAGCCCTCCACACTGCCGGCGACGATGCCGAGCGCGTCGAACCGGCCGTCCTGGAGCAGGTGGTACATCGCCGAGGCGGCCATGGCGAACATCGGGATGACCGCGTACTCGCTGTCGCGGCGGATCAGGTCGAGGTCGACCTGACCCGGCGGGTCGACCCGGCGCACCGCCAGCGCGCCGGTGAGCAGCCCCGCCGCGAGCACCGCCGCCCCGGTCAGGGCCATGCTCGGCCCAGCCTGGCAGAGCCCGGTGGACACGCCGAGGCCGCCGCAGGTGACCGCGGTGGCCCCGGCGCCGAGCGCGGCGAGCCGACGGCGCGGCGGCGGGGCGCGGAAGGCCACGATGAGGGCGAGCCCGGCGGTCAGCGCGGCACTGATCGTGGCGAGCAGGATCGGCACGCACGCCACCGGGGTGGCGTCGCCGAGCAGCCGGGTCGGCTCGGAGAAGAGCACCCAGCCGACGAACCAGAGCGCGGCCGCCATGATCAGGCCGTCGAGCGCCAGCCGGACGAGGGCCGCCGCCGTCGCGGCCACGCCCGGGAGCCGGAGCAGCCCGGCGGAGAAGAGCAGGCCGCTGACCGCCGTGCCGATCGACACCACGGAGGCCCAGCCGGTGCGCCGACCCGTCCCGTGCGCCCAGTGCTCGGTGGCGGCGAGCGCCACGGTGACCCCCATCAGCAGGCTGACCAACGCGACCGCGCCGGCCACGGCGAGCAGCACGTACGCCTGCCGGTGCGCCGCGGACCGCCGCCGGGCCGCGGCGCTCAGCAGTGCGGTGGCCGACGCGGCGACGAGCCCGCTCAGCACCGCTGCGGCGAGCATGCCCGGGGGGAAGTGCACGTCTTCAACTGTGCCGGATGAGCGCCCGCCGCGGGGGACCGGGTGTGCATCTGTTGGGACACGGCGTGCACGACCGCCGGGCGCCCCGGTGGCGGTGCCAGACTGGTACGCATGCCTGAGCTGCGGTCGAAGACCTCCACGCACGGTCGGATGATGGCTGGTGCCCGGGCCCTGTGGCGGGCCACCGGGATGACCGACGACGACTTCGGCAAGCCGATCGTCGCCATCGCCAACAGTTTCACCCAGTTCGTCCCCGGTCACGTACACCTCAAGGACATGGGCGGCCTGGTCGCCGACGCGGTGGCCGAGGCCGGCGGGGTGGGCCGCGAGTTCAACACCATCGCGGTCGACGACGGCATCGCGATGGGCCACGGCGGCATGCTCTACTCGCTGCCCAGCCGCGAGCTGATCGCCGACGCGGTGGAGTACATGGTCAACGCGCACTGCGCGGACGCCCTGGTCTGCATCTCCAACTGCGACAAGATCACCCCGGGCATGCTGCTGGCCGCGCTGCGGCTGAACATCCCGACCGTCTTCGTCTCCGGCGGCCCGATGGAGGCCGGGAAGACGATGGCGATCGAGGGCGTGGTGCACTCCAAGATCGACCTGATCGACGCGATGATCGCCTCCTCCAACGAGGCCGTCACCGACGACCAGCTCGGCGAGATCGAGCGTTCCGCCTGCCCGACCTGCGGCTCCTGCTCCGGCATGTTCACCGCCAACTCGATGAACTGCCTGACCGAGGCGATCGGCCTCGCCCTGCCGGGCAACGGCTCGACGCTGGCCACCCACGCCGCCCGCCGGTCGCTCTTCGTCGACGCCGGCCGCACCGTCGTGCAGATCGCCAAGCGGTGGTACGACGGCGACGACGCCTCGGTGCTGCCCCGCACGGTCGCCTCCCGGGCCGCCTTCGAGAACGCGGTCGCCCTCGACGTGGCGATGGGCGGCTCGACCAACACGATCCTGCACCTGCTCGCCGCCGCCCGGGAGGCCGAGCTGGACTTCACCGTGGCCGACATCGACGCGATCTCCCGGCGGGTGCCGTGCCTGGCCAAGGTCGCGCCGAACTCGCCGCAGTACCACATGGAGGACGTGCACCGGGCCGGCGGAATCCCGGCCATCCTCGGCGAGCTGGACCGGGGCGGGCTGCTGCGCCGGGACGTGCACGCGGTGCACTCCCCCTCGCTCGGGCAGTGGCTGACCGACTGGGACGTCCGGGGCGGCTCGCCGAAGCCGGAGGCCGTCGAGCTGTTCCACGCCGCCCCGGGCGGGGTGCGCACCACCGAGCCGTTCTCCACCACCAACCGGTGGTCGTCGCTGGACACCGACGCGGCCGGCGGCTGCATCCGCGACCGGGAGCACGCGTACTCCGCCGACGGCGGGCTGGCCATCCTGCACGGCAACCTCGCGCCGGACGGCTGCGTGGTCAAGACCGCCGGTGTGCCGGACGACTGCCTGACCTTCCGCGGGCCGGCCCGCGTCTTCGAGTCCCAGGACGCGGCGGTGGAGGGCATCCTCAACAAGCAGGTCGTCGCCGGGGACGTGGTGGTCATCCGCTACGAGGGGCCGAGGGGCGGCCCGGGCATGCAGGAGATGCTCTACCCCACCTCCTTCCTCAAGGGACGGGGGCTGGGCCGGGCCTGCGCGCTGCTCACCGACGGGCGGTTCTCCGGCGGCACCTCCGGGTTGTCCATCGGGCACGTCTCGCCCGAGGCGGCGTCCGGCGGGCTGATCGCGCTGGTGCGGGAGGGCGACGAGATCGTCATCGACATCCCGGGCCGGTCGATCGAGCTCAACGTGCCGGAGGACGTGCTGGCGGCCCGTCGGGTCGCCGAGGAGAAGCGCGACAGGCCGTACACGCCGACCGACCGGCAGCGGCCGGTGTCGGCGGCGCTGCGCGCGTACGCCTCGATGGCGACCTCGGCCAGCGACGGCGCCTACCGCCGCGTCCCGGAGTGAGCCCGACGCCGGCCACCACGGGGTGGCCGGCACCCGGGCCGGACCGATAACGTGCCCGGGCGTGAGCTACGCGGGGATGATCCGACCGGTGATCGACCGGGTGTACGTGGGGGCGCGCCTGGCCGCCCGGCCCCGGATGACGGCGTACTACGCCGAACGGGGACTGGAGCCCGGCTTCGAGGCCAGCTTCCACATGGGCCTGCTGGCCCGGCCGATGCCGGCGCGGGCGCTCGACGACGCGCTGGTCTACGTCGGCGCGGACATGACGACCGAGCTGGAGCAGGGCGTCGCCGAGGTCGACGCCGACGGCGCGTGGCGGCTGACGGACCGGGGCCGGGAGTTGGCGCTGACGGTGCAGCGGATGGTCGCCGAGGCGGCCGAGGAGCGGTGGGCCGCCCTCCCGAGCTTCCTGCCCGGCCTCGCCGCGGTGCCGCGCCTCGCCGACCTGGTCGGCCGGGTGCTGGCGCACGCGCGCACGACCAGCGGCGCCGCGTTCCAGGCGATGGCGCCGGTGTACGAGCCGGCGGACGCCTCCCCCGCGCTGCGCCTGACCGCACGGCTCGGCGCGCTGCGCCACCACCGGGGCGACGCGCACCGGGCCGCCTGGCGGGCCGCCGGGCTGACCGTGGAGGAGATCACGGCGCTGCCGGACGGCCCACGGCGGCAGGCCATCGAGGACGAGACGAACCGCCTCGACGAGCCGGCGTACGCGGCGCTGTCGGCCGACGAGCGACTGGAACTGCTCGCGGGCCTCGGCGCCCTCCCCGGCTGACGACCCAGCCGAAATCTGCTGTCCGGCTCAGCGGGCGCCGGGCAGGGCCAGCCGGCGGGCGTGGTGGATGGCGGCCGGGGTGTCCGGGAAGACCAGGCCGTCGCGTCGCAACTCCTCGGCCACCCCGAGGGTGGTGAGCACCTGGTCGTGGCCCGGGGTGACGCCGGAGAGCAGCACGGTGATCCCGCGCCCCCGCAACCGCCGGATCGCGTCGCCGAGGACCTGTGCGCCGGTGGCGTCGATCGTGGTGACCCGGGACATCCGCAGG
The DNA here is from genome assembly GCF_023656545.1 of Micromonospora phytophila. Classification (GTDB taxonomy): domain Bacteria; phylum Actinomycetota; class Actinomycetes; order Mycobacteriales; family Micromonosporaceae; genus Micromonospora; species Micromonospora phytophila. The sequence goes on along the minus strand of NZ_JAMOKF010000139.1, from coordinate 7,350 downwards.
ATCACCACCCGGACGTCGGCGACGTCGGAAAGTTCCAGCAGGAAGGTGTGCGCGGCGGCGAAGAAGAGCGGCCCGTCCAGCCGGTAGGCCACGATGCGCTCGGCGAGCAACGCGTGCTCCTCGGCGCTGTGCTCGCCCGGGTCGAGCGGGACCTGTTCCAGCTTGGCGCTGCGGGCCACGGCGCGCAGCGCGACGACGACGGCCACGCCGACGCCGACCGCGACGGCGGTAACCAGGTCCCAGATAACGGTGACGGCGAAGGTGAGCACCAGCACCAGGGCGTCGCCCCGGGTGGCCCGGGCGAGGGCCCAGAGCGAGCCGGCCTCGACCATCCGCACGGTGGTGGCGAGCAGCACCCCGGCCAGGGCGGCGAGCGGGATCCGGCCGACCAGCGGCGCGGCGGCCAGCACGATCCCGGCCAGGGCGACCGCGTGGGTGAGGGCGGCCAGCTTCGACGACGCCCCGGCGCGGACGTTGACCGCGGTGCGGGCGATGGCGGCGGTCGCCGGGATGCCGCCGAAGACCGGGGATGCCAGGTTGGCCAGGCCCTGACCGAAGAGTTCCCGGTCCGGGTCGTGACGCTCGCCGACCGTCATCGCGTCCGCGACGGTGGCCGAGAGCAGGCTCTCCAGTGCCGCGAGCGCGGCCACCGCGAGCGCCGAGGGCAGCAGCACGCTGACCGCGCCGAGGTCGAGGAAGCCCAGCGACGGCGCGGGCAGCCCCTGCGGCAGCGTCCCGATGCGGACCAGCTCGACCGGGACGGTCTCCGCGAGCACCGTCGCGGCGCCGACCCCGAGCAGCGAGAACGGCACTGCGGGGCGCCAGCGGGCGCCGAGCAGCATCAGCGCCGCGACGCCGAGGGCCACCGCGACGGCCGCCGGCCGCGGGTGTACGACGAAGCGGGCGACCGCGTCGGCCGCGACCGCCCAGACCCGCTCGCCGTGCGCGTCGGTGACGCCGAGCGCGGCGGGCACCTGTTGCAGGCCGATGACCACGGCGATGCCGGCGGTGAAGCCCTCGATCACCGGGGTGGGCAGGTAACGGACGTACCGGCCGAGGCGGGCCAGCGCCAGGGCAATCAGGATCAGCCCGGCCATCGCGCCGACCATCAGCACCCCGGTCGGGCCGAACTGCTGCACCACCGGCACCAGCACCACGGTCATCGCCCCGGTGGGGCCGGAGACCTGGAGGTTCGAGCCGCCGAAGACGGCGGCCACGGCGCCGGCGAGCACGGCCGTGACCAGCCCGGCCGGCGCACCGAGCCCGGAGGTGACGCCGAACGCCAGGGCCAGCGGCAGCGCCACCACCGCCACGGTCAGCCCGGCGAGCAGGTCCCCGCGCGGGGAGCGGCGTACCGCCGCCCAGTCGGCGCGGCCGGGGAGCAGCCCGAGCACGCGGTCCCGCACCAGGCCCGGGGCGCCCTGCGATCGGCGTGGGCCCTGCGGTCGTGCGGCGTTCCCGTTCCGGCCGGCGGTCGGCGGTGACCCGTGGCCCAGGGCGGTGCCGCTCACCGGTGCCCGCCGGAGGCGCGCAGCTCATCGAGGAGGGCGTCCCGGTCGGTGAGGACCGCGCCGAGGATGCGCCGCCCGGCGGCCAGCAGGTCGGCGACGTCGGGGGTGCTGAGGGCGTACATCACCAGCGGGCCGTCCCGGTAGGAGGTGACCATGCCGGCGCGGCGCAGCACGGCAAGCTGCTGGGAGAGGTTGGACGCCTCGACGTCGATCGCGGCGAGCAGGTCGCGGACGGGCTTGGGCCCGTCCTGGAGCAGTTCGAGGACCCGGATCCGCACCGGATGCCCGAGGGTGCGGAACAGCTCCGCCTTCGCCTGGTACAGCGGCACCGACACGCCGTCGTCTCCCTCCCCCGCGGCCGACCGCCGCACCCTGAAGACTTTATCACTTGCAAAAACCTTCAAGTTGATCACGGAGCGGTGGATCCGGGAGGCCGGCGGCAAGGCGCCGGCCGGCCGACGGGGAGCCCGTCAGCCGGCCTCGTACCACGTTATTCGGCGCGGAGGTTGTCCAGGTCGTGGGTGCCGGGGCTGACCAGGGCCAGCAGCACGCCGGCCAGCCGCCTCCTCATCGCATCTCCTGCCCCGCGATGTCGTTGACGCAGCGCAGCACCGGCCGGGCGGTCAGCGCCGCCGGGTCGAGAGGTGCCGCGCCGCGCACGGTGAACGTCGCCGACTCGCCCGGCAACAGGGTGACCAGCGCCTCGTCCACCTGCGCGGCCGGGTCGAGCCGGTCCGGGAAGAGGGTGAGGTCGCGCAGCACGGTGCGGGCGGTGACCCGGACCCGGTGGCCGCCGTCGACCGGCTCCACCGTCGCGTCGTACTCCGCCGCCGGCCAGTCGACGACGCGGTCCTCGGCGAAGAACCAGAGCGCCCGGGCGGCGGGCTCGCCCGCCTCGGCGACCAGCAGCTCGCGCCGGGCCTCCTCCGGCCGGGCCAGCTCCGCCGGCAGCGCCAGCGTCACCGAGGCGTACGGGGGGACGTCCAGCTCCAGCGTCGCCTTCGCCCGGGGCTCGCCGCTCACGGTCAGCCGGGTCACCGTCACCGGGGCCCGCCACGGCTCCCCCGTCTCGTTGACCGCGACCACGGCCAGCCCCCCGTCGCGGGGCTGCACGGTGAGCAGGCGGTCGGCGTACGCGCGGCGCAGCGCGTACCACAGCGGCTTGCGCCGGCCGTCGCCGTCGATCGCCGACCAGGAGGTCACCGGCCAGCAGTCGTTGAGCTGCCAGACGATGGTGCCCGCGCAGATGCTGCGGTGGGAACGGAAGTGCTCCACCCCGAGCTGGACGGCCCGGGCCTGGTTGAGCTGGGTGAGGAAGTGCCAGTCGGCGAAGTCCGCCGGCGGCGGCAGGTGCGCGTCCAGCCCCCGCTGGAGCTTCAGGTCACCGTCGATCGCCTTCTGGTGGTGCGCCATCCCCGGCGAGTCGTGCGCGAGCGGCTCGTCGGAGAGCGCCCGGCGCAGCGTCGCGTACGCGGGCGGCGCCTGGTAGCCGAACTCGGCGACGAACCGGGGGACGTACTCGCGGTACTTCGTGTAGTCGTCGGTGTTCCAGACGTCCCAGAGGTGGGTGGTGCCGTGCGCCGGGTCGTTGGGGTGCAGCTCCTCGCTGCCGGACCACGGGCTGCCCGGCCAGTACGGGCGGGTCGGGTCCAGCTCGCCGACGATGCGGGGCAGCAGGTCCAGGTAGTAGCCCCGCCCCCAGGTGCGGCCCGCCAGCGGCTCCTGCCAGTCCCAGTCGTGCCAGCCCCAGATGTTCTCGTTGTTGCCGGTCCAGAGCACCAGCGACGGGTGGGACGCCAGCCGGACCACCTGCTCGGCGGCCTCGGCGGCCACCTCGGTGCGGAACGGCTCCTCCTCCGGGTAGGCGGCGCAGGCGAAGAGGAAGTCCTGCTGCACCAGCAGCCCCAGCTCGTCGGCGAGGTCGTAGAAGTCGTCCGACTCGTACCGGCCGCCGCCCCAGACGCGCAGGAGGTTGATGTTGGCCTGGGCGGCCTGGTGGAGCCGCTCGGTCAGCCGGTCCCGGCCGATCCGGGTCGGGAACGCGTCGTCCGGGATCCAGTTCACCCCTCGCACGAAGACCGGGGTGTCGTTGACGTGCAGGGCGAAGGGCGTGCCGTGCCGGTCCCCGGCGGTGTCCAGGCGTACCGCCCGGAAGCCGATCCGCCGGGACCAGGTGTCCAGCGTCCGGCCGTCGGGCCCGCACAGGGCCACGTCGAGGGCGTGCCGGTGCTGCTCGCCGTACCCCCTCGGCCACCAGAGCGACGGCTCGCGCACGGCGAGGGTCAGCACCGCCGTGCGCTCCCCCGCCGGGACAGTCGCCTCGGCGGTCGCGCCGGCGACGGTGGCGTGCACGGTGAGCGGCACGTCCGCGGCCCGCTCGACCTCGACGTGCAGCTCCACCCGACCGTCGGCCCCGTCGACGGTGACCAGGGGACGGACGGCGGCCAGCCGGGCCGTGGACCAGGAGTGCAGCCCGATCTCCTGCCAGATACCGGCGGTGACCACCCTCGGCCCCCAGTCCCAGCCGAAGTTGCAGGCCATCTTGCGGATGAACTGGAACGGCTCCGGGTAGGCGTTGGGCCGGTCGCCGAGCCGGTCCCGCTGCGCCTCGGCGTACCGGTAGGCGGAGTCGAAGCGTACGGCCAGGGTGTTGGGCCCGTCGCCCAGCAGCGACCGGACGTCGAACCGGTAGCCGCGGTGCATGTTCTGCGTCCGGCCGACCTCGGTGCCGTTGAGGGTGAGCGTGGCGACGGTGTCGAGGCCGGCGCAGACCAGCTCGACCCGGTCGTCGTCGCCCGGCGTCCAGTCGAAGGTGTTCTCGTACTCCCAGTCGGTGCGGCCGATCCAGTCCAGCCACCGCTCGTTGTCGTCGAGGTAGGGATCGGGGATCAGGCCGGCCGCGAGCAGGTCGGTGTGCACGCAGCCGGGCACGGTGGCCGGGACCGCCCGGCCCGCGATCCCGGCCGGAACCGGGTGCCCGCCGTCGGGGCCGCCGGGCTCGGCGGGGGCCTGCGGGCCGGGTACCGCCCGCAGGGTCCAACCGTCGTGCAGGGCGTGCCGGGACGATCCGCCCACCTGCGCCTCGCTCAAGACTTCACCGCGCCTTCCAGAGCGACCGTGCCCACCGCGACCGCGCGGGCCCGTTGGTTCCAGGACCGTCTCATGCCATCCTCCGCGCAAAATGGGAACGCTCCCGACATCGAGAGACGTTGACTGAACCGGATAAGTGCCGCCACCGTACGACCGGGGTCACTCCACTGTCAACGGCCGGTCAACGCGGCGATCAACCGGTAACCGCTCTCGGCATTTGGGAGCGCGGCCATGCGCGGTGAAGCGTTCTCCTGCGCACGTCGACGCGCCCCCGAGCCGTTCCCTCGGCGGCGCGCCTCTCGTACGCTTAACCGGGCAAGCGTGGCCCGCCGTCGACTCGCCCGCAGCGGTCGGCGGCGGGCACCGACGTCGGCCGGCACTGCAGTAGCGTGATCACCCGCCGGTCGTCCCGGCGTGTGCCAGCCCGCCCAGGGGGCGGGAGAGTGGAGGAGTACGCCGGTGAAGCGGCCCACCATCGCCGACGTCGCCCGACGGGCCGGGGTGTCCAAGGGCGCGGTCTCCTACGCGCTGAACGGTCAACCCGGGGTCTCCGACGCCACCCGGCAACGGATCCTCGCCATCGCCGCGGAGATCGGCTTCAACCCCAGCAGCGCCGCCCGCGCCCTCTCCGGGGCCACCGCCGCCGCGGTCGGCCTGGCCCTGTGCCGGCCGGCGCGGACGCTCGGCATCGAACCGTTCTTCATGGAGCTGATCAGCGGCGTCGAGGCCGAACTCTCCGCCCGCTCGTACGCGCTCACCCTCCAGGTGGTGGCCGACCAGGACGCGGAAATCGCGGTCTACCGACGGTGGTGGGGCGAGCGGCGGGTCGACGGCGTGCTCGTCTGCGACCTGCGCACCGACGACCGGCGGGTGCCGGCGCTGGAGGAGCTCGGCCTGCCCGCCGTGGTGATCGGCGGCCCGGGCGGCACCGGCGGGCTGGCCAGCGTCTGGTCCGACGACGCGGCGGCGCTGGTGGAGACCGTGGAGTACCTGGTCGCCCTCGGCCACCGCCGGATCGCCCGGGTCGGCGGGCTGCCCGAGCTGCTGCACACCGACATCCGCACCGAGGCGTTCGCGCAGGTGTGCCGGCGGCTCGGGCTGGCCGACGCGCTCACCGTTGCGTCGGACTACACCGGCGAGGACGGGGCCCGGGCCACCCGACGACTGCTCAGCTCCGCCGGACGGCCCACCGCCGTCATCTACGACAACGACGTGATGGCGATAGCGGGCCTGTCGGTGGCCCAGGAGATGGGGCTCGCCGTCCCGGGCGACCTCTCCATCGTGGCCTGGGACGACTCGCCGCTGTGCCGGCTGGTGCACCCGCCGCTGACCGCGCTCGGCCGGGACATCCCGGCCTACGGCGCCCACGCGGCGCGGCAGCTGCTCGCGGTCATCGGCGGCGCGACGGTGGGCCGCGTCCAGGACGAGACGTCACATCTGACCCCGCGGGGCAGCACCGCCCCGCCCCGGGTCAGATGAACCGGTTGAGGGTCGGTCACCGGGACGCTGAGGGGAACTCCTCGAAGAACGCCTCGACCCGCTCGGCGGTGGCCGGCCGGGCCAGGGTGAACCCCTGCCCGTACCGGCAGCCGGCCCGCCGCGCGCCGTCGACCTGACCGACCGACTCCAGCTCCTCCGCCACGATCTCCAGCCCCAACCGGTCGCCCACGTTCACCACCACGTCGATCAGCGGCCGCTGCGGGTCCGCCGGGTCCACCAGCTGGGGGCCGACCTTGAGCAGGTCGATCGGCAGCCGACGGAGCTGGGCGAGCGAGGCGTGCTCGGCCCGGAAGTCGTCCAGCGCGGTGCGGATGCCCAGCGAGCGCAGCCCGGCCAGCCGGGCCACCACCGTCGGCAGTTCGGCGGCGACCCTCGGCTCGGCCACCTCCACCACCAGCCGGTCCGGCGACACCCCGTACGCGTCCAGCACCGCCGCCGTCCGGGGCACGAAATCCGGGACGGTCAGCTCCCGGACCGTCACGTTCACCGCCATCCACAGCTCCCGGCTGCCGCCGGACCAGGTGGCCAGCTGCCGGCAGGCCCGGTCCAGCACCCAGCAGCCCAGCTCGCCGAGCATGTCGAGGTCCTCCGCCACCGGCAGCAGCTCGGCGGGGAGCACCGTGCCGAGCACCGGACTGCGCCAGCGCAGCAGCGCCTCCGTACCGACCGGCTGCCGGTCGGCCAGGTCGAACACCGGCTGGTAGACCAGGTCCAGCTCCCCCCGGGCGACCGCCCCCGGCAGCTCCCGCTCCAGGTCCAACCGGCGCACCAGCTGCTCCTCCAGGTACGCGTCGTACCACTCGACCCGGTCCCGGCCCAGCTGGACGGCGCGCCGCCGGGCCAGGTCCGCCTGGCGCAGCACGTCCTCGGGCGCGGACCCGGCGACCTCCGCCAGTCCGATGCTCGCCCGCAGCCGCTCAACCGCGCCGGGCACCTGATAGGGCTGGGTGAGCGCGGCGAGCAGCCGGATGCCCAGCGCGTACGCCAGCACCGCGCCGGCCTCGGTAACCACGGCGAAGCCGGTGCCGGTCAGGTCGGCGACCACGTCGCGGGGGGCAACCACGGCGCGCGCCCGCCGGGCCACCTCGGCCAACACGTCCGCGCGGAGCAGCGGCCCCGGCGCGTCGGCGGTCACCCCCGGGCCGTGCAGGTCGACGACCAGCAGCGCGCCGATGGAGGACGGGGCGTCCCGCAACGCGGCGAGGGCCCGCACCAGCTCGGACCGGTCGGCCGGCGCACCGGAGACCCC
>NZ_JAMOKF010000138.1 GCF_023656545.1 Micromonospora phytophila | reverse complement strand
ATGCGGGCGGCCTGGCAGGTGGTACGCGGTCGCCCGGCCGCCCGGCTGGGCATCGCGGCGGTGGCGGTGGGCCACGTGGTGATGGTGGCGGTGATGTCGATGACGCCGGTGCGCCTCGGCCAGTCGCACGGCGACGCCGACGTGCTGCGGGTGGTCGGCATCGTGCTGAGCCTGCACATCGCCGGCATGTACGCCCTCAGCCCGGTGGTGGGGTGGCTCACCGACCGGGCGGGCCGGCGCGCGGTCATCCTCGGCGGCGTCGGGCTGCTGCTCGCGGCGTGCGCGGTCGCCGGCACCGCCGGGCACGACACGTTCCTGCTCTCGGTCGGCCTGTTCCTGCTCGGGCTGGGCTGGTCGGGCACCATGGTGGCCGGTTCCACCCTGCTGTCGGAGTCGGTGCCCGCGGCGGTCCGCCCGAGCGTGCAGGGGTTCTCCGACCTGACGATGGGGCTGGCCGGCGCGGGGGCCGCCGCGCTGAGCGGGTTTGTCATGGGGGGGCCCGGTTATCCGGTGCTCACCCTGCTGGCGGCGATCGCGGTCGTGCCCCTGGTGGCGCTAGCGTTGCGTCCGGTGCCGGTGGGGACACCCGACGAGGAGGACTGACACGTGCGGCTGACCGACTTCTGGGCGCGGCTGGAGGAGGCCTTCGGTCCCGGCTACGCGGACAGCATCGCCAGCGACCAGGTGCTCTCCCAACTGGGCGGTCGGACCATCGAGCAGGCGCTCGCATCGGGTGAGCAGACGCACGTCGTGTGGCGCGCGGTCTGTGCCGCGTACCCCGACCGGGTGCCCGCCCGACTACGCTGAGCAGCCTTTTCGTCGCTTCCGCGTGTCACTTGCCGACTCGTACACCTGTTCGGCTATTGTCCACAGCGGGGTGCTCGTCCACAGCTCACGGCCCGTCGGCTGGTTTTCTGTCGGACCCAGCGCCTAGCGTGTCCGCGTGACGCGAAGCTCAGGAAAGACGCCGGCGAAGGCAGGGGTGGCAAACATGGCCGCAGGGCCCGATCGGGAGAAGGCACTCGACCTTGCTCTCGCTCAGATCGACAAGCAGTTCGGCAAGGGCTCGGTGATGCGGCTGGGGGACCGGCCGGTCATCCAGACCGCGGTGATCCCGACCGGCTCCATCGCGCTCGACGTGGCGCTCGGCATCGGCGGCCTGCCGCGCGGCCGGGTGGTCGAGATCTACGGCCCCGAGTCCAGCGGTAAGACCACGGTGGCGCTGCACGCGGTGGCCAACGCGCAGCGGGCCGGTGGCATCGCGGCCTTCATCGACGCCGAGCACGCGCTCGACCCGGAGTACGCCAAGGCGCTCGGCGTCGACACCGACGCGATGCTGGTCTCCCAGCCGGACACCGGCGAGCAGGCGCTGGAGATCGCGGACATGCTGATCCGCTCCGGCGCGCTCGACATCATCGTGATCGACTCGGTGGCGGCCCTGGTGCCGCGCGCCGAGATCGAGGGCGAAATGGGCGACAGCCACGTGGGCCTCCAGGCGCGGCTGATGAGCCAGGCGCTCCGCAAGATCACCGGTGTGCTCAGCAACACGGGCACCACCGCGATCTTCATCAACCAGCTCCGCGAGAAGATCGGCGTGATGTTCGGCAGCCCGGAGACCACCACCGGTGGCCGGGCGCTGAAGTTCTACGCCTCGGTCCGGCTCGACGTGCGCCGCATCGAGAGCCTCAAGGACGGCACCGACGTGGTCGGTAACCGCACCCGGGTCAAGGTCGTGAAGAACAAGGTCGCCGCGCCGTTTAAGCAGGCCGAGTTCGACATCATGTACGGCAAGGGCATCTCCCGCGAGGGTTCGCTGATCGACGTCGGCGTCGAGCAGGCGATCATCCGCAAGTCCGGCGCCTGGTACACCTACGACGGCGACCAGCTGGGCCAGGGCAAGGAGAAGGCCCGGGAGTTCCTCAAGGAGAACCCGGACGTCGCGGCCGAGATCGAGAAGAAGATCCTGGAGAAGCTCGGCGTCGGGGTCGGCGCGGGCGACGCCGCCGGTGGCCCGGAGCTGCCGCCGGTCGACTTCTGACCGGTAGCTGACACGTGGCAGGACGACGCGCCCGCACGGGGCGGGGCTGGGACGCCAGCCCGCCCCGGGCGGGAGACGGCGACACCCCGCCCCGGCCCCGCCGGGGTCGTCGCGGCCGGTCCGAGGAGGCCGACCCGGATACGACTCCGGCGCCGCCGCGTGACGAGGCCGAGGTGGCTCGGGAGATCTGCCTGCGGCAGCTCGCCGTCCGGCCGCGTACCCGGGCCGAGCTGGCCGGGGCGCTGGCCAAGCGGGGCATCTCCGAGGAGGTCTCGGCGCAGGTGCTCGACCGCTACGACGAGGTCGGCATCATCGACGACGCCGCATTCGCCCGTGCCTGGGTCTCCAGCCGGCACAACGGCCGGGGGCTGGCCCGCCGGGCGCTCGCCAACGAGCTGCGCCAGCGCGGCGTCGACGGCGAGGTCGCCAGCGAGGCGCTCGGCGAGCTGGACGAGGAGACCGAGGCGGAGACCGCCCGCGCCCTGGTGGAGCGCAAGCTGCGCACCGCCCGGGGTGAACCCGACGCGGTCTTCCGGCGGCTGGTCGGCATGCTGGCCCGCAAGGGCTACCCGCCGGGGCTGGCCATCCGGGCGGTGAAGGACGCGCTCGCCGCGCAGAGCGCCGAGGCTGCCGAGTTCGCCGAGCAGATCGACGCCGACGCGCTCGCCGAGGCCGAGGGCGAGCTCGACCGGGACAGCCGCCCGGCCGGATGACCCGCCCGGCCGGGGCGGTGACGCACGCGGACCCGGCCGCCCTCGCCGGCCCGGCCGCGCCGCCGGGTCGGGTGCGCCGGCGTCGTCGCCCGGCGTCCGGGTGGGTGGCGGCGCGCGCTGACCCGGCACGGTCGGCAACGCGACAATCGACCGGTGCGCTCACCCGGCGGGTGAGACGTCTGCGTCACACGCCGGCGGTCGCCGGGCGGTCACGTTCCGGGCGACCTGCCCCGCCCTGAGCAGCGACGACCCGCGCGGAGCGACAGCGGGCCGCGTTTTTTGTCCGCTGGTGTCCGACGCTGGATCAGCAATCGGTGACGTGCCAACTTCTCTCCGTTCGGGGGGTTTGATCATGAGTTCTTGACCAGACCACCTCCGGCGACCTAGCCTCGCCATACAGGCTCACATTGCCCGACCAGCGCAGGCTAAGCGCACAACATAGATCGCGTAACGGAACAGCATCACTTTGGCCGGCACGATCGGCCTGACGGCAGCCCGGACTGGCCGGTCCGGAGCTGATCCGACAACTGCACCCGGCTGTCGACGGTGCCCCTGCGGCACCGCCGACGGAGAGACCTACCCACGGCCAGCCGCTCCGGTCGGGCGTCCACAGCCGCAGGGGCGTGCCCACCGGCACGGTCGCTGCGGTCCCGACGTTCAGGGGAGGCGGCCATGGCCAGGCGGCACGGATGCACCGGAGTGCCGGCATGAGCGCGCGGGCCGGCGGGCCCGACGCGCCCGCGTGGCAGGCCGTCGACGACGGTGACCGGTCCCGGCAGGCCGACGACGCGAGCGTCGCCGGCGCGTCCGACGCTCCGGCGGCCCCGGCCGCGCACAACGGGGCGCGGGCATGAACGCCTTCGACGTCGTGCTTCTCGCCGCCGTGCTGATCCTGGCCGCGGTCGTGGTCGGCGCGGTGCTGCTCGGGGTCCGCACGCTGCGCCGGTTCGGCGCGGCGCCGGCACCGGAGGACCCGGCCTTCATCGCCGAGAAGGACCGGCAGGAACAGTCCCTGGCCGCGCTGCGGACCGCCGCTGACGAGGCCAGCAGCACGATCGACGTGGCGAAGTCCGCCGCCGCCGCGGCCCGTGCCGAGGCGGCCGGGGCGAAGGCCGAGGCAAAGGCGGCCCGCGCCGAGGCACGCCGGGTGCTCGACGACGCCCGGGCCGAGGCGGACACCATCCTGGAACGGGCCCACAAGCAGGCCGAGGCGGACGCGGAGCAGCTGCGCACGGCGGCCCGGCGCAGCGGTGAGCGTGAGGTCGCGGTGCTCGCCGCGACGACCCGGGAACAGGCCGCCGAGGTGGAGCGGCGGGCGGCCCGGATGGACGAGCGGGAGCGGCTGCACACCGAGGAGGTGGAGCGGCTCGCCGAGCGCGAACGTCAGCTCACCGCCGCCAGCGCCGCCCTGGCCGCCCGGGAGTCCGCGCTCACCCAGCGGGAGGCGGAGCTGGCCGAGGCGGAGGAGCGGCGCCGCCGCGAACTGGAGCGGGTCGCCGGGCTGACCGCCGACGCGGCGCGGTCGGAGCTGATCGAGGCGATCGAGACCCAGGCCAAGCGGGAGGCCGCGCTGCTGGTCCGGGACATCGAGTCGGACGCCCGCAACACCGCCGAGCAGCGCGCCCGGCACATCGTCGTCGACGCCATCCAGCGGGTCGCCAGCGAGCAGACCGCGGAGAGCGTGGTCAGCGTCCTGCACCTGCCCGGCGACGAGATGAAGGGGCGGATCATCGGCCGGGAGGGGCGCAACATCCGCGCCTTCGAGTCGGTCACCGGGGTCAACCTGATCATCGACGACACGCCCGAGGCGGTGCTGCTCTCCTGCTTCGACCCGGTCCGCCGGGAGGTCGGCCGGCTGACCCTGGAGAAGCTGGTCCTCGACGGCCGGATCCACCCGCACCGGATCGAGGAGGTCTACGACCTGGCCCGGCACGAGGTGGAGCAGCTCTGCCAGCGGGCCGCCGAGGACGCCCTGGTCGAGGTGGGCATCACGGAGATCCACCCGGAGCTGGTCACCCTGCTCGGCCGGCTGCGCTACCGCACGTCGTACGGGCAGAACGTGCTCAAGCACCTGGTGGAGACCGCGCACATCGCCGGCATCATGGCCGCCGAGCTGCGCCTGGACGTGCCGACCATCAAGCGGTCGGCGTTCCTGCACGACATCGGCAAGGCGCTCACCCACGAGGTGGAGGGGAGCCACGCCATCATCGGGGCGGACCTGGCCCGCAAGTACGGCGAGAGCGAGGACGTCGTCCACGCCATCGAGGCGCACCACAACGAGGTGCCGCCGCAGACCATCGAGGCCGTGCTCACCCAGGCGTCCGACGCCTGCTCCGGCGGCCGGCCGGGCGCCCGGCGGGAGAGCCTGGAGGCGTACGTCAAGCGGCTGGAGCGGATCGAGGAGATCGCCGCCGGCAAGCTCGGCGTGGACAAGGTCTTCGCCATGCAGGCCGGCCGGGAGATCCGGGTGATGGTCAAGCCGGACGACGTCGACGACATCGGCGCGGCGGTCCTCGCCCGCGACGTGGCCAAGCAGATCGAGGAGGAGCTGACCTACCCGGGCCAGATCCGGGTGACCGTGGTCCGCGAGTCCCGGGTCACCGAGATCGCCCGCTGAGCCTCGGCGTCCGCGCGCGGCGCCGCAAGACCGCCGTACACGACGAGGGCCGGCCCGGAATCCCGGGCCGGCCCTCGTGTCGTCGGATGCGGATCAGTTGCCGCCGCCGCCCGCGCCGCCCCCGCCCTCCGCCTGCGAGATGAGTGCGGTGGCCGGAGCCTGCTGCGCCGGGAGGTTCGCGGTCTTGCGCCCCCGGGAGAGCCGGCGCTGGACGTACTGGGCCAGCTTCGACAGCGAGTAGTTCACCGCGATGAACAACGCCGCGATCACCACGTACACCTGGATGGGGTTGTCCAGCACGCCGATGATCTGCTTGCCGATGTTCAGCGTCTCCTCGTAGCTGATGATGAAGCCCAGCGAGGTGTCCTTGAGCACCACCACGAGCTGGCTGATCAGCGCCGGGAGCATGATCCGGAACGCCTGCGGCAGCAGGATCATCCGGGTGGTCTGCAGCGGGGAGAGGCCGATCGCCGCCGCCGCCTCGGCCTGGCCGCCGGGCAGGCCCTCCATGCCGGAGCGGAGGATCTCGGCGATCACCACCGAGTTGTAGATGGTCAGGCCGATGACCAGGTACCAGAGCGTGTCGAAGGAGATGCCGAACTCGGGGAAGCCGCGGGCCACGAAGAAGATCGTGATGACCACGGGCAGCCCACGGAACACCTCGACGCAGACCCGGGTGACCGCCGACAGCAGCAGGCTCAGCCCGCGCAGCAGGTACGCCAGCGGGGTGGCCATTCCGGTGAACCGGCGCCGCGCCAGGCTCTTGAGCTGGATCCGCAGCACGGCCAGCAGGGTGCCCACCACCAGCGAGGCGACGATGGCCAGCGCCGCCGCGATCAGGGTGTTCTTGAAACCGAGACCGATCCGCTCCCAGACCAGCGAGAAGTTCTCGTTGGAGGGGTCGACGAGCGGCCCCCAGAGCTCCATCGAGAACTGGCCCTTGTCGTCCAGCGGCTTGTAGATCAGGAAGTACGCCCCGATGAGCAGCACCACCCCGGCGACCAGGCTGCTGATCAGGGTGATCCGCCGCTGGCGGGGGCCGGGGACGTCGTAGAGGACGCTGGTCTGCTGACTCATCGGGCCACCGCCTGTCGCTTCTCGATCCGGTCCAGCAGGGCGCCGAGCGGCACGGTCATGATCAGGTAGCCGATCGAGATGCCGATGGCGACCGGGATGAAGGCGTAGCCCTCGGCTCCGGTGAGCTGGTCGGCCGTGGCCGACAGATCGCCGACGACCCCGAAGAAGCCGGCCAGCGCCGAGTTCTTGATCATGGCGATGATGACCGAGCCGAGCGGCACGATCGACGCCTTCCAGGACTGCGGCAGCACCACGTAACGCAGGTTCTGCCCGAAGGTCAGGCCGAGCGACCGGGCGGCCTCGGCCTGCCCGGCGGGCACCGCGTTCACGCCGGAGCGCAGCGCCTCGCAGACGAACGCGGCGGTGTAGAGCACCAGGGCGATCAGCGCGAAGCGGAAGTACGGCAGGTCGGTGCCGAGCCGGGTGAACAACGAGTCGATCACCGGGATGCGGAGGAAGTCCGCGTTGGAGCCGAGCGCCGGCAGACCGAAGGCAGCGAAGAACATCACCACGGTCAGCGGCATGTTGCGGAAGACGTTGACGTAACCGGTGCCGACCGCCCGCAACGGCGGCACGGGGGAGATCCGCAGCACCGCCACGATCGCGCCCAGGATCAGGGCGCCGATCGCGGCGAGTACGCAGATCTGGAGGGTGAGCCAGAAACCACCCGCGAAGACGTCGAACTTGTCGATGAGCACACCCACGGGTCGGTTCTCCTCCCCACCCTCCAGATCGCGAAGGATCAGATCAGTAGCGGTTGATGGTCGGCGCGGTGCCCAGCTCGGCACCGAACTTGCCGGCGGTGTCGTCCCAGGCCTTCTTCCAGCTGCCGTCGGCGAACGCCTTCTCCAGCGTGTCGTTGACGAAGTCGCGGAAGGCGGTGTCCTCCTTCTTCACCCCGATGCCGTACGGCTCCTTGGTGAAGTTCTCACCGGCCAGCTTGAACGAGGCCTCGTCCTTGGCGATGTAGCCGAGCAGGATCACGTTGTCCGTGGTGACCGCGTCGACCTGACCGCCCTTGAGGGCGTCCCGGCACTTGTCGTACGTGTCGAAGAGCACCACCTGGGTGGCGACGTCCTTCACGTACTCCTTGATCTTCTCGGCCGGGGTGGAGCCGGTGACCGAGCAGACCTTCTTGGTGCCGTCCTTGAACGAGTCCGGGCCGGTGATGGTGGTGTTGTCCTTCTTCACCAGGATGTTCTGGCCGGCCTCGTAGTACGGCCCCGCGAAGGCGATCCGCTCCTTGCGCTTGTCGTTGATCGTGTACGTCGCCGCGACCAGGTCGACGGTGCCGTTGACGATGACGTCCTCGCGGACCTTCGACGGCGTCTCGACGAACTCGATCTTGTCCTCGGGGATGCCCAGCTCCTTGACGATGATCTTCGCGATCTCGACGTCGAAGCCCTCCGGCTTGCCCGACAGGCCCTTCTGGCCGAAGCCCGGCTGGTCGAACTTGGTGCCGATCTTGATCTTCTGGGCCTTGTTGAGCTTCTCCATGGTGCTGCCGGCGGCGAAGGACTTGCTGCCGGCGCCGGTGCCCTCCCCGGCGTCGTCGCCACCGCAGGCGGTCAGGCCGAACGCCAGGGTGGCGGCCGCCGCGAGCGCCGCTACGCGCTTGATACGCATACTCATCTCCTTCTTCGACGGAGCCCGCCGGGGGACGGCGCGCTCCCTGTACGGACGCCTAGTGCGTGAGGATCTTGGAGAGGAAGTCCCTGGCCCGCTCGCTGCGCGGGTTCGCGAAGAACTCGGCGGGCGGGGCGTCCTCGACGAGCTGACCGTCGGCCATGAAGATGACCCGGTTCGCCGCGTGCCGGGCGAAGCCCATCTCGTGGGTGACCACCACCATCGTCATGCCCTCGCGGGCCAGCGAGGTCATCACGTCCAGCACCTCGCCGACCATCTCCGGGTCGAGCGCGCTGGTCGGCTCGTCGAAGAGCATCGCCTTGGGCTGCATGGCCAGCGCGCGGGCGATCGCGGCCCGCTGCTGCTGGCCGCCGGAGAGCTGGGCGGGGAACTTGTCGGCCTGGTTGGCGATGCCGACCCGGTCCAGCAGGGCCAGGCCGCGCTCGCGGGCGGCGGCCGGCTTCTCCTTGCGGACCTTGATCGGACCGAGGGTGACGTTCTCCAGGATGGTCTTGTGCGCGAAGAGGTTGAACGACTGGAAGACCATGCCCACCTCGCTGCGCAGCCTCGCGAGGTCCTTGCCCTCGGCCGGCAGCGGCTGCCCGTCGAAGGTGATGGTGCCCGAGTTGATCGGTTCGAGCCGGTTGATGGCGCGGCAGAGCGTCGACTTGCCGGAGCCGGACGGGCCGATCACCACGACCACCTCGCCGCGCCCGACCGACAGCGAGACGTCGTCCAGCACGTGCAGCGGCCCGAAGTACTTGTTGACCGCGTCCAGCACGATGAGCGGTTCGCCCGTCGTCACGTCGTACACCGTCCCTGTGGTCGACCGGAGCGGGGTCGGATGACCCCCGGTTGGGCCACTGTAGGCGGGGTGATGTGGCGGAACGCAACTCAGTTGGTCACGGAGCGGTAACACCGGTGTCGAACAGGGTCGGGAGTCCGATTCTGACCCCCGAACCGGTCTCTGCGGTGGCGACGGCGACGCCTCACGGAGATCATGTGGGGATGACCGAACCGGTACGGCTGACCCGGTACGCCCGCGGTGGCGGCTGCGCCTGCAAGATCCCCCCGGGCGAGCTGGAGACGATGGTGGCCGGCCTCGGCCCGGCCACCGGCACCGCGGAGCTGCTCGTGGGGCTCGACCACGGCGACGACGCCGCCGTGATCCGGCTCGACGAGCGGACGGGCCTGGTCAGCACCGCGGACTTCTTCACCCCGGTGGTCGACGACGCGTACGACTGGGGGCGGATCGCCGCGGCCAACGCGCTCTCCGACGTGTACGCGATGGGCGGCACCCCGCTGGTCGCGCTCAACCTGCTCTGCTGGCCCCGGGACGTGCTGCCGCTGGAGCTGGCCCGGGAGGTGCTGCGCGGCGGGCAGGACGTGGCCCGCGACGCCGGCTGCCACCTCGCCGGCGGGCACAGCGTCGACGACGAGGGCCCGAAGTACGGGCTCGCCGTGACCGGGGTGGTCCGGCCGGAGGAGCTGATCACTCTGGACGCCGGCCGGGCCGGGCTGCCGCTGTCGCTGACCAAGCCGCTGGGCGTCGGGGTGCTCAACACCCGGCACAAGAACACCGGTGAGCGTTTCGCCGAGGCGGTGGCCGCGATGACCACCCTCAACCGGGACGCCGCCCGGGCCGCGGTGGCGGCCGGCATCCGCTGCGGCACCGACGTCACGGGCTTCGGCCTGCTCGGGCACGCCTCCAAGCTGGCCCGGGCCAGCCGGCTGACGGTGGCGATCGACGCGGCCCGGGTGCCCTACCTGGCCGGCGCCCGGGAGGCGGTGCGCGACGGGCACGTCAGCGGCGGCAGCCGGCGCAACCTGGAGTGGGTCACCCCGTGGACCGATTTCCGCGGCGTCGGCGAGGACGACCGGCTGCTGCTGGCCGACGCGCAGACCTCCGGCGGGCTGCTGGTCGCCGGCGAGGTGCCCGGCGGCACCGTGATCGGCGAGCTGCTGCCGCGCGGAGAGCACCTGGTCGTGCTCCGCTGAGCCGACGACGTGGAATCGGGCGGCGGCGGTCATCCGGACGGTGCACCGTACCCGATAAACTGTCATCTTCCGGCTACTCCGAGCAATGGCGCTCGAGGAAATTTTGCCCGGAATGGTCACAGACCGGTAACTTGCCCCCGGCTGAGGTCATATGCACCCCACCATCGTCAGTAAGGCCCGATCCGGAGGCCGGTGGGACGAGCACAGCGAGGAGGCGGCATGACCGAGCTGTGGAACTGGAGAATCGACCAGGTGCGGCCGGTGGAGGTCTACCCGGCACTGGCCGAGGCGCTCGGCCGGGTGGTGATGCCCCTGGCGGTGGCGGACCCCGCCCGGCTGCCGACGTACGCGGTGATCTGCGACGTCTGGCAGGCGCCGGGGGAGTTCGCCACGATCGTGGACTGCTACGGGGTGCCCGACCAGCTCCCCGAGCACGCCAGCGTCGCCGCGCTGGCACGGCTGCTGGACCGCAACTGCCTGCTGCGCGACGACACCCTCGACGCCGGCCGGCACCTGCTGGTCGCGCCCGACGGCACGATCCGGCCGGTGCACTTCGAGGTCCGGGAGACCGACGACGGCGAGGAGCTCAGCGACCAGCGGCTCTGCACCGAGGCCGACCCGCGCTGCCGGGGCTGGTCGCAGTGCCACCGGTCGCGCTGGGCCCCCGACTCGGTGCTCCCCGCGCTCGCCGCCGCCTGAGCGACGCCGCCGGTCAGCGCGGCTGGCCGGCGGCGCGAGAGCCGCGTACCTCCAACTGGTCGAGCAGGGTCGCGGTGGCCGCGGCGACCGCGGCCACCGCCGCGTCGAAGGCCGCGGCGTTGTGCGCGGCCGGCGCCCGGAATCCGGAGATCTTCCGGACGTACTGCAGGGCGGCGGCGTCGATGTCGGCCGGCGTCACCTCGGGGACGTACGGCTCACGCAGGGTCTTGATGCTCCGGCACACGGCTCCTCCTCCTCGTTCGGGTCGATCGGGTCGGCCCGGATACGCTGTGCACGTCATGACTACCGCAGCCGCCAGCAGCCCGCGCACCTACCAGGTGCGCACGTACGGCTGCCAGATGAACGTGCACGACTCCGAGCGCATTTCCGGCCTGCTGGAGCAGGCGGGTTACGTGCGCGCCGCCGAGGTCGACGACAACCCCGACGTGGTGGTGTTCAACACCTGCGCCGTCCGGGAGAACGCCGACAACCGGCTCTACGGCAACCTCGGTCATCTGCGCCCCGTGAAGGACAAGCACCCGGGGATGCAGATCGCGGTCGGCGGCTGCCTCGCCCAGAAGGACCGCGGCGACATCGTCCGCCGGGCCCCCTGGGTCGACGTGGTCTTCGGCACCCACAACATCGGCTCGCTGCCGGTGCTGCTGGAGCGGGCCCGGCACAACGCCGCCGCCGAGGTGGAGATCCTCGAATCCCTCGACGTCTTCCCCTCGACGCTGCCCACCCGGCGCGAGTCCACGTACGCCGGCTGGGTGTCGATCTCGGTCGGCTGCAACAACACCTGCACGTTCTGCATCGTGCCCTCTCTGCGCGGCAAGGAGAAGGACCGCCGCCCCGGCGACGTCCTCTCGGAGGTGCGCGCCCTGGTCGACGAGGGCGTGCTGGAGGTGACGCTGCTCGGGCAGAACGTCAACTCCTACGGCGTCGAGTTCGGCGACCGGTACGCCTTCGGCAAGCTGCTGCGCGCCTGCGGCGACATCGAAGGGCTGGAGCGGGTCCGCTTCACCAGCCCGCACCCGAAGGACTTCACCGACGACGTGATCGCGGCCATGGCCGAGACGCCCAACGTCTGCCACTCGCTGCACATGCCGTTGCAGTCCGGCTCAGACGACGTGCTGAAGGCGATGCGCCGGTCGTACCGCTCGGAGCGCTACCTGGGCATCATCTCCAAGGTCCGGGCGGCCATGCCGGACGCGGCGATCACCACCGACATCATCGTCGGCTTCCCCGGCGAGACCGAGGCCGACTTCCAGCGCACCCTCGACGTGGTGCGCGAGGCCCGGTTCTCCTCGGCGTTCACCTTCCAGTACTCCAAGCGCCCCGGCACGCCCGCCGCCACGATGGACGGCCAGCTGCCCAAGCAGGTCGTGCAGGAGCGCTACGAGCGGCTGATCGCCTGCGTGGAGGAGATCACCTGGGCGGAGAACAAGCGCCTGGTGGGGGAGACCGTCGAGGTGCTGGTCGCCGTCGGCGAGGGACGCAAGGACGAGCGCACCGGCCGGATGTCCGGCCGCGCCCGCGACGGCCGCCTGGTCCACTTCGCCACCGGCGCAGCCGGAGCGAACGGCCAGCACGGCGACGCGGGTTCCCTCGTCGGGCGGATCCGCCCCGGCGACATCGTGCACACCGCGGTGACGTACGCCGCCCCGCACCACCTCAACGCCGACGGCGAGCCGTTGTCGCACCGGCGCACCCGCGCCGGCGACGCGGCCGAGGCGGGACGCTCCCCGCGTACCCCCGGGGTCCTGCTCGGGCTGCCCACGATCGGCGCCCCGCCCGCGGCGCCCGCGCCGACG
>NZ_JAMOKF010000137.1 GCF_023656545.1 Micromonospora phytophila | reverse complement strand
CGCGATGTGCGAGGACTACCTCGCCGGGCTCGGGCCGGACCGGGCGGCCGACGACGCCGACCGCGCGGCGGGACGGCGGATCACCTGCCCGGTGCTCTTCGTCTGGTCCACCCGCGACGACATGGTCGATCTCTACGGCGACCCGGCGGCGATCTGGCGGGACTGGGCCGACGACGTGCGGGCCGCGTCGGTCGACTCGGGCCACCACATGGCCGAGGAGGCACCGGAGCAGCTCGCGGCCGAACTCGCCGCCTTCCTGGCCGGCTGAGCGGCGGTGCCGACCGGCCGAGGCAGCGGGCTGACTCCGACCTGTGTGCCGCCGCCGGGCTCGACGGTCCCGCTGGCGGTCAGCCGACCGGGGTCGCCTCGCGGTCGGGCGTGCGGACGGTCTCGAGCAGGCCGCGCCGCCGCGCCCAGCGCTCGAAGACGAGCGTGGCGAAGGGCGGCACCGCGCAGGCCAGGGCCACCCCGGTGGTGAGCAGGCTCCACCGGCGCAGCCGGGCCACCGCCAGCACCAGCACGCCGTATGCCATGAACAGCCCGCCGTGGATCGGCCCGAAGACCTGCACGCCCAGTTCGTTGGCGGGCGGACCGTACTTGACCGCCATGCCGGCCAGCAGGGCGGCCCACGACACCGCCTCGGCGATCGCCGCCACCACGAACAGCCGGGTCACCTTCTCGCGCATCAGCTCTCCCCCCACCTCTCGCGCCGCCATGCTAGTCGCGCTCCCCGCCGCGCCGGGCCGCAACGGGTGGGCCCGCGACGAGGGTCACCCGGCCCCCGAGTGGGTAAGTAGGGAGATTCAGGTCTTCCCCCACCTGTGGTGCCGTGCGAGGTTAGGGGGACCAGCGGTGACAGGGTGGTGACCATGGGCGAGGAAGTCGGCGTGCGGACCTTCAGCCGGGAGGATCGGGCCCGCTACCGGGACAAGGTACGGCGCTGCCTCGACGTCTTCGCCGAGATGCTGCGCGAGTCCCGCTTCGACGTGGACCGCCCGATGACCGGGCTGGAGATCGAGCTGAACCTGGTCGACGACGACTCGATGCCGACCATGCGCAACGCCGACGTGCTGGCCGCCATCGCCGACCCGAGCTTCCAGACCGAGCTGGGCCAGTTCAACGTGGAGATCAACGTGGCGCCCCGCCGGCTCGCCGGCACCGGCACCGCCGAGTTCGAGGAGCACGTGCGGGCCAGCCTGAACGCCGCCGAGGAGAAGGCCCGCACGATCGGCGCGCACATGGTGATGATCGGCGTTCTGCCGACGTTGCGTCCCGAGCACCTGACGGCGGAGACGTTGTCGGCCAACCCCCGCTACGCGCTGCTCAACGAGCAGATCTTCGCCGCCCGGGGCGAGGACCTGCGCATCGCAATCAACGGGGTCGAGCGGCTGGCGGTCACCGCCGACACCATCACCCCCGAGGCGGCCTGCACCAGCACGCAGTTCCACCTGCAGGTCAGCCCGGCCCAGTTCGCCGACTACTGGAACTCCGCGCAGGCGATCGCCGGCGTCCAGGTGGCGCTGGGGGCCAACTCGCCGCTGTTCTTCGGCCGGGAACTGTGGCGCGAGACCCGGATCCCGCTGTTCCAGCAGGCCACCGACACCCGCTCGGAGGAGATCAAGGCGCAGGGCGTACGACCCCGGGTCTGGTTCGGCGAGCGCTGGATCACCAACGTGTTCGACCTGTTCGAGGAGAACGTGCGCTACTTCCCGGCGCTGCTGCCGGTCTGCGACCCGGAGGACCCGGCCGAGGCCCTGGCCGTCGGCGGGGTGCCCAAGCTGGCCGAGCTGCGGCTGCACAACGGCACCATCTACCGGTGGAACCGGCCGGTCTACGACGTGCTGAAGGGCCGGCCGCACCTGCGGGTGGAGAACCGGGTGCTGCCGGCCGGGCCGACGGTGCTGGACACCGTCGCCAACGGGGCCTTCTACTTCGGCCTGGTCCGGGCCCTCGCCGAGTCGGACCGGCCACTGTGGTCGCAGATGTCGTTCAGCGCCGCCGAGGAGAACTTCACCAGCTGCGCCCGGCACGGCATCGACGCCCAGGTCTACTGGCCGGGCCTGGGCTACCTGCCGGTCACCGAACTGGTGCTGCGCCGGCTGCTGCCGCTGGCGCACCACGGGTTGGACCGGTGGGGCGTCGACCCGGACGAGCGGGACCGGCTGCTCGGCATCATCGAGCAGCGCTGCCTGACCGGGCGCAACGGCGCGAGCTGGCAGGTGGAGACGCTGCACCGGCTGGAGTCCGCCGACCATCTGGACCGGCCGGCGGCGCTGCGCGAGGTGGTCCGGCACTACGTGACGCTAATGCACAGCAACCGCCCGGTCCACGAGTGGCCGATCCCCTGACGCCCCCGGTGACCGCCGGGTGGTTTCCGCCCTGTGGCGGCTCAGCCCGCCGGGCCGGGCGCGAGGGCCGGCGGGACGGAACCCGGTTCAGACCTTGAGCACGACCTTGGTGCAGTCGTCCTGCTTCTTCTGGAAGATCTTGTAGCCCTTGGGCGCGTCCTTGAGCGGCAGGCGGTGGCTGATGATGAAGCTCGGGTCGATGTCGCCGCGCTGGATGCGGTCGAGCAGCGGGCGGGTGTAGCGCTGGACGTGGCACTGCCCGGTCCGCATGATCAGGGACCGGTTCATGAACGCGCCCATCGGGAACTTGTCGACGAACCCGCCGTACGCGCCGATCACCGACACGACGCCGCCGCTGCGGCACGCCAGGATCGCCTGGCGCAGCGCGAACGGCCGTTCCGTCTCCAGCCGGACCGCCTGCTTGGCGCGGTCGTACGCGTACATGGCGGCGTTGCCGTGGTGCCCCTCCAGGCCGACCGCGTCGATGCAGGCGTCCGGGCCCCGGCCGGCGGTCATCGCGTTGAGCGTGTCCAGCACGTCGCTGTCCTCGTAGTTGATCGTCTCCGCGCCGGCGTGTTCCCGGGCCAGCCGCAGCCGGTACGGGTACCGGTCGATGACGATCACCCGTTCCGCGCCGAGCATCCGGGCGCTGGCGGCGGCGAGCAGGCCGACCGGCCCGGCGCCCCAGACGGCGATGACGTCGCCGGGCTTGATGTCGCACATCTCCGCACCCATGAACGCGGTCGGAAAGACGTCGGCGAGCATCACCGCCTGGTCGTCGGGCACGTCGTCGGGCACCTTGATCGGCCCGACGTCGGCGAACGGCACCCGGGCGTACTCGGCCTGGCCGCCGGCGTAGCCGCCGAGCAGGTGGGAGTAGCCGAAGATGCCCGCCGGGGAGTGACCCATGATCTTCTCGGCGATCCCGGCGTTCGGGTTGGAGTTCTCGCAGACGGAGTAGAGGCCACGCTGGCAGGAGTTGCAG
The DNA here is from genome assembly GCF_023656545.1 of Micromonospora phytophila. GTDB lineage: Bacteria > Actinomycetota > Actinomycetes > Mycobacteriales > Micromonosporaceae > Micromonospora > Micromonospora phytophila. The sequence continues at coordinate 9,329 of NZ_JAMOKF010000137.1, read as the reverse complement.
CGCCCGCACGCAATCGGGAAGGGCACCACCACCCGGTCGCCGGGTTTGAGGTTGCGCACCTGCGGGCCGACCTCCACCACCTCGCCCATGAACTCGTGGCCGAGGATGTCGCCCTTGCGCATGTCGGGGATGTAGCCGTGGTAGAGGTGCAGGTCGGAGCCGCAGATGGCGGTGGAGGTGATCCGCACGATCGCGTCCCGGGCGTTCATGATGGTCGGGTCGGGCACGTTGATGACCTTGACGCTGTCCGTGCCCATCCAGGCGGTGGCCTTCATCGTCTCTCCTCTCGGGTCGGGGGTCAGCGGCGGGCGGGCGGCAGCGGCTGGGCCGGGCGCTGTATGACCTGCTGGCGGACTGAGATGCCGTCCGGGCTGCCCTCCGAGCGGACCACCTCGCCGGTCTCCAACACCTGCTTGAACCGGCGCAGGTCGTCGCGGACCTGCTGCTCGGGTTCCTCCCCGAAGAGCTTCGCGACCACCCGGCCGAGCGCCCCGGCGGGCGGCGCGTACCGCAGTTGCACCCGCACCTCGGTGCCGCGGTCGCCGGGCGCGGGCACGAACCGGACCCGGCCGGCGTTGGGTACCCGGGTGCCGGGCAGCGACCGCCAGGCGATCGAGCGGTTCGGCCGGTCGTCGACGATTTCCGCGTCCCACTCGATGCGGCGGCTGGCCGGGCCCCGGGCGATCCAGTGCGAGCGGCGCAGGTCCTCGGCGCGCACCGACTCCAGGTGGGACATGAACCGGGGCAGGTTCTCCACGTCCCGCCAGAACCGGTACGCATCCGCGGGGGTGCGGTTGACGGTGACCCCGATCTCCATCCGGATGACCCGCTCCCGGGCCCGGCGCGACCGCGCGGCGCCGACGGCGGCGAGCAGGTCGGCCACGGCGATGCCGCCGACCACGGCGGTGGTCAGCGCGACCCGCCGGCGCCGCTCGCCGCACCGGTCCCCCCACGCCCGCCCGAGCAGGGTCAGGTCCATCGCGTCGCCGGCCACCCGGGTCCACGCCCAGCCCGCCGGGCGGCGCCCCCGGATCAGGCCGGCGGCGTGCACCAGCTCGCGGGCGCCGACGGCCGGGATCACCGTCGGTGCCAGGGGCGAGTCGTCCACCCCGGTCAGTTGCGCGAGGCGCCCCGGGGCGGCCAGCGCGCCCACGCCGAGGGCGAGACTCAGCCAGCCCAGCGCCCGGGGCAGCAACGGCTTCGGCTCCGGCCCGTCAAGTTCGGGCAGCAGCACCTCGTCAGCCTCGTCCACTCCTCTGCCTCCTCCGCCTCGACGCCCGGCCCGCCCCGGATTCGGACGACGGGGCAGCCGAGCGGTGAACCCACCACCGTGACGCTATGCCCCGCAATCGGCGCGTGATGCCCAAATGCACCCACCGATCGGAGGTCGGCCCGTCGTCGGGTCAGGCCGACACGGCGTGGGTCAAGGTCATGAGCTGGGCCGGTTCGACCTCGCTGACGCGCAGGTGCCCCGGTCACCGACGTGACCGGGGCACCTGCGAGAGACGGCCTGCGCGGAGGTTCGGACCCCGCTAGCGGAGCGACCGGAAGGCCGCGCGGAGCTCGCCGGAAAGAAGCTGCGGCTGTTCCCAGGCTGCGAAGTGCCCGCCGTCGTCGAGCTTGTTGTAGTGGATCAGGTTGGGATAAGCCCGCTCCGCCCAACTCCTCGGGGCCTCGTACATCTCATTGGGAAAGACACTCACGGCAGCCGGGACGGAGACGCCCTTGGCGGCGAAGAAGGAGAACGTGTTCTCCGCATAGATGCGAGCCGCGGAGACCCCCGTGTTCGTCAACCAGAAGAGCGTGATGTTGTCGAGGATGTCGTCTCGCGTCAGGCCCCGGGGTTGTCCGGCGAAGACCTCGCAGATCAGGTCGAGGCTACGAGCGTCATGGTCGATCATGTAGGTTGCCAGACCAACCGGCGAATCCGCGAATCCGGTCAGTGTCTCCGGGCGCGTCCCCATGAGGAGGGCGTAGGCGGAATGCTTCCAGAAGAAGTCAATTTGCTCGCACGTGTGCCTTTCCTCGGCGGAGAGATCGGCTGGCAGTGAGCCGAGCGCATTGTTCACTCCGGTGATGTCGGACTGGAGCAGCGCATCGAGGTCGGGTGGGACCACACCAGGCATGTTGGTGTGCACGCCGAGCAGTTCCGCAGGCGCCTCCAACCCCATCAGATCCGTGATGAGCGCTCCCCAGTCCCCGCCCTGCGCCACATATCGCGTGTATCCGAGGCGCTTCATCAGCTCGATCCAGGCACGTGCCACGTGATCGGGCCCCCAGCCGGGCGCGGTCGGCTTGCCCGAGAAGCCGAAGCCGGGCAGCGACGGAATCACCAGATGGAACGCATCCGACGCGTCCGCGCCGTGTGCCGTGGGATCGGTGAGCGGACCGACAAGTTTCAACTGCTCGATCACCGAGCCGGGCCAGCCGTGCGTGACGATGAGCGGCAGTGCGTCCTCATGTTTCGAGCGGACGTGGATGAAGTGGATGTCGAGCCCGTCGATCTCGGTGACGAACTGCGGTAGGGCGTTCAGTCTCGCCTCGACCTTGCGCCAGTCGTACTCCTTCTCCCAGTGGCGGGCGAGGGCCTGGCTCGTCGCGAGCGGCACGCCCTGCGACTGGTCGTCGACGGTCTCCTTCTCGGGCCACCGCGTGGCCGCGATGCGCTTGCGCAGCGCGTCGAGATCCGCCTCGGGGATCTCCACGCGGAACGGCCGGATGTCCGTGCTGGTACGGGTCAGCGTCTGTGTCCTGGCAGCCACGTGGGGCCTCCTTCTCGTTCGGGTTCATCGGATCCCAGCGGCGGCGCTGGGAACTAGGTGCCGCTCTCACCCCGGCGGGGAAGCTTCCAGTTCGGTCGGACGAAGTGGCAGGTGTAGCCACCGGGATTGCGCTCCAGGTAGTCCTGGTGTTCCGGCTCCGCCTCCCAGAAGGGGCCGGCCGGGCTGACCTCGGTGACCACCTTGCCGGGCCACAGGCCGGAGGCGTCGACGTCGGCGATCGTGTCCTCGGCGACCTCCCGCTGCTGGTCGTTGCAGTAGAAGATGGCCGACCGGTAGCTGACTCCCACGTCGTTGCCCTGGCGATTCTTCGTGGTCGGGTCGTGCACCTGGAAGAAGAACTCGAGAAGCTCCCGGTAGGACAGCTTGTCGGGGTCGAACTCGATCTCGATCGCCTCGGCGTGGGAACCATGGTTGCGGTACGTCGCGTTCGGCACGTCCCCGCCGGTGTATCCGACCCTGGTGGTGAGCACGCCGGGGCGTTTCCGGATGAGATCCTGCATCCCCCAGAAGCAGCCGCCAGCCAGGATCGCCTTTTCGCTCGTGTCGGTCATCGCTCCGCTCCCTCTGGATGCTCGAACATCAGGACACGCCCTCTGGGCCGAAGGTGAAGACGTACGCGCGGAAGCCGGGTTGGCCGGGGACGAGGGTCAGCAGGTGGTCGTCGCGGGACGCGTCGGCGACGAGTCGGACCATGGCCGCCCGGTCGATGTGCGCTGTCCCGTCCCGGTCGACGTCGGCTCCGCGCTCGTCGCCGATCGGTTGCCCGTCGAGCAGCACCCTGACCGCGGCCTGCCCGGTGGGTCCCGGGTCGACGACGAGGTTCACCTCGCCGGCGTTGAAGGGCAGGGCGAGCTCCCCGGTGCCGCCGGCGAGTTCGACGTACTCGCCGCCGATGAGCCAGTCGCCGGTCAGGGCGTAGGTGCCCGAGACCCGCCGGTCGGCGCCGAGGTACGTCTCGGGAGTGATGCCGACGTAGGTGGGCTGCCTGGTCGTGGCGAAGGTCATCACCTCGGCGCTGACCAGCGGCAGCGTGGCGCCGGGTGCCCGGAGATCGAGAAGCCGACGGATCTCCGACTCGACCTGCTCGTAGCTGCCCTCTCCGACCCACCGGTCGACAAGGCCTCCGTTCACGTCGAACAGGTACTTCGCCGGCCAGGCGTCGTTGCGCAGGGCCCGCCAGAAGGTGAAGTCGTTGTCGATCGCGATGGGGTAGGTGAGACCGTGGTCGCGGACGGCCCGGTCGATGTTCTCCGCGTGCCGGCCGAACTCGAACTCGGGTGCGTGCACGCCGATGACGGTCAGGCCCAGGTCCGCGTAGTCACGGTGCCACGCCTTGACGTAGGGCGCGGTGCGGATCCAGTTGACGCAGGTGTACTCCCAGAAGTCGACCAGGACCACCCGGCCGCGCAGATCCTCGGGGGTCAGCGGCGGCGAGTTCACCCACCGCTCGACGGTGATCGCAGGGAGCTGCACGGTCATTCCCGTCGTCACGCCGGCACCTCGACGGCCGCGGCGCCAACGATGGTCTTGTCAGCGTCGTTCTGCACATAGCCGACCACCGAGGCGTGTCGTGGGTCGAGGTCCGGCGGCACCGCGAGTTCGACCCGCCCATCCCCTCGGACCAGCTTCGCGGACGTGAAGGCGCGTACCACGCCGTCCTGCCGTAGCCGCCGCCCGGCGTTCTCTCCCCGGGGGACGTCGTTCTCCAGGCCCCGCTGCACGACCGCCACGTTCAGCACCGCCCCCTCCGGCAGCCGCCCGGCCTGGTAGTCCACCATCACCCGACGTCCGTCGCCCGTGCTCCCGTCGGCGTCCCGCACCGACAGCGCGAGCGACGTGGCAGCTGCTTCACCGAGGGCGGACGTGATCGCCGAGGATGCCGCCCGGCGGTCGGAGCCGACGAACTCGACGGTGCCGTTGACGACCATCTGCGGCGTGTACAACCCTCCGGAGCCGAAGGCCCGCGCGTACGCCTCCTGCCGGAGGGTGTGCGCCCGGTCGCCGTACGGGTCGGCCCAGCCCAGGTGGTCCCAGTAGTCGACGTGGAAGCCGAGGGCGTAGACGCGCTCGGCCCGCTCCCGGGCGTCGCGGTCGATCTCGGACAGCAGTTCCTCGGCGGGAGGGCAACTGTTGCAGCCCTGCGAGGTGAACATCTCCACGACGGCGAAGCCTCCACCGGCCGCCGGGCGTCCGCTACCCGACTCTCTGCGCGATGTGTCCGTCATGGCGCCCCTCCCCCGGTCAGTCCCCGCTGGCGGCACTGCCCTTCCCGCTACGACCGCGACCATGCCCCGCGCCTGCCGGACCAGGCGGGCCCCGGCCGCCCTCGTCGCGGCACCCGGGCCAGAAGCGCGCCAGGCGATCAGCGGCGACAAAATCGGATCGCCCCACCGAGGCCGTCGTGCGACCGTTGCCGCATGCCGCAACCGATCTTGCGCACCGACCGCCTGCTGCTGGTCCCGCTCGCCGACCGGCACCTCGACCTGGAGGTCCAGCTCGACTCCGACCCGGAGGTGCTGCGCTACCTCTACGGCCGGGCGCGGTCGAGGGACGAGGTGGTCGCATCGCACGAGCAGCGGATGGGCCTGGCCGGCCTGGTGGACGGCCTGGGCTACTGGATGGCGTTCGACTCCGGCGGCGTCACCCGCGGCTCGACGCCACCGGCACGGGAGGACGAGGGCGAGTTCGTCGGGCTCATGATGCTGCCGCCCGCGCACGGCCCCGACCAACCTGACGACCCGACCGTCAGCGACCTGGGTTACCGCCTCCTGCGTCGGCACTGGCGGAAGGGCCTGGCCAGCGAGGCGTCGCGCGCCCTCCTGCGGCACGCCTTCGACACCGTCCGGCAGAGCCGGGTGATCGCGCAGACCATGGCCGTGAACACCGGCTCCCGGCGCGTGATGGAGACCATCGGCATGCGGTACGTGCGCACGTACTTCCCGTCCTATGACGACCCGCTGCCGGGAACGGACCTGGGTGAGGTCGAGTACGAGATGACCCGCGAGATGTGGGAGGCGGGTCGACCCGGGTGACCGCGAGCGAGCGGAACGGTGCTCGTCGCCTCGTCGTCCGGGCGCGCGTGCACCGCCATCAAGGTCAGAGATCGCTCAGCCACCCCAACACCGGACGAGGGAGGTCCGACGCACTAGCATGGCCGCGGTCCGGGACGGCTCTGCTGAAACGAGGCGAAATGCGATGGCTCCGGCAGTTGCTGGGCGGCGGACGGGTCCAGCTCGATGCGGGGCGGCAGCAGGCGCTGCTACGGGACGTCCAGTACCGGTACGGCGCCCGCGCGCAGAGCCGATTTCCCGAGCAGGTCGAGGCGGTCACGGGACTGCTGAACGGCGATGACGGCTTGGTGGTGGCGGCCCGGGTGGTCAGCCAGGTCGCCGACGAGGCCCACGCGGACCTACAGGCCCAGGCCCACGAGCTGCACCGACGGACCGGCCGGCGGCTCCTGGTGCACCGCCGGAACTACCGGCCGCTGTGGAAGGAGGCCGGCCCGGCGCTGCGGTGGCCACTGTTCGCGTTGCCGTGCGGCTTCCACCCGTACGCGCAGCTGGCCGCCGCCGTCGCGGTGGTCGGCAGCCAGGCGCCCCGGCTCGACCGGGTGACCGACCCGAATCCGCTTCTGACCCGCGTATTTGAGGTGCTCGACCTCACCACCGCCGGCTGGGAGTACGGCCGGGTGCGGGTGGACACCGACGCCGCCGCCCTGGCCGACCGACTGATCTCAAGTGCCGCGCAGGTCCTCGCAGCTATCGACGACCCGCCCCCGCTGCCACCTCCGATCCGTGAGCTGATGCGCCGCAACAACACCCTCGACGTGCACGATCCGACCGGCCCTCGCGCCGTAAATGGGATCAATCTGGGCGCGAGGATGCGGGAGCGTCTGCTGGTCTGACGACAGCGCTCAGACGCCACCCTCGTCAACACAACAAGGTGAGACCTCGCTAATCCGAGTCACCTGCCGCGGTCATCCGTATTCACGACCGAGGATCACGAGTACATCAGGTGCAGGGTCATCCCGGCGTCGGCGTGCTCCAGGTTGTGACAGTGGTTGGCCCACATTCCGGGGTTGTCGGCCTGGAACGCCACCTCCCAGACGTCGCCGGGGCGTACGTCGAAGGAGTCCAGCCACAATTGACTTCCGGTAGCTCGCTTTCCGTTGCGGGACAGCACCAGGACGTGATGGCCGTGCAGATGCCACGGGTGCACGATCTGGGACCGGTTCACGATTGTGAACTTGACGATGTCGCCGAGGCGTACGACCTGAGGCGGGATGTCCGGATCGGCCGCGCCGTTGACGGTGTGGGCGTACCGCGGAAGCAGTCCGTGCAGGTCGATGCCGCGGTCGAGGACGAGGGTGAACTCCGTGTCGTACCGGGACCACGGCACGGGAGAACTGACGCCGTAGGTGAGCGGATCCAGCACCGGCCACGCGCCGGTCTCCGCCGCCACCGGTCCGGTCGAGTAGACCGCCCGTCCGTCGACGAACAGCGCCACCGGCGTGGCGGGCGCGGTGAACACCAGGTCGTAGCGTCCCCCGGCCGGGATCAGCACGGCGGTGTGCACGAGCGACGTCGGGCCCCGCAGGTCGGATCCGTCGATCGCGGCGACCCGGAACGGGGTCCCGGCCAGGGCGTACCGGTGCGTTGTGCTGTCGGTGTTGATAAGCCGCAGCCGCACGGGCACTCCCGCCTCGACCGGCTCCGCTCTCGGTGCGGGCAGCGAAAGGCCCGCCAGGGTGTGCACCGGCACGGTGACGTCGACGCCGGTCACCGGCGCCGGGCGCACCACCAGGACACCGTAGAGCCCCATCCGCACGCCGACGTCGGATACCGCATGCGTGTGGTACCAGTACGTCCCCGCCTGGTCGGCGCGGAAGCGGTGGACGAACTCCTGTCCGGGCAGCACCGCCGCCTGCGTCACGCCGGGCACCCCGTCCTGACTGTTCGGCACGTCGTACCCGTGCCAGTGCAGCGTGACCCCCCGCGCGATGTCCCGGTTGCGCAGCGTGACCTCGAGGACGTCGCCGACGGTGGCGGTCAGCTCCGGCCCGGGAACCTGCCCGTCGAACGCCCACGCCGCGACGTCCCGGCCGCTCACATTCACCGTGGCGGTCCCGGCCGTCAGGGTGAACCGCCTGGTCGGTTCGCCGGCGGTCCGCGCATCCCTATATCCATGATCATGCGGTACGCCGCGAGCGGCGTCCGGTGCGGCGGCCAGCCCGGTTCCGGTCACCAGCGCCGCGACCGCCACCGCGACGGCGGCCCGGGACATCGTCCGGGACGGGCGCGCGCCGAGGGCGCGCCACGAGACCGCGGTCGCCGCGAGGACCCCGGCGACCGCGAGCAGTCCCGTACCCGCCGACGCCGGATAGCCATGCAGGACCGTCACGAGCAGGCCGCCGGTCACGGCGTACCCGGCGAAGAGAAGCGGGACCGCGACGGACCGGATGTCGCCCGGGGCCCGCAGCAGCCGCGGCCCGGCGACTGCCATCGCCGCGAGCGACAGCGGGGCGGCGATGAGGACCTTCTCCGCCGCGAACCACCACCCGGCGCGGGCGAGCGCGGTGATCGTGATCGCCCGGGCGAGCGTGGCGAGCAGCGCGACGGCGGCCAGTCCCAGGGCGAGCGGACGGCGCCGGGCGGCCGACGCGGCGCCGCCGCCCAGCCACCCGGCGGCCGCCAGGACCGCGATGACGAGGTCAGCCGCGAGCAGCGAGCCGACGGTCATGCCGGCTCCCCTTCCCGGACGGTCACCCGGGCGGCGCCGGCCGGCGCCGGGGGGGCCAGCTTTCGCGCTGCCTGGTGGACCCCGACCACGACGTGCACCGCGATGATTCCGTTGAGCGCGTGCAGCCCGGCGATGGTCAGGCCGAACGGGGTGCTGGCGCCCGCGGCGTCGGTGGCCCCGCTCGCGAGCCCGGCAATGAGCGCCTGCACGACGACGAGGCCGAGCGGCAGGACCGCCAGTCCGACGAGCCGGCCCGGCGCCTTCGCCAGCACGGCGAAGAGGATGGTGAGCAGGGTGAGCACGGGGATGACCGCCATCCCGGTGACGCTGTGCAGTGCGTAGGCGTCGTCGCCCGCGGGTTTCGTGAACGCGCCCACGGCGGCGAAGACGAACTGCAGGGCGAACGCGGCGAGCAACAGAGCGGTGACGATGACGAAGGCCTTGCGCATGGTGAACTCCTAGGGATGAGCCGGGGACAGTGCCTGGGCGACGTGATCGGTGGCCGTGATGGCGCCGTACGCGACCAGCCGCACGAGGTCGGCGTCGGCCGGGTGGGAAAGCCGCCACAGGGCGACGTCGCCCACGCTGATCGCGCTGGGCGCGAACGCCGCCAGCAGCGCGATGCGCGTCCCGACACGGTCCGCTCCGGGCACGTCCCGGACCAGATCGACGGCCCAGTCCGCGGGCCGGGCCGGGTACCGCCCGTCCTCCCACCGCACGGTGGCCGCGACGGCTTGGCGCGCCACGTCGCCCAGGAGGTCCCCGCCGCGCGTGGCGGCGTTCTTCAACGACGCGTACGCGACGCCG
>NZ_JAMOKF010000136.1 GCF_023656545.1 Micromonospora phytophila | reverse complement strand
CGGCGATCGCGACGGCGCCGTCGTCGGTGACGGTCTCGACGTTCGTCAGCGTCGCGTTCAGGGCCGCGCCGACCAGCCCGGGTACGACGACAGCGGTGCTGGCGGTGACGCCGGGAGTGTTCGGCAGCAGGTCGACCGGTTCGCCGAACAGCTCCAACCCGGTGAAGGTGGTGTCGGCGGTCTGCGGGCCGACCTGCGGGCAGGCCACGGCGGCGGTGATGACCTCGGCGTCGATGACCGGCGTGCCGAGCACGGCCAGCGCCAGATCGGCGATCTCGGCGTTGGCCGACGAGGCGGTGTCGCCTCGGGTGGCGCTGACCTCGACCACGGTGCCCGAGGCGGTCACGCCCAGGGCGCCGGGGATGGTGATCGCGAGTGCGGTGTCGGTGTCCGTGCCGCCACCGGCCGGCGCGGTCGCGGTGCCGATGACGACGTCGGCGGCGATGATCGGGACGCCCAGCACGGTCGCGGCCAGGTCCACCACCACTCCGCGGGCGCTGGCGTCGCCGGGTTGGGCGAGCGCCGGAGCCCCGCCTGACAGGACCACCGCGCTCGATGCCGCGATCGCGATCGCTCCGGTAGCGGTAAGTCGCCGGATGAATTTCACGTCTGCCTCTGCTCCTTCAGCTCGCCTCTCGACGGTCGAGAAGGCCAGACTGACGGTATAGCCCATTAAGCACCTTATCCGGCAAAACGGACGAAAGCCCCGGCGGGCACTCTGGTCACTGTGGTCCCGGCGTTGACGGTTCGGCTGAGGCTGCGACCGGCCGGGACCCTGGGTGCCGCCCGGCGCGGCACCCAGGGTTTCCCGGACCCCGTCGGCCCGTCATCCGCGCACCGGGACCGCCTCCGCGGAACCGGTGTGCCGCTGGTGAGCGCGGATCAGGTCGGCGTAGCGCAGGCCGCTCGCCTTCACCGTCCGTCGCTGGGTGGGATAGTCGACGTGCACCAGGCCGAAGCGTTTGTCGTAGCCGTACGCCCACTCGAAGTTGTCGAGCAGGGACCAGACGAAGTAACCGGCCAGCGGAACGCCCCGAGCCACCGCCGACGCGCACGCCTCCAGGTGCCGCTCCAGGTGGTCGGTGCGCTCCTTGTCCTCCACGGCGCCGTCCGGGCCGACCTCGTCGGGCCAGGCCGAGCCGCTCTCGGTGACGATGATCCGGGCCGGGGCGTACTCCTCGGAGACCGCGACCAGCAGCTGCTCCAGCCCGGCCGGGTACATCTCCCAGCCCATCGCGGTCTCCACCGAGCCCGGCACCGGCACCTGCCGGGCGTACGGCGGGGGACCGTCCGGGTCGTCCACCACCACCTGACGGAAGTAGTAGTTGACGCCGAGGAAGTCGGTCGGCGTGGCGATCACGGCAAGGTCGTCGCCGCGGACCGGGGGCTCGACGCCGTACGCGGCCACCATGTCCGCCGGGTAGCCGCGCCCGTGCAGCGGGTCGAGCCACCACCGGTTGACGTGGCCGTCCATCCGCCGCGCGGCGGCCACGTCCTCCGGCCGGTCGGTCGCCGGCTCGCAGGGGCTGAGGTTGAGCACCGAGCCCACGGACGCCGGGCGGGCGGCGGCGGCCCGGATCGCCTGGGTGGCCAGCCCGTGCCCGAGCAGGACGTGGTGCGAGGTGCGCACCGCCCGGGTCAGGTCCCGCTCGCCGGGGGCCATCCGCCCCTCCAGGTGCCCGATCCAGGAGACGCAGAGCGGCTCGTTGACGGTGTTCCAGTCGGCGACCCGGTCACCGAGGCGGGCCGCCACCACGGACGCGTAGTCCGCGAACGCCTCGGCGGTGGCGCGCTCCGGCCAGCCGCCCCGGTCCTGCAACGCCTGCGGCAGGTCCCAGTGGTACAGCGTCACGAACGGCCGGATCCCGGTCGCCAGCAGCGTGTCGACCAGCCGGTCGTAGAAGTCCAGCCCCTTCGGGTTGACCGCGCCGACGCCGTCGGGCCGGACCCGGGGCCAGGCCACCGAGAACCGGTACGCGTCGACGCCGAGGCGCCGCATCAGCGCCACGTCCTCGGGCCAGCGGTGGTAGTGGTCGCAGGCGACGGCGCCGGTGTCGCCGTTGGCGACGGCCCCGGGCACCTGGCTGAAGGTGTCCCAGATGGACGGCGACCGCCCGTCGACGTCGACGGCGCCCTCGATCTGGTAGGCCGCGGTGGCGACGCCCCAGACGAAGTCGGGTGGCAGCTTGGACAGGTCCGGCACTGGTCGGTTCTCCTCCGGGCGTGCGGTGTACATGGCCTTACTTGACCGCGCCGGCGGTGAGGCCGGCGACGAAGTAGCGCTGCAACGCCAGGAAACCGGCGACGACCGGGAGGCTGACCACCAGCGAGGCCGCCATCACCTGGTTCCAGTAGACGTTGAACTGGGTGGAGTAGCCCTGCAGGCCGACCGCCAGGGTGCGGCTGGACTCGTTGGTCATCACCGAGGCGAAGAGCACCTCGCCCCAGGCGGTCATGAACGCGTACACGGTCACCGCGATGACGCCGGGCACCGCCGCCGGCAGCACCACCTGGAACAGCGTGCGCAGCGGCCCGGCGCCGTCGACCTGCGCGGCCTCGTCCAGCCCCCGGGGAATCGAGTCGAAGTAGCCGACCAGCATCCAGATCGAGAACGGCAGCGAGAAGGTGAGGTAGGTGATGATCAGGCCGGTGCGGCTGGCGTAGAGCTGGATGCCGGTGGCGTTGCCCAGGTTGACGTAGATCAGGAACAGCGGCAGCAGGAAGAGGATGCCGGGGAACATCTGGGTGGAGAGCACGGTCACCGAGAACAGCCCCCGGCCGCGGAAGCGGTAGCGGCTCACCGCGAACGCGGCGAAGATCGCCACGGTGACCGAGAAGACCGCCGCCACGGAGGAGACGACCAGGCTGTTCACCAGGTAGCGGCCGAGCGGCACGGTCGACCACATGTCGACGAACGCCTGCAGCGTCGGCCGCCGCGGCCACCAGGTGAAGGCGTTCTGCACGTCCTTCAACGGCTTGAGCGCCGAGCTGACCATCACGTAGAGCGGGACGAGCACGAAGATCGCGAGCAGGGTCAGCACGACCCGGCGGGCCCAGCGCTCGGCGGCGGTCTCACGCATCGTTCCTCCGGCGGTTGGTGATTAGCAGGTATCCGGCGGTGACCACGAGCAGGAACAGCAGCAGCGCCACCGACATCGCCGAGCCGGAGCCGAAGTCCCAGGTCTTGAAGGAGCTGCGGTAGATGTGGATCGAGATCAGGTCCGCCTGGTCCGGCGCGGAGCCGCCGAAGAGCACGTACGGGGTGTTGAAGTCGTTGAAGGTCCAGAGGAAGAGCACCAGCAGCAGGACCAGGTTGACCGGGCGCAGCATGGGCAGGGTCACCGAGCGCAGCCGCCGCCAGAAGCCGGCCCCGTCCATGGCGGCGGCCTCGTAGAGGTCACCGGGGATGTTCTGCAGGCCGGCCATGACGCACAGGAAGGCGAACGGCCAGGACCGCCAGACCGAGACGATCAGCAGCGCGGCGAAGCTGTTCTCCCCGATCAGCCAGAACGGCCGGTCGCCGAACAGGTGGAGCTGGTCGACCAGGACGTGGTTGACCAGGCCGGTGTCCCGCTGGAAGAGGAAGCTCCAGGTGATCACGGCGGTGTAGACGGGCAGCGCGTACGGGGTGAGGAAGAGCGCGCGCAGGATGCCGCGACCGCGGAACGGTCGTTGCAGCAGCACGGCGGCGGCGGTGCCGAGCACCCAGGAGATTCCCACCGAGGCCACCGTGTAGACCACGGTCACCCAGAACGATTGCAGCAGCTCGGCCCCGGCGGCGGAGTCGAAGTCGAGCACCATCCGGTAGTTGTCCAGGCCGACGAAGGGGGCGGTGGACCAGTCGCGGATGTGGAACTGGGTCAGCTCCAGCAGGCTCATCCACGCGCCGACGAGCATCGGGACCACGTGGATCGCGAGCTCCAGCACGATGGCCGGGGCGAGCAGCAGGTACGGCAGGAGGGTACGGCGGGGCCGCCGGGACGGGGCCTTCGTCGACGCTCCGGCGCCCGGCGGCCGGTCGGGAGCGGCGACGTCCCGGGGGGTCGTGCTGGTTGCCATCGGGGTCCTCTCGCGGGGCGGCCGTGGGCGGGTCGGCGATCCCACCCACGGCCACCGGTCCGGCGGGGTCAGCGCATCTGCTGCTGGGCCTGGGTCAGCTTCTGCCGGACGCTCTCCTCGGTGACCGGCTTGCCGCCGGCCGCGTCGGCGAAGAGTTCCTTGATGGCGGTGCCGACCAGCGTCTCGAACGTGCTTTCGTCGGGCACCTGCGGCAGCGGCGCTGCGGTGGTGGCGAGGGTCTGCTGGAGCACCTTCTGCTCCGGAGCGGAGAACGCGGCGTCGTTGGCGACGGTCGTGACGGCGGGCAGCGAGCCGTACGTCTTGTTCAGCGCCACCTGCTCGGCGTCGCTGGTCATGAACTTGACGAACTCCAGCGCGGCGTCCTTGTTCTTCGTGTGCTTGAACACCGCCAGGTTGATCCCGGCGACCATGCTGTTGACCTTCTTGCCGCCGGCCGGCGGGGCGGCCAGGAACGGCACCGGCGCGATCCCGTACGCGTCGGGGGCCATGTTCTGCGACTTCAGGTTGGCGCCGGCGGCCTGCCAGAGCAGCATCGCGGCCTTGCCGTTGGCGAAGTCGGAGACGGACTGGTTCTGCGCGTACTCGGCGTTGCTCGGGTTGACGATCTTGTCGGTGGCCATCAGGTCGACGTAGCGCTTGACCGCGGCGACGTTCTGCGGGGTGTCGAAGGTCGGCTTGCCGGCCGCGTCGAACCACTCGCCGCCGTACTGCTGACCGAAGGTGAAGGCGTGGTGCGCGTTCTCCGACGGGTTCGCGCCTTCGACCGCGAGGCCCCACTTGCCGCCGCCGGTCAGCTTCCGGCCGGTCTCGGCCAGCTGCTCCCAGGTGGTCGGCGGGCTGGCGATGCCGGCGTCGGCGAAGGCCTTCTTGTTGTAGTAGAGCGCGTAGCCGAGGCTGTAGAGCGGCACGGCGGCGGGCGGCTTGCCGGGCGCGCCGGCGGCGGCGAGCGCGGCCGGGACGAACCGGTCCTTGCCGCCGACCTTGTCGAGGGTGGCGTCGTCGAACTCGACCATCGCCCCGGTCGCCTGCAACGACGCCGACCAGGTGTTGCCGATGTTGACCACGTCCGGGCCCTGGCCGGAGGTGGCGGCGGCGAGCAGCCGGTTGAGCAGGTCCGACCAGGGGACCACCTCGACGTTGACCTTGATGCCGGTCTGCTTCTCGAACTTGTCCAGCTCGGGCTGGAGGGTCTGCTTGTCGGCCTCCAGGCTGGCGCCCTGGTTGCTGGCCCAGTAGGTGAGGGTCTTCGCGGACCCGGCGGACGAGCCGTCCGAGTCGCCACAGGCGGTCAGGGAGGCGGCCGCGAGTGCGGCGGCGGCGAACATCGCGAGGTGTCGTCTCGACACGATCTGCCCTTCCGGTTCAGGTGGTGGGGGCACCGGCGCCCGGGGAGGTGCGGGGGATCGCGGGCGGCGGTCGGGCGGGGGCGGGTGTTCCCGGCGGCACGCCGCCGAGGTGTAGCGGGGGGTTAAATCACGGCTTAATGAATGTCGTCATTAAAGTGGTTGTCCGCAGGGCCGTCAAGCATGGGGTCGTACAGTCGCCTCGGACGGTCCGGAAGATCGAGGTGACGTGTGGAGTTGGCGCGAGCGACCAATCGGAGCGTCCGGGTGCGCAACCGCTCGGCCCTGTTGTCGAAGCTCTTCCTCGACGGCCCGCTGACCCGCCAGGACCTGGTGCGCAGCACGGGGTTGAGCCAGCCGGCGGTGAGCAACGTGGTGGGCGACCTGATCGACGAGGGCCTCGTCGTCGAGGCGGGCGCGGCCGAGTCCGACGGCGGCCGGCCCAGCATGATGCTGCGGGTCGCGCCGCGCTTCGCCTTCGTCGTCGGGGTGGACGTGGGGGAGACCCGGGTGCGGGTCGAGCTCTTCGACTTCGCGATGGTGCTGCTGGCGAGCGTGGAGTACCCGCTGGATCCGGCGCGCACCGAGCCGGCGAGGGTCGCCGGGCACGTGCTGGCCGGGATCGAGGCGGTCACCGCGCAGGCCCGGGTCGCCCCCACCGACGTGCTCGGCGTCGGCATCGGCGTCTCCGGTGTGGTGCAGCAGGGCGCGGAGGCGGTGGTGCACGCCCAGGCCCTCGGCTGGGACCGGGTGCCGCTGGAGCGGCTCATCGCCGCCGGCACCGACCTGCCGCTGCACATGGACAACGGCGCCAAGACGCTGGGCCAGGCGGAGATGTGGTTCGGCGCCGGGCGGGGCGCCCGGCACGCCGTCTTCGCCCTGGTCGGTTCCGGTGTCGGGGCCGCCGTGGTGACCAACGGGGTCACCTATCGCGGGGCGTCCAGCAGCGCGGGGGAGTGGGGGCACACCACCCTGGTGTACGGGGGCCGGGCCTGCCGCTGCGGGGCTCGCGGCTGCCTGGAGGCGTACGTGGGCGCGGAGGCGATCATCGACCGCTACCGGGAGGCGCGGCGTGGCCGGGCCGTGCCGGGCGAGGACGAGGAGTCCCAGCTCAGCGCCCTGGTCGAGGCCGCCGGAAGCTCGGCGACCGCGCGCCGGGTGCTCGACGAGACCGCCGCCTACCTCGGCGCCGGGGTGGCGAACCTGATCAACCTGTTCAACCCCGAGCGGGTGGTGCTGGGCGGCTGGGCCGCGATGGCGCTCGGCGACCTCCTGCCCGCGATCCGCGAGGCGGCCGGCCGCCAGGCGCTGCGCCAGCCGTACGAGCAGGCGTCGATCGAGCTGTGCCGGCTGGGGGTGGACGCGGTCGCGCTCGGCGCGGCCACCCTGCCGATCGCCCGGCTGCTCGCCACCGGTGGCCAGCGGCCCTGACCCGGCAAGAGCCGCATACCGGAAAATCGAAATAAATAACAGTGTTATAGATCGATGTCTTGACGCCGCCGCAACCGCCCCGCAACACTCACCGGAGAGCGCTCCCCGGTCACGGTGCCCTCCCGGCGGGCACCAATCCCGGCACCTGCGTCCGTCCCGTCATCCCCGTCGCGCCCGGCGTCCGCAGCCCTCTATCGACAGGCGAAGTCATGACATCTCGCACTACATCCGCACGCCCTGCGCCGGGCCGGCGGCCCGGTCGGCGGCGTACCCTCATCGGCCTGGTGGTGGCGCTCGTCGCGGCGCTGGCACCGGCCGTGCCCCCGGCGCAGGCCGCGCCGGTGCTGCTCTCCCAGGGCCGGCCGGCGACCGCCTCCTCCACCGAGAACGCGGCCACCCCCGCCTCCGCGGCCGTCGACGGCAACACCGGCACCCGCTGGTCCAGCGCCTTCAGCGACCCGCAGTGGCTCCAGGTCGACCTGGGCGCCCGGGCCACCATCAGCCAGGTCACCCTGGTCTGGGAGGGTGCCTACGCCCGCGCCTTCCAGATCCAGACCTCCGACGACGGCACCGCCTGGACCCCGATCCACAGCACCACAGCCGGGACCGGGGGGACGCAGACCCTGACCGTCGCCGGCAGCGGTCGCTACGTGCGGATGTACGGCACCGCCCGCGCCACGGGCTACGGCTACTCGCTCTGGGAGTTCCAGGTCTACGGCGAGAGCGGCGGCACCACCCCCACCTGCGGCAGCACCAACGCCGCGCAGGGGCGACCCGCCACCGCCTCGTCGGTGGAGAACGCCGGCCTGCCCGCCTCGGCCGCCGTCGACGGCAACCCCGGCACCCGCTGGGCCACCGCGGCCAGCGACCCGCAGTGGCTCCGGGTCGACCTGGGCGCCACCCGGTCCATCTGCCGGGTGGTGCTCAACTGGGAGGCCGCGTACGCCCGGGCGTTCCAGATCCAGACCTCGACCGACGGCACCACCTGGACCTCGATCCACAGCACCACCACCGGCACCGGCGGCACCCAGACGCTGACCGTCGCCGGCAGCGGTCGCTACGTGCGGATGTACGGCACGGCCCGGGCCACCGGCTACGGCTACTCGCTCTGGGAGTTCCAGGTGAACACCACCGGCGGAACCAGCGAGCCCCCGGTCGAGCCGACCGACCCGCGCAACCCCAACCTCGGCCCGAACACGTTCGTCTTCGACCCGGGCACCCCGACCGCCACCATCCAGAGCCGGCTGAACACCATCTTCATCCAGCAGGAGCGCAACCAGTTCGGCCCGGAGCGCTACGCCGTGCTCTTCAAGCCGGGCACCTACACCGCCGACGTCAACCTCGGCTTCTTCACCCAGGTCGCCGGCCTCGGCATGAGCCCGGACGACGTGAACCTCAACGGCCACGTCCGCGCCGAGGCGTTCTGGTTCGGCGGCAACGCCACCCAGAACTTCTGGCGGGCCGCCGAGAACCTGTCGGTGACCCTGCCCGCCGGGGTGACCGTGGAACGGTGGGCGGTGTCGCAGGCCGCACCGTACCGCCGGATGCACCTGCGCGGCGCGCAGAACCAGATCCAGCTCTGGAACGGCGGCGACGGCTGGGCCAGCGGCGGCCTGATGGCCGACACCAGGATCGACGGCCAGGTGGTCTCCGGCTCCCAGCAGCAGTGGTACTCACGCAACAGCGAGTTCGGCGGCTGGTCCGGCTCGGTGTGGAACATGGTCTTCCAGGGCGTCACCGGCGCCCCGCCGCCGAGCTTCCCCAACCCTTCGCACACCGTGATCCCGCAGACCCCCCAGGTGCGGGAGAAGCCCTTCCTCCACGTCGACGGCTCCGGCGAGTACCGGGTCTTCGTGCCGGCCCTGCGCACCAACTCCACCGGCACCAGCTGGTACGGCAAGACCCCGGCCGGCTCGTCGCTCTCGCTGGCCGAGTTCTTTGTCGTCCGGCCGGGCACCAGCGCGGCCACCATCAACGCGGCGCTCGCCCAGGGCCGGCACCTGCTGTTCACCCCCGGCGTGCACCATGTCACCGAACCGATCCGGGTCGACCGCCCCGACACGGTGATCCTCGGCCTCGGCCTGGCCACCATCCAGGCCGACAACGGCACCGTCGCCATGCGGGTCGCCGACGTCGACGGCGTGAAGGTCGCCGGCATCATGTTCGAGTCACCCGTGCCCCTTGCGGCGCGTCCTGCCGGGCTGAAAATCGGGGGTGTGGTTGCTCGCCGACGTCGAACCGCCTTGGTGCCATGAGCCCGTGTTTGAGTCAGACGCTGGGAGTCGCTTCAGGGGTCCTGCATTGTCGCTTCGAGCACGCGGGTCAGATTCTCGCTTTCCCCGCCGGCTCCCGCGGGCAACCACGCTGGTCCAGGTCGTGGAGGTGAGCCGTGGATGTGGTGGAAGAACACGACAGGATGGTCGAGCGCGTCGCGGCGATCGACGTGGCGAAGGGCGAGTTGAAGGTATGCGTGCGGATTCCTGGTGACGCCGGGCGGCGGCGTCAGGAAGTGCGTACCTACCAGGCGACGACCCGCGCGATCTTGCAGATGGCGGACTGGCTCCACAGCCAGCAGGTGACGCTGGTGGTGATGGAAGCGACCAGCGACTACTGGAAGCCGCCGTTCTACCTGCTGGAGGATGCTGTCGAGTGCTGGCTGCTGGATGCCAAGCAGGTCAAGAACCTGCCGGGGCGGCCCAAGACCGACCGGGAGGACGCGATCTGGCTGGCCAAGGTCGCTGAGCGGGGTATGGCCCGACCCAGTTTCGTGCCGCCCAAGCCGATCCGCCGGTTACGGGATCTCTGCCGCTACCGTCGCGCCCTGACTCAGGAGCGCACCCGGGAGAAGCAACGTATCGAGAAGGTCCTGGAAGACGCCCAGATCAAGCTCAGTTCGTTCATCCGCGACATCCACGGGGTGTCCGGACGGCAGATGATCGAGGCGCTGATCGCGGGTGAGCGGGACCCGAAGGTGTTGGCGCAGATGGCGCGGGGCCGGATGCGCGCCAAGATCAGCGTGTTGGAGGAGGCGTTGACGGGACACTTCGCCGATCACCACGCCTACATCTGTCGCATGATGCTGGACAACATCGACCGGCTGTCGCAGCAGATCGGCGAGCTGACGGCGAAGATCGACGAGTTGATCGCCCCTTTCGAGCATCAGGTCGCTCAGCTCGATGAAGTGGCGGGCATCGGGCGGGTGTCCGCGCAGGACATCATCGCCGAGATCGGCGTGGACATGACCCGGTTCGCCACCGCAGCGCACCTGGTGTCCTGGGCGAAGTTCTGCCCGCAGGTCAAGCAGTCCGGCGGAAAGAAGCCCAGCAGTGGCGCCACGGGCAAGGGCAACCCCTGGCTGGCCGGCGCGCTGGGCGAAGTCGCCATCTCCACGTCCCGCACCCGGACCTTCCTCGGTGCCCGCTACCGCCGACTGGTCCGACATCGCGGCAAGAAGAAAGCCCTGGTCGCTGTTGGCAACTCGGTACTGACCATCGCCTGGCACCTGCTGTCGGACCCGCAGGCGCGCTACCACGACCTCGGCCCCGACTTCTACGACACCCGTATCAACAAGGACCGGCAGGCCCGCAGCCTGGCCCGCCAACTCGAACACATCACCGGTCAGCAGATCCGCATCACCGACGGCCAACTCGTCATCGCCCAGCCAGCCGCCTAACTCAGGAACCCGGCTCCGCGGACGCTCCGCCGGGTGCTGCCGCCTGCCCACTCCTTCAGGATTTTCGGGTCAGGCGGGCGCGACGAACTCGCCCGTGCTGATGGAGGTCGGCCCGACCGGCTCGGCGGCCAGCCACGCCGCCAACCCCACCTCGCTGCACGACGTCTTCTTCCGCATCGGCGGACCGGGCGTCGGCCGGGCCACCAACACGCTGACGGTCAACAGCGACAACGTCATCGGCGACCACATGTGGCTGTGGCGGGCCGACCACGGCGACGGCGTCGGGTGGGCGGTGAACACCGCCGACACCGGCCTGACCGTCAACGGTGACAACGTGACGATGTACGGCCTCTTCGTCGAGCACTACCAGAAGTACCAGACCGTCTGGAACGGCAACGGCGGCCGCACGTACTTCTACCAGAACGAGATGCCGTACGACCCGCCGAACCAGGGTGCCTGGATGAACGGGGCGACCCGGGGCTACGCCGCGTACAAGGTGGCCGACACGGTGACCAGCCACCAGGCGTGGGGACTGGGCAGCTACTGCTACTTCAACGTCGACCCGTCGGTGGTCGCGGACCGGGCCATCGAGACGCCGACCAACCCGAACGTCCGGTTCACCAACATGGTCACCGTCTCCCTCGGCGGCGTCGGCACCATCGGCCGGGTGGTCAACGGCACCGGCGGCACCGCGAACGCCGCCAACCAGGTGGTGTACCTGACGAACTACCCGTGACCGTCGCCCGCCGCGGGTCGGCCGGGGAGCCCTGGCCGACCCGCGGCGGTACGCCGCGCCCAGGTGACCCTACGATTCGGCGTATGGCGTTGCTGCACCGAGCGAAACTGCATCCCACGAAGCTCGAACTCCTGGCGGCCTGGCTGCCCGGGCGTCCGTGGTACCGGGGAGAGGCGACCGCCGACGTCGTGAGCCTGGCGGCCTACCGGTTCGACGATCCCGCCGGAGAGGTCGGGATCGAGACGATCGTCGTCGGAGTCGGAGCCGGAGCCGGAGCCGGAGCCGGGCCGGTCCACCAGGTCCCGCTCACCTATCGCGGCGCACCCCTGGACGGTGCTGACGACTGGCTGGTCGGCACCACCGACCACTCGGTGCTCGGCCGGCGCTGGGTGTACGACGGGTGCGCGGACCCCGTCTACGCCGCGGCGCTGACGGGCGCCATCTTCGGGCGCGCCGGCCAGGCGGAGGAGTTCTTCGAGGTCGACGGCGAGCTCCAGCGCCGCGAGCCCAGCTTGATCGTCACCGCCGGCGGCGTCGGGGACACCGCCCCGGCGGTCGGGGCGCTTCGTCGCGTCGTGGAGGACGACGGCACGCTCATCGTCACGGACTCCGTCGAGCTGACGGTCGTCCGCCGGCCCGCCGCCGGCACCACCGACGGTGGCACCGGGCCGGCCGACGCCATGCTCACCGGCACGTGGCCCGGTCAACCGGCACCGCTGCCGCTGGCGTACGCCCGACTGCGCTGACGGCCCGTCCACCCGCGCTGCCGGTCCCGGACGCGGCGACCGGTACCGGAGGTGGGCCGCGGGTTCGGGCGGTGGCAGCGGGGTGTCCGACGGGTCGGTGTGCGACAGTCGCCCGGATGGCCGCGTCCTGCTTCGTAGACTCGCTGTCATGCCGCGGATCGTCCAGTTGCTGGCCTCGCCCGTGCACCGCTACGTGGGCCGGCCCGCCGACGGTCCGGCGCCGGCCCCGCCCGGTGAACTGGTCGAGCAGGTCCGGCTCCGGGCGGGCCTCGGCATCGTCGGCGACCGGTACTTCGGCAAGCCGGCGCACCGCGACGCGAGCGTGACCGTGATCGCCCAGGAGTCGCTGCCGCCCGGCGTCGATCTGGTGCAGGTCAGGCGCAATGTCCTGACCGCCGGCATCGCCGTGGACGAGCTGGTCGGGTCGGTGCTGATCCTGGACTCGGGAGACGGCCCGGTCAGCCTCCGGGTCCACCGCCCGGCCAACCCGTGTGCCTGGATGGAGGTCACCATCGGCCCCGGCGCGTGGAAGGCGATGCGCCGCAGGGGTGGCATCCGCTGCACGCCGCTGAACGACGGCACCCTGCGCGTCGGTCCGGTCGCCGTCACGATCAGCGGCTGAAACGGACGGTTCCGCTTCTGCCGAGGGGTGGTGACTCACCGCCGGTTCGCGTCGCGGAGCCGGTCGGCCAGCTCGCGGACCGCCGCGGCGAACCGCGCGTCCGACTCGTCCGGCAGGTGGCGTCGGAGCGGCGGCCGGGTGCCCTC
>NZ_JAMOKF010000135.1 GCF_023656545.1 Micromonospora phytophila | reverse complement strand
CCCGACGCGTCCCCCGGGCGGCCCGCCGAGGAGCGGCTGCCCGGAGGCTTCATCGCCGAGGTGGTCCGCGTCGGCGACACGGTACGGCGTACCCCTCCGGCCGACCTCGACTTCGTCGCCGCGCTGCTGCGACACCTGGAGCGGGTGGGGGCGGACCTGGCGCCCCGGCACCTCGGCGTCGACGAGCGGGGCCGGCAGGTGCTCAGCCACCTCGACGGCCGGGTGCCCTGGCGGGACCGGGAGGACCCGGCGTTCAGCGCCGACCCGGCGCTGACCCGGCTGGCCGCGCTGATCCGGCGGCTGCACGACGCCTGCGCCGGCACCGCGCTGGCCGGGGACGCCGAGACGGTCTGCCACCGCGACCTGTCGCCGAAGAACACGGTGTACCGCGACTCCCCCGCCGGGCCGCTGCCGGCGGCGTTCCTCGACTGGGATTTGGCCGGGCCGGGCCGGCGCGTCGAGGACGTCGCCTTCGCCGCCTGGCACTGGGCGCGGCTGGGCCCGGACGCGGACCCGGTGGAGCTGGGCCGGCGCTGCCGGCTGCTCTGCGACGCCTACGACGCTGCCGTCCCCGATCCCGGCCCCGACCATGGTCCCGACCCGGCCGCCCCGGAGGACCTCCTCCGCGAAGTCCTCGGCGGCCAGGACCGGACCGAGCGGTCCGCCGCCCCCGACCGGAACGAACGGCCCGCCCTGGACCGGGCAGAGCTGGTGGACGTCATGCTGACCCAGCTCGACGGCACCTGGCGGGGCATCGCCGCCGGGGCCGATGCCGGCGATCCCGGGATGGTCCGGCTCCGGGCGGCGGGGGTCCCGCCGATGATCCGCGGCTGGCACGACTGGCTGGCCGCCCACCGCCGCAGGGTCGAGGCCGCGCTGGCCGGACCGGTCAACCGGGCGGGGTGACCAGCCCGGCCTCGTAGGCGGCGATGACGAGGTGCACCCGGTCCCGCGCCCCGAGCTTGGTGAACAGCCGGGCCACGTGCGCCTTGGCGGTGGCCACGCTGATCACGAGCTGGGCCGCGATCTCGCCGTTGGACAGGCCCCGGCCGACGAGGGTGAGCACCTCGCGTTCCCGGTCGGTGACCCCGGGCAGGAGCCGGGGGCGCACGGCGGGCGCGGGCCGGCGGGCGAACTCGGCGATCAGGCGGCGGGTGACCCCGGGGGCGATCAGCGCGTCCCCCGCGGCGACCACCCGGATCGCCGCGAGGATGTCGTCGAGGGCCATGTCCTTGACCAGGAAGCCGCTCGCGCCGGCCCGCAGCGCGGCGTGCACGTGCTCGTCGTCGTCGAAGGTGGTGAGCACGAGGACGCGGGCCGGGCCGCCCTGCGCGGTGATCGCGCGGGTGGCCTGGATGCCGTCGGTGCCGGGCATCCGCAGGTCCATCAGGACCACGTCCGGCGCCACGTCGCGGGCCAGCCGCACCGCCTCGGCGCCGGTGCCGGCCTCGCCGACGACGTCGATGTCGGGGGCGTCGGCGATGAGCACCCGCAGGCCCGCGCGGACCAGCGGCTGGTCGTCCACGAGCAGCACCCGGACGGTCACCGGTCCACCCCCGGCACCGGCAGCCGGGCGGCCACCCGGAAGCCGCCCTCGGGGCGCGGTCCGGCGCGGAACTGGCCGCCGAGCAGGGCGACCCGTTCCCGCATCCCGACGATGCCGTGCCCCGCGCCCCCGACCGGACCGCCCCGGCCGTCGTCGACGACCTCCACGGCCACCTCGTCGGGCCGGTGTTCCACGGTGACCTGGCACGCGTGGGTGCCGGCGTGCCGGACCACGTTGGTGAGCGCCTCCTGCACGATCCGGTACGCGGCGAGGTCGACGTCGGCCGGCACCGGCCGTGGCTGCCCGCGCCGCCGCACCTCCACCCGCACCCCGGCGTCCGCCCCGGCGGCGACCAGCCGGTCCAGGTCGTCCAGGCCGGGCAGCGGATCGAGCGGGGCCGACTCCGACTCCGGGCGGCGCAGCGCGCCGAGCGTCCGCCGGAGCCCGGCCAGGGTGTCCCGGCTGGTCGCCTCGATGGTCGCCAGCGCGTTGCGGGCCTGGACCGGCTGGGTGTCGATGACCCGGGCGCCCACCCCGGCCTGGATGGCGATCACGCCGATGCTGTGCGCGACCAGGTCGTGCAGCTCGCGGGCGATGCGCAGCCGCTCGGCGGTGACCGCCTCGACGGCGGCGTGCGACCGGAGGGCATCGGCGTAGCGGCGTCGCGCCCGGACCGAGTTGCCGACCGTCCAGGCGGTGGCGACGGCCAGCACGGAGAGCGTGGCGCGGCTGATCGGGTTTTCGGCCGAGTTGAGGAAGCTCGCGGCGACCTGCACCACGAGCACCACCCCGGCCGTGGGCGCCGACAGCCGGCGGGGCCGGGTCGCGGCGAGCACCCCCACCGCCACGTCGACTGCGAGGAACTGCAGGTGGAAGACGTCGTTCAGGTATCCGGGGTCACCGCCGTGCACGGTCCCGCTGGCCAGGGTCGCCCCGGCGAGCATCAGGCCGAGGGCGGTCAGCGGCCGGCGCGGCAGCAGGGCGGCGGGCAGGGCCACGACCAGCGCCGGCACCGTGTACCGCAGGGGGATCCACCAGTCGCCGAAGCCCAGGCCGTCGCCGCTCGTGGCGACCTGCGAGGCGTAGACCCAGAGCAGCGGCAGGACCGCCACGCCCGCCCAGGCCAGGACCGCCCGCACGACGGGCAGGGCGGCGCGCGGCCGGGGCACGGTGGCGTCCATCGGCCCACCGTAGCCAGCGCGACGCCGCCCGGGCATCGGCCCACGGGCGTACCCCCCGGGGCGGGTGGGCGGCCCCGCGTTGTGGCCGCCGGGGCGACGACCCACGGTCGGCGGCCCGGCAGCGTGGGGCAGGTGATCGAACTGACCGCCCTGACGAAACGGTACGGCCGCACGACGGCCGTCGACGACCTCACCCTCACCGTGCGGCCCGGCCACGTGACCGGGTTCCTCGGCCCCAACGGCGCCGGCAAGTCCACCACGCTCCGGATGATCCTCGGCCTCACGACACCGACCGGCGGCACCGCCACGGTCGACGGGGTGCGGTTCGCCGACCGGCCCCGGGGGCTGCGCTACGCCGGCGCGCTGCTCGACGCCGGCGATGTGCACGGCGGGCGCAGCGCCCGGGCCCACCTGGCGGCCCTGGCGCGGAGCAACGGCATCGCCGGCGCCCGCGTCGAGGAGGTGCTGCGGGAGGTGGGCCTGGCCGCCGCCGCCCGGCGCCGGATCGGCGGGTTCTCACTGGGCATGCGGCAACGGCTCGGCATCGCCGCCGCGCTGCTCGGCGATCCGCCGGTGCTGCTCTTCGACGAGCCGTTCAACGGGCTGGACCCGGAGGGGGTGCGCTGGGTGCGTGGCCTGTTCCGGCGGCTCGCCGGCGAGGGGCGCACCGTCTTTGTCTCCAGCCACCTGATGAGCGAGATGGAGCACTGCGCCGACCGGCTCGTGGTGATCGGCCGCGGCCGGCTGATCGCCGAGCAGAGCCTCGCCGATCTCGCCGCCCGAAGCACCCGCACCAGCGTGGTGGTCCGTACGCCCGACCCCGCCGGGCTGGCCGCCGTGCTGACCGCCGAGGGGGCCGCCGTACGGCCGGAGGACGACGGGTCGCTCGCCGTGACCGGCCTGACCGCCGCCCGGGTCGGCGACCTGGCCTTCGCCCACCGGATTCCGCTGCACGAGCTGACCGCCCGCACCGCCTCGCTGGAGGAGGCCTTCATGGAACTGACCGCCGCCAGCGTCGAGTACCTCGCCGGGGAGGCCCGATGACCGCCGGACTGCTTCGCCGACCGTCCGCCCCGCAGGTCCCGGCCCGGTTCCGGGACCTGCTCGCCGCCGAGTGGATCAAGCTGTGGTCGCTCCGGTCGACCTGGGGTTCCCTCGCGCTGATCCTGCTCTCGACGGTGGGACTCAGCGTCCACGCCACCCTCGCCACCTACGCGGACTGGGCGAGGTGGTCCGCGGAGCAGCGGGCCCTGCTGAACCCGCTCTGGGACGCCTTCCCGCAGCAGGCGCAGATGTTCGTGGTGCTCGCCGCCGGCAGCGTCGGCGCGATCGCGGTCGGTGGCGAGTACGCCACCGGCCTGCTCCGGACCACCTTCGCCGCCGTGCCCGCCCGGCGGGCGGTGACCGGCGCGAAGATCATCGTGGTGGCCGGGGTGATGACCGTCCTCGGTCTGCTGGGTGCGGCGACGGCGTTCGGCGTGTCCCAGGCGATCCTCTCCGCACGGCACGCCGGCATGTCGGTCGGCGAGCCCGGGGCGCTGCGCGGGATCCTCGCCTCGGGACTGCTCGTGCCGGTCTGCGCGCTCGCCGGCATGGGGTTCGCGGCCCTGGTCCGGCACACCGCGCCCGCCATCGTCGCCGCCGCGGCGGCGCTGCTCCTGCTGCCGACCGCCGTGGACGAGGACGAACGGTGGACGGCGCTGCTCCGCCACGCGATGCCGGTGCCCGCCTGGCAGCGCCTGATCGAGATCTCCGAGCCCCCGCCCTGGATCACCATCGCCCACCCGGCGACGATCTCCGGCGCCTGGACCACGTACGCCGCCTGGGCCGCGATCTCCGCCCTGGTCACCGTCCTGGCGGTCCACCGCCGCGACCCCTGACCCCGCCCCGCCCGGGGCGGGGACCGGGATCCGCGCACCGTCACGGAAAGAGTGGCCATCCCGCCCGGGGAGGCCACTCTTTCCGGGAAAGTGCGCCCTCCCCGGGCGCGGCGCTCCAGTGCGGAGGGCGGCGGCGGGACGGGGTGCGGGTGGGTCAGGCGACGACCGACACCATCCGGCCCTTGACCACGATGACCTTGCGGGGCTCCTTGCCGGCCAGGGACGACGCGACCGCCTCCAGGGCCGCCGCGCGGACGGTCTCCTCGGCCGCGTCGGCGGGCACCTCGATCCGGCCGCGGACCTTGCCGTTGATCTGCACCGGGTAGGTCACCGTCTCGGCCACCAGCAGCGCCGGGTCGGCGGTCGGGAAGTCGGCGTACGCCAGGGAGCCTTCGTGGCCCAGGTGGCGCCACAGCTCCTCGGCCACGTGCGGAGCGAACGGCGCCAGCATCAGCACCAGCGGCTCGGCCACCTCACGCGGGGTCTCCGACAGCCGGGTCACCGCGTTGGTCAGCTCGATCAGCTTGGCGATCGCGGTGTTGAACCGGATCTGCTCCATGTCGCCGCGGACCCCGTCGACCACCTTGTGCAGCAGCCGCCGGGTCGCGGAGTCGGCGGGGGCGTCGGTGACCCGCAGCGCGCCGGTCTGCTCGTCGACGATCGTCCGCCAGACCCGCTGCAGGAACCGGTACGACCCGACCACCGCCCGGGTCTCCCACGGGCGGGACACCTCCAGCGGGCCCATCGACATCTCGTAGACCCGGAACGTGTCCGCGCCGTACGCCGCGCACATGTCGTCCGGCGTCACGACGTTCTTCAGCGACTTGCCCATCTTGCCGTACTCGCGGACGACCTGGGTGTCGCCCAGGTAGAAGCCGCCCTCGCGCTCGGTCACCTCGTCGGCCGGCACGTACGCGCCACGGGCGTCGGTGTAGGCGTACGCCTGGATCATGCCCTGGTTGAACAGCTTGCGGAACGGCTCGATCGACGAGACGTGACCCAGGTCGTACAGCACCTTGTGCCAGAAGCGGGCGTACAGCAGGTGCAGCACGGCGTGCTCGGCGCCGCCGACGTACAGGTCGGTGCCGCCGGAGTCGCCCTCGCCGCGCGGGCCCATCCAGTAGCGCTCGTTCTCCGCGTCGACGAAGCGCTCGGAGTTGGTCGGGTCCAGGTAGCGCAGCTCGTACCAGCAGGAGCCGGCCCACTGCGGCATCACGTTGGTCTCCCGGGTGTAGCGCTTCGGCCCGTCGCCCAGGTCCAGCTCCACCTCGACCCAGTCGCGCCGGCGCGACAGCGGGGTCTCCGGGTTGCTGTCGGCGTCGTCGGCGTCGAACGTCTTCGGCGAGAAGTCGTCCACCTCGGGCAGCTCGACCGGCAGCATCTCCTCCGGCAGCGCGATCGCGGCGCCGGTGGAGTCGTACACGATCGGGAACGGCTCGCCCCAGTAGCGCTGCCGGGAGAACAGCCAGTCGCGCAGCCGGTAGGTCACCGCGCCCGCGCCGTGCCCGTTGGCCTCCAGCCACTCGATGATCGCCGCCTTGGCGTCGACGACCCCCAGGCCGTTCAGGTCCAGGCCGCGCTCGGGCGCGGCGCTGTTGATCGCCGGGCCGTCCCCGGTGTACGCCTTGCCGTCGAAGCCCTCCGACGGCTGCACGGTCCGCACGATCGGCAGCTCGAAGATCTCGGCGAACGCCCAGTCCCGCTCGTCCTGGCCCGGCACCGCCATGATCGCGCCGGTGCCGTAGCCGGCCAGCACGTAGTCGGCGATGAAGATCGGGATCTGCCCGCCGGTGACCGGGTTGGTGGCGTACGCGCCGACGAAGACGCCGGTCTTCTCCTTCGTCTCGGCCTGCCGCTCCACGTCGGTCTTGGCCGCCGCCGCCTTGCGGTAGGCCTCGACCGCCGCGCGCGGGCTGGCGTGCCCGCCGGTCCACGCGTCGCGGGTCCCCTCGGGCCAGGCCGCCGGCAGCAGGGCGTCGACCAGCTCGTGCTCGGGGGCCAGCACCATGTAGGTGGCGCCGAAGATGGTGTCCGGCCGGGTGGTGAAGACCCTGATGCGGGCCTCGTCCGCGGCACCGGAACCCGTGGCCGAGACCCGGAAGTCGATGTGCGCACCGACCGACCGGCCGATCCAGTTGCGCTGCATCAGCTTGATCGGCTCCGGCCAGTCCAGGGTGTCCAGGTCGTCCAGCAGCCGGTCGCCGTACGCGGTGATCCGCATCATCCACTGCTTCAGGTTGCGCTTGAAGACCGGGAAGTTGCCCCGCTCGGAGCGGCCGTCGGCGGTGACCTCCTCGTTGGCCAGCACGGTGCCCAGCCCCGGGCACCAGTTCACCGGGGCCTGCGAGACGTACGCCAGCCGGTGGTCGTCGACGACCTGCCGGCGCTCCGCCACGGTCAGCTCGGCCCAGGGGCGGCCGCCCGGGGTGGGGCGGTTGCCGCCCTCGAACTCGGCGATCAGCTCGGCGACCGGACGGGCCTTGCCGGCGTCCGGGTCGTACCAGGAGTTGAAGATCTGCAGGAAGATCCACTGGGTCCAGCGGTAGAAGTCGGTGTCGATGGTGGCCACCGAGCGGCGCTCGTCGTGGGCCAGGCCCAGCCGGCGCAGCTGGGCCTTGTAGCGCTCGATGTTCGCCACGGTGGTGGTCCGCGGGTGGGTGCCGGTCTGCACCGCGTACTGCTCGGCGGGCAGGCCGAACGCGTCGAAGCCCATCGCGTGCAGCACGTTGCGCCCGGCCATCCGCTGGTAGCGGGCGAAGCAGTCGGTGCCGATGTAGCCCAGCGGGTGGCCGACGTGCAGGCCGGCGCCCGACGGGTACGGGAACATGTCCAGCACGTACAGCTTCTCCGCGCCGGCGCGGGGGTGGCCGGGGTCGGCCAGCGGGCCGGTCGGGTTCGGGGCGTGGAAGGTGCCCTCCCGCGCCCAGATGTCCTGCCAGCGGTTCTCGATCTCGTCGGCCAGGGCCGCGGTGTACCGGAACGGGGGAATGTCGGTCGCCGCTGCGGCTGCCTCACTCATGGCGTCTCCTCGCTTCGCTCGTCGCCGCCGGCCTGCCACGGCCGGACTGGATGCTGACCTCGCTCGGCGCGGTCATGTCGGTATGGATCGGGGCCTGCTCTGGTGTCGGCGCCGCGCCGGCTGGCCCGGGCGCCGGTGCCGACCGCCGGGATCCACCGGCGGCGGGCACAAAAAAGCCCCTCACGCAGGAGGGGCCGCCGTGCTGTCGCGCGTCAGCGCATCAGCACGGCCCGGTAAGAAGCAGGAAGACTCCGG
This sequence comes from Micromonospora phytophila, assembly GCF_023656545.1. Taxonomy (GTDB): domain Bacteria; phylum Actinomycetota; class Actinomycetes; order Mycobacteriales; family Micromonosporaceae; genus Micromonospora; species Micromonospora phytophila. The sequence goes on along the minus strand of NZ_JAMOKF010000135.1, from coordinate 4,985 downwards.
CCATGCCCGGGAGTGTACCCCGCCGACCGGTCGCGCACGTCGCCCGTTGCCACCGCTCGGGACGCGCGGTGCGCGCCGTCGTCCGCCGGGGCCGCCCCGAGCGCCCTTTGTGATCATGACGGGCACCGACAGCGACCGTCACATCCCCCGACCTGACGAATATTCGGGGCGTAACCGACCGTCTACCTGCGGGGGTCGGCGACAGCGAGAAACATGGTTAGCCTGAGAGACCAGTGAGATTTCTGCGGCAGACGAGGCTCGACGTCGCGAACCCAACGGCGGGTCCAGCTGCTCTATACAGAGCTGCCGTCCGGCGACGAGGAGGAGGCCCGTGACACAACAGACCTGGGACGAGGTGGGCGGCCGGCTGCCGCACGACGAGTTCCGCGCCGCCAGCGAAGCCATCGTCACGAACATCGAGCAGGTCATCGAGGGCAAGACCGCCACCGTGCGGCTCGCCCTGGCCGTCCTGCTCGCCGAGGGCCACCTCCTCATCGAGGACGTCCCCGGGGTCGGCAAGACCAAGCTCGCCAAGGCGCTGGCCCGCTCGATCGACTGCTCCGTGCGCCGCATCCAGTTCACCCCCGATCTGCTGCCCAGCGACGTGACCGGGGTCAGCGTCTACAACCAGGAGACGCACGACTTCGAGTTCCGCCCCGGCGCGGTCTTCGCCAACCTGGTGGTCGGCGACGAGATCAACCGTGCCTCGCCGAAGACCCAGTCGGCGCTGTTGGAGTGCATGGAGGAGCGGCAGGTCACCGTCGACGGTGTCACCTACCAGCTCCAGACGCCGTTCATGGTGATCGCCACCCAGAACCCGATCGAGATGGAGGGCACCTACCCGCTGCCCGAGGCGCAGCGCGACCGGTTCACCGCCCGCATCGCGATGGGCTACCCGGACCCGAGCGCCGAGCTGGCCATGCTCGACGGGCACGGCGCCACCGACCCGCTGGACGAGCTGCGGCCGGTCTCCGACGCCAACACCGTCCGCCAGCTGATCTCCCACGTCCGGCAGGTGCACGTCGCCGACGCCGTCAAGCAGTACGCGATCGACCTGGTCACCGCCACCCGCGAGGCGCCGGACCTGCGCCTCGGCGCCTCCCCCCGGGCCACCCTGCAGCTGCTGCGCACCGCCCGCGCGGTGGCCGCCCTGGAGGGGCGCGACTACGTCCTCCCCGACGACCTCCAGGTGCTCGCGGTGCCGGTGCTGGCCCACCGGATCATCCCGACCGCCGACGCCCAGCTGGCCCGGCGCACCACCGACGCGATCGTCGCCGAGCTGGTGCACCGCCTGCCGCTGCCGCACGACCGCCAACGCTCCCCCTACGACACCCGGCCCGCCGCCGGCAACGGGCGCGCGCCGTACGAGCCGCGGAGGCCGTGACGTGCGCGACGGGCTGCGAGGGCTGACCACCCGCGGCCGCTCGTTCCTGGCGGCCGCGGTCGCCGCGGGGATCTCGGCCGGCATCCTCGGCGAGAAGGACCTGCTCCGGGTGGCGCTGCTGCTGGCCATCCTGCCGCTGCTCGCCGCGGCCTACGTCGGGCGCAGCCGCTACAAGCTGGCCTGCAACCGGTCACTGGACCCGCACCGGGTGCCGGTCGGGGCCAGTTCCCGGGTGGTGCTGCGGCTGCAGAACCTGTCCCGGCTGCCCACCGGCACCCTGCTGCTGGAGGACCGGCTGCCGTACGCGCTGGGCAGCCGGCCCCGGGTGGTGCTGGAACGGCTCGGCGCGCACCAGGCCAGCTCGGTGGCGTACACGGTCCGGGCGGACGTGCGCGGCCGCTACGAGGTGGGCCCGCTGGTGGTCCGGATGACCGACCCGTTCGGGTTGTGCGAGCTGAGCCGCGCCTTCCCGAGCACCGACAACCTGACCGTGATCCCCCAGGTCACCCCGCTGCCCGCGGTGCGCCTGCCCGGGGAGTACGCCGGCAGCGGCGACAGCCGGGCCCGCTCGGTGGCGGTGCACGGCGAGGACGACGCCGCCACCCGGGAGTACCGCCGGGGCGACGACCTGCGCCGGGTGCACTGGAAGTCGACCGCGCGCACCGGCGAGCTGATGGTGCGCCGGGAGGAGCAGCCCTGGGAGAGCCGGGCCACCGTCGTGCTGGACACCCGCGCGTACGGCCACCGGGGTGACGGGCCGACGGCGTCCTTCGAATGGGCGGTCTCCGCCGCCGCGAGCATCGCGGTGCACCTGCGGCAGGCCGGCTACAAGCTGCGCCTCGTCACCGGCTCCGGGGTGGACGTCGACGCCTCCGAGGCGGCCGGCGACGGGTTGCTCCTCGACCACCTCGCCCAGGTCCGGCTCGACAAGCACGTCGAGGTGACCACGCTGGTGCAGCGGGTCCGGCAGCGGGCCGACGGTGGTCTGATCATCGGCCTGTTCGGATCGGTGAGCACCGCCGAGGCCGAGCTGCTGGCCGGGCTGCGGGGCAACGGCGCCACCTGCGTCGGTTTCCTGCTGGACAGCTCCACCTGGCTCACCCTGCCCACCAAGGCGCGGGCCGAGGCCGACCACGCCCACGGCACCGCCGCGCTGGCCCTGCTGCAGAGCGGCTGGCGGGTGATCGGGGTCGACCACGGCGCCCGGTTGCCGATGCTGTGGCCGCAGGCGGGGCGCGGATCGCAGGGCTTCGCCGTGCGGGCGGCCCTGGCGGAGACGGTGGCCGGCGGTATGCGATGAACGGAAGGCTCCCCTCATGATCGCCCACCGGAACCTCGGTTTCGTGGCGGCGGCCGCGACGCTGCTCGCCGCGGCGCCGCTGTCGGCCATCTTCGACCGCTGGACCTGGCTGATCCAGGCGACGATCGCGGTCGCCGTGGTCACCGCCGTGGCCGCGTTCGCCCGGCTTGGCCGGGTTCCACTGTGGGGCCAGGTGATCGCCATGCTGGCCGGCCTGACCCTCGCCCTGACCTGGCTCTTCCCGAGCGGCAGCGAGCTGCTCGCCGTCCTGCCCGGCCCGGCCACCTTCGGGCACTTCGCCGACCTGCTCGCCGCCTCGGTGCAGGACATGCGCTCCTACGGCGTCAAGGTGCCCGACACCGACCCGCTGCTGTTCGTCACGGTGCTCGGCATCGGCGGGGTCGGCGTGTTGGTCGACGTGCTCGCCGTCGGCCTGCGCCGCCCGGCGCTGGCCGGCCTGCCGATGCTGGCCATCTACTCGGTGCCGGTGGCGGTCTACGTGGACAGCGTCCCGGCGGTGCCGTTCATGGTCGGCGCCGCCGGCTACCTCTGGCTGCTGGTGACCGACAACGTCGACCGGGTTCGCCGGTTCGGGCGGCGGTTCACCGGCGACGGCCGGGACGTCGACGTCTGGGAGGCCTCTCCCCTGGCCGCCGCCGGCCGGCGGCTGGCGGCGGTGGGTGTCGCGCTGGCCGTGGTGCTGCCGCTGGGCGTGCCGGGGATGACCGGCGGGCTGCTCGACACCGTCGGCGGCGGCCCGGGCAACGGCACCGGACGTCCCGGCCAGGGCGGCTCACCCGGGCGCATCGACCTGTTCGCCGCGCTCAGCGGGCAGCTCAACCAGTCCCAGGTCGCGGACCTGGTCAAGGTCACCACCAACGAGCCGCAGCCGTTCTACCTGCGCTTCGGGGTCGCCGACGAGCTCCGGTCGGACGGCTTCCGGGTGCGCAACCCCAACGGGCGGCCGGTCAACCGGGACCTGCCGGACCCGTCCGAACGGGCCCGGCAGGGGGTCGAGCAGACCACGTACCAGGCCACGGTGGAGGTGACGAAGAACCTCACCATGCCGCTGCTGCCGGTCTACGCCGAACCGGTGCGCACCGAGGACCTGAACGGCAACTGGTTCTACGACCCGAGCCTGCAGGTCGTCTTCTCCAACCGGGAGAACTCCCGCGACAAGCGCTACTCGTTCGAGTACGTGCGCTCCACGTACACCCCGGCGGCCCTGCGGCAGACGCAGCCGCTCCCGTCCGACCACACGCTGCGGCGGCAGCAGACCGCCACGCCCGCCGTTCCCCAGGTGGAGGAGCTGGTCCGCACGCTGGTGCGGGGCAAGCGCACCGAGTACGACAAGGTCCGCGCGATCTACGACTACTTCTCCTCGGAGAACGGGTTCAGCTACCAGCTCAGCACCAAGGGCGGCACCAGCGGCCAGGACATCGTCGACTTCCTCACCAACAAGGTCGGCTTCTGCCAGCAGTACGCCGCCGCCATGGCGTGGCTGGTCCGGGCCGCCGGCATCCCCGCCCGGGTGGCGTTCGGCTTCAGCAACGGCAGCAACTCCGGCGGTGGCCAGTACACGCTGACCAACCGCAATCTGCACGCCTGGACCGAGGTCTACTTCGACGAGATCGGCTGGGTGCCGTTCGACGCCACCCCGGCCTACGGCGTGCAGGGCTCCACCCGGTCGGCGTGGGCCCCGGACACCGACGCCCCGGAGGAGACCGCGCCGGAGCCGGGCACGGCGAACACCCCGGCGCCGACCGACCCGTCGGCCGGCCCGCAGGGCCCGGACGGGCCGGAGGAGGACGCCGACTCCGGCCTGGCCGTCGGTTCCGACACGCCGACCGAGCAGGCACCGATGTGGCCGTGGTGGGCGGCCGGCGCGGCGCTGCTCCTGCTGGTCCTGCTCGCCCTGCCGGCCCTGCGCCGGATGGCCCTGCGCCGGCGGCGCGGCGGCGCGGCGGCGGCGGCCCCGGCCGCCTCCGCGGTGGACCCGACGGAGCCCGGCGACGCCCCCGCCGGGCAGCGCATGGTGGTCCTGGCGGACGCCGATCGGGCCCGGGCGGACGCCCACGCCGCCTGGGACGAACTGGTCGACACGCTGGTGGACTACCGGGTGCCGGTGGACCGGACGGAGACGCCACGCGCGACCGCCGAACGGCTGTCCCGCGAGGCGCTCACCGCCGACGCCGAGGCGACCACGGCGGTACGGCTGCTCGGCCGCGCCGAGGAACGCGCCCGCTACGCGCGGGACCCGCTCACCGGGGAGCAACTGCTGCCGGCCCTACGCTCGGTACG
>NZ_JAMOKF010000134.1 GCF_023656545.1 Micromonospora phytophila | reverse complement strand
CGATGCAGATCGCGTCGGCGCCGGCCGCCAGGGCCCGCACCGCCGCGCCGGCGAAGCCGTACCGGTCGGCGACCGCCCGCATCTCCACCGCGTCGGTCACCACGACCCCGCAGAAGCCCAGCTCGTCGCGGAGCAGCCCGCCGAGGATCCGACCGCTGAGGGTGGCGGGCAGCTCCGGGTCCAACGCCGGCACCAGCAGGTGGCCGGTCATCATCGCCTGCACCCCGGCGGCCACGGCGGCCCGGAACGGGGCCAGCTCGACGGCGTCGAGACGGGCCCGGTCGGCGGTGATCCGGGGCAGGTCGTGGTGCGAGTCGACCCGGGTGTCGCCGTGCCCGGGGAAGTGCTTGGCGCAGGCGGCGACCCCGCCGGCCTGCAGGCCGCGTACCCAGGCGGCGGTGTGCCGGGCGACCAGCGCCGGCTCGGCGCCGAAGGAGCGGACGCCGATCACCGGGTTGTCCGGGTTGGAGTTGACGTCGGCGTCAGGGGCGTAGTTCAGGGTGATCCCGAGCGCGGCCAGCTCGACGCCGAGGTCGCGGGCCACCTCCTCGGTCAGCGCCGGGTCGTCCACCGCGCCGAGGGCGAAGTTGCCGGGTCGGGAGCTGCCCCGGGCGGACTCGATCCGGGTGACGTCGCCGGCCTCCTCGTCGATGGCGACGATGACGTCCGGGCGTTCGGCCCGCAGGGTGGCGGTGAGCGAGGCCAGCTGCGCCGGGTCGACCACGTTGCGGGCGAAGAGCACCACGGAGCCGAGGCCCTCGCCGAGCCAGCGGCAGATCCAGGGCGGTGGGGTGGTGCCGACGAAGCCGGGCTGCAGGACGGCGGCGGCCAGGGCGGCCAGCTCGCCGGCGGGGGCGCTCACGCCGCCGCCTCGCGCGCTCCGGTGGCGGCGTGCGGCGTCCTGTCGCGGTGTCCCGTGGTCCGCCCGCTGGCCCCGGTCACCGGCCTGCCGGCGTCGTGGCTGGTGATTCGCTCGCTCATGCGGTCGTCGTACCCCCGTCTTCTCCGCGCCCGGCGGCCCGCCACCGGCGGCGGTGCTGACATGGTCACACCGCGCGATCGAATAGTCAAGAAACCTTACAGTTGCCCTGGGGCACGGACGTGGGATAGTGCAGGGCTACTAGCTAGTGGCGTGTCGGCTCGGCTTGAGCGCTCAGTAGTTAGCTAGAGTGACGGGGTGAACTTGAAGGAATGGGCAGCGGCGACTGGGGTCTCGTATGCGACCGCGCGTCGTCGTTACGAGGCCGGAACGTTGCCCGTTCCCTCCTACCGGCTCGGCCGGCTGATCATGGTGGGTGAGCCGGTGACCGGTGCGGTCGCCGATGCCGGGCAGGTGGTGGTGTACGCCCGGGTGTCGTCGGCCGATCAGAAGCCGGACCTGGATCGGCAGGTTGCCCGGGTCACCACGTGGGCGACCGGGCGGCACTTCGCGGTGTCGCGGGTGGTGACCGAGGTCGGTTCGGCGCTGAACGGGCACCGGACGAAGTTCCTCGGTTTGCTGCGCGACCCGGCCGTGTCGACGATCGTGGTCGAGCGTCGCGACCGGTTCGCCCGGTTCGGCGCGGAGTATGTCGAGGCCGCGCTGTCAGCGCAGGGCCGCCGGCTGCTGGTCGTCGACCCGGCCGAGGTCGACGACGACCTGGTCGGCGACGTCACCGAGATTCTGACGTCACTGTGCGCCCGTCTGTATGGCCGCCGCGCGGCGGCAAACCGGGCCCGCCGTGCAGTCGAGGCCGCCACCGGAGCGGACCAGCCGGCATGAAGACCATCCAGGCGTACCGATTCGCCCTGGATCTGAGCGCGGTGCAGCAACGCGCGGTACTCGCGCACGCCGGGGCGGCCCGCGTCGCCCACAACTGGGCACTGGCCAGGGTCAAGGCCGTCATGGATCAGCGGACGGCGGAACGCTCGTACGGTGTGCCGGACGGCCAGCTCACCGAGAGCATGTCGTGGTCGCTGCCCGCGCTGCGCAAGGCGTGGAACGCCGCGAAGGCCGAGGTCGCGCCGTGGTGGCCGGAGGTGTCGAAGGAGGCGTTCAACACCGGCCTGGATGCGCTCGCCCGTGGGTTGAAGAATTGGGTCGACTCGCGCACCGGGAGACGGGCCGGCCGGCCGGCCGGGTTTCCCCGGTACAAGTCCCGACGCCGCAGCACCGCGAGCGTGCGGTTCACGACCGGCGCGATCCGCATCGAGCCGGACCGGATGCACGTGGTGCTGCCGCGGCTGGGCCGGCTGAAGCTACACGAGTCCGCCCGCAAGCTGGCCCGCCGCCTCGACAACGGCACCGCCCGGATCATGTCCGCCACGGTGCGCCGCGACGGCGGACGCTGGCACGTCTCGTACACCGTCGAAGTCGATCGCGCCGGCCGGGTGCCGGCCCGCACTGGCTCGACGGTCGGTGTCGACGTCGGTATCAAAAACCTCGCCGTGCTGTCCACCGGCGAGGTGGTGCCGAACCCGCGCCACCTCGGCGACGCCCAGCGTCGCCTTCGCGGGCTCGGCCGGGCGCTGTCACGCAAGACCGGCCCCGACCGGCGCACCGGCCAGCACCCGTCGAAGCGGTGGCAGCGCGCCCAGGCGCGGCTGGGCCGGGCACACGCCCGGGTGGCTAACCTGCGCCGTGACGGCCTGCACAAGCTCACCACCCGGCTCACCCGCGAGCACGACACCGTCGTGGTCGAGGACCTCAACGTCACCGGCATGCTGGCCAACCGGCGCCTGGCCCGGCACATCTGCGACGCCGGCTTCGCCGAGATCCGCCGGCAACTCGCCTACAAGACCACATGGAACGGCGGCCGACTGCACGTCGCCGACCGCTGGTACCCCTCCAGCAAGACCTGCTCGGAATGCGGCACGGTGAAAACCAAGCTGGCCCTCTCCGAGCGCGAATACCACTGCCAGCCGTGCGGCCTGGTCCTCGACCGGGACCTCAACGCCGCACGCAACCTCGCCGCCCTCGCGGCCGAGTACGACACCGCCGGGAGTGGCCCGGTGGCAGGACGTGGAGCCGACCAGAAGACCCGCATCCGCGGGCAGGTGGCCGCGAAGCGTCAACCCGGCACGGCATCCGCCGGTCAGACCGGGACCGTCCCACCGCAAGGCGGGACTACTGACCGTGTGCTCACCAAAGCGCACTGAGAGGTAACGGATGGATTTCGTGCTGCTGGCCGACGCGACGAGCCCGGCCGACATCCCCGGCGTACGCCTGCTCGGCCTGGTCGTCGGCGGCCTGCTCCTGCTCGCCGCGATCCGCGCGATGTTCAAACGCTGAAGACCCCGCGCCGGTCCGTTCGGCGGCGGCCACCGGGGTACCGCCTGCGTCGTTGAACAGGCAAACGCGGCGAGGGGGAAGCATGAGGATCGGATATTTTCTGTCCTGCGAGGAGTACACGCCGGCCGAGTTGCTGGAGCAGGCGCGCGGCGCCGAGCGGGCCGGCTTCGAGGCCCTGTGGATCTCCGACCACTACCACCCGTGGACGGACGCCCAGGGGCAGAGCGCCTTCGTCTGGTCGGTGATCGGCGCGCTCAGCCAGGTCTGCCGGCTCCCGGTCACCACCGCCGTCACCTGCCCGACCGTGCGCATCCACCCGGCGGTGCTCGCCCAGGCGGCGGCGACCAGCGCGGTCCTGCACGAAGGGCGCTTCGTGCTCGGCGTCGGCTCCGGGGAGGCGCTCAACGAGCACATCCTCGGCGACGCCTGGCCGCAGACCGACGTGCGGCTGGAGATGCTGGAGGAGGCGATCGGGGTGATGCGCGAGCTGTGGCAGGGCGACTTCGTCAACCACCACGGCAAGCACTACACCGTGGAGCACGCCCGGGTCTACACGCTGCCGGACACTCCCCCGCCGGTCTACGTCTCCGGCTTCGGCCCCAAGTCGATCGACCTGGCCGCCCGGATCGGCGACGGCTACGTCAACGTGGCGCCGGAGGCGGAGATGGTCCAGCGCTTCCGGAAGGGCGGCGGTGGCGACAAGCCGTGCCAGGCCGGCTTCAAGGCGGCGTACGCCGACACCGAGGAGGAGGGGATGCGGATCGCGTACGAGCGCTGGCCCAACGCCGGGGTGCCCGGAGAGCTGTCCCAGGTGCTTCCGTCGCCCCGCCACTTCGAGCAGGCCGCGCAGCTGGTCAAGCCGGAGATGATGAAGGAGGCGTTCGTCTGCGGCCGGGACGTCGACGCGCACCTGGCGCAGCTCGACCAGTACGCCAAGGCCGGCTTCGACGAGGTCTACGTGGCCAACACCGGCCCCAACTGGCAGGGGCTGCTCGACCTCTACCAGCGCGAGGTGCTCCCCCGCCTGCGGTGACCGCCGGAGCCCCGGGCGCCGGACCACGCCGTCAGGCGCCGGGCGGGGACGACGCCGTGCAGCGGTTTCGCCGCTGGTCAGCCCGGGTACCTCCGGCCCTCGATGAAGCTGACCACGCACTCGATGACGTTGCGCCGCGCGGCGCGGAGCCTCTTCGGCTGGACCACGTTGCGGCCCAACCAACTGGCCGCCATGCGGGCGGTGATGAAGCGCCGCGACGCCCTGGTGGTCCTCCCCACCGGCGCCGGCAAGTCGGCGATCTACCAGATCCCGGCCAGCCTGATCCCCGGCCCGACCGTGGTGATCTCCCCGCTGCTCGCCCTCCAGCAGGACCAGATCGCGGCGCTCAACGAGCGGCAACGCCCCGAGCTGCGCGCGGTACGGATCAGCTCGGACGAGTCGCCGGCGCAGCAGGCCGAGGCGATCGCCGAGATCCGCGACGGGCGTGCGGAGTTCCTCTTCATCACCCCGGAGCAGCTCGCCAACCCCGATCGGATGGCCGAGGTCAGGTCGCTGAAGCCGGCGCTGGTGGCGATCGACGAGGCGCACTGCATCTCCGCCTGGGGGCACGACTTCCGCCCCGATTACCTGGCGCTGGGTCACCTCATCGACGGCATCGGCCGGCCGCCGGTGGTCGCGCTGACCGCCACCGCCTCCCCGCCGGTGCGCGACGACATCATCGCCCGGCTCCGGCTGCGCGAGCCCGAGGTGGTGGTCTCCGGGCTGGACCGGCCGAACCTGTTCCTGGAGGTGGCCCACTGCCCCACCGAGGACTACCGGTGGCGGCGGCTGATCACGCTGCTCCGCGACGACGAGCGGCCCGGCATCATCTACGTGCCGACCCGGCGCTCCGCAGAGGAGCTGGCAGCCCGGCTCACCGACGCCGGCTACCCGGCACAGTGCTACCACGGGGGGATGGCCGCCGGGGCCCGCAACGAGCTGCACGAGGCGTTCCTCGCCGACCAGGTGCCGATCATGGTGGCCACCTCGGCGTTCGGCATGGGCATCGACAAGCCGAACATCGCCTGGGTGGTGCACATGGCACTGCCGGACTCGCCGGACAGCTACTTCCAGGAGATCGGCCGCGCCGGCCGAGACGGCGAGCCGGCGCGGGTGCTGCTGCTCTGGCAGGCCGAGGACGTCGGGTTGCAGCGCTTCTTCAGCGGCGGCCTGCCGGACGAGACCGAGCTGCGCGACCTGTCCGCGCTGCTGCGCAAGAAGGCGTTCACCAAGAAGGAGCTGCGCGAGGTGACCGGCCTCGGCCCGCGCAAGCTCGGGCAGTACCTCGCCCTGCTGGAGCAGGTTGGCGCGGCCGAGCCCCGGGCCAAGCAGCGCATCGGCGCGCCCCGCTACTCCCCCGCGCCGGTCGACGCCGCGGCCGCCGCGCTGGCCGAGGCGGAACGGCAGCAGAGCGTCACCCGCTCCCGCACCGACATGATGCGGGCCTTCGCCGAGACCACCGCCTGCCGGGGACAGACGCTGCTGGCCTACTTCGGTGAGCAGATGACCGAGGTCTGTGGGCACTGCGACAACTGCCACGCCGGGACCAGCACCGCCGACAACGGCGCCGTCGGACCGTTCCCGGTGCACAGCCAGGTCCGGCACCCGGAGTGGGGCCCCGGCCTGGTGCTCAGCTACGAGGAGGACCGGATGACGGTTCTCTTCGACGAGGTGGGGTACAAGACGCTGTCCGTCAGCGTGGTGTCCGAACAGGGCCTGCTGACGCTGGACTAGCCTGAGCCGGGCAACGCGCCGCCTGCGTCGGCGCGCATGCCGACGACGTGGATGACAAGCAAGCAGGACAGGGCGGAAGGGGCGTTGCCGTGATCGAGCAGCCGGCGTACACCGGGTTCGGATTCTCCGACGACGAGTGGGGGCTGCTCGTCGGCCTGCCGCAGTCGGTGCTGACCGCGGCGAGCGCCGCCGAGTCCGACAGCACCCGGCGCACGATGGCCGAGAACGCGGCCGGCCTGGAGACCATCGCCGCGGGTCGGGAGTCGGCCAACCCGCTGGTCGCCGCCGTGGCCGGGGAGATCGTCTCCCGGGTCGGCGACCCGGAGGCCGGTGAGGAGCTGCCGGTCATCGCGCCGTCCGAACCCCGGGCCTACCTGGAGGACGTGCTGGGCCGGGCCAAGGCGGCGTCGGCGCTGCTGGCCGCCAAGGTGGACGAGGGCGAGGCGGGCGCGTACAAGCACTGGCTGGTGGAGATCGCCGAGCAGGTGGTGGGGGCGGCCGCCAGCGGCGGCATCCTCGGCATCGGCGGGGACGTGGTCAGCGACTCCGAGCGGCGCTTCCGCGACCGGCTTTCCCAGGTGCTCAACGACTGAGACGACGATGACGGCGGCGTCGGACGAGGGGTCCGGCGCCGCCGTCGTCGTCCGGCGCGGTCGAGGGGACCGCTGGCTGCCGATCCGGATCGGCGCGGCCGGGAACTCAGGCGACGCGGCGGCGGAAGAGCACGGCGGCGAGGAGCACCGCGACCGCGAGGATGCCGAGGCACCAGGCCACCGCCCTCGCCGGCGCCGAGCCTGCCGGGGTGCCGAGCAGCATCGCCCGCAGGGTCTCGATGACCGGGGTGACCGGCTGGTGGTCGGCGAAGCCGCGCAGCCAGCTCGGCATGGTCTCCACCGGCACGAAGGCGCTGCTCGGGTAGGGCAGGAACATCACCAGGAAGGTGAAGCCGCCGGCCGCCTCCGGGGTCCGGGCCAGCAGGCCGAACGCGGCCGACAGCCAGGACACGGCCAGCAGGAACAGCAGCAGCACCCCGGCGGCGGCCGTCCAGCGCAGCGGGTCGAAGGCCGGGCGGAACCCGATGCCGACGGCGACCGCCAGCACCAGCACCGTGGAGACGGAGTTGCGGACGACGCTGGCGACGACGTGGCCGCCGAGGATCGCGGTGGGGCTGACGTCCATCGTGCGGAACCGCTCGACCACCCCGTTGGTCAGGTCGGTGGTGACGCTGACCGCCGTGCTCGCCGCCCCGAAGCCGGCGCAGAGCAGCAGCACGCCGGGCACCACGTAGGTGACGTACCGGGTGCCGGTGTCGATGGCCCCGCCGAACAGGTAGACGAAGAGCAGCATCAGGATCACCGGCAACAGCAGCGAGGTCAGCAGCGCGTCGACGTTGCGTCGGGACAGCCGTACGCAGCGGCCGATCATGATCAGCGCATCGGCGGCGAACACGGGCCGGGTGGTCGTCTCAGACACCGGCCACCTCCCGGTCGACGGTCACCGGGCGGCCGGTGAGGGTGAGGAAGACGTCGTCCAGGGTCGCCTCCCGGACGGTGAAGCGGGCGAGCCCCCGCCGACCGGGGTCGACCTCGTCGAGCAGGTCGCGGACCTGCGGCGCGCTGCCGTCGGTGGTGACCCCGAGTTCGAGTCGGGCCGGCTCGCGGCGGGTGACCCGGTCACCCAGGCGGTGGGCGGCGTCGGCGAAGCTCTCCGCGTCGCGCATCGTCAACTCCAGGCGGTGTGCGCCGAACCGGTGCTTGAGCTCGCTCGCGGTGCCCTCGGCGGCGAGGCGGCCACCGTGCAGCACCGCGATCCGGTCGGCGAGCCGGTCGGCCTCCTCCAGGTACTGGGTGGTGAGCAGCACGGTCACCCCGGCGCCGGCCAGCTCGCCGACGACCTCCCAGAGGCCCTGCCGGCTGCGCGGGTCCAGGCCGGTGGTCGGCTCGTCGAGGAAGATCACCGACGGCTCACCGACCAGGCTGGCGGCCAGGTCGAGTCGGCGGCGCGTCCCGCCGGAGCAGGTCGCCACCCGCCGCGCGGCGGCCTCCACCAGGTCGAAGCGCTCCACCAGGTCGGCCACACGGCGCCGGGCCCGGGCCCGGGTCAGCCCGGCCAGCCGGGCCATCATCTCCAGGTTCTCCGTGCCGGTCTGCTGGTCGTCCAGCGCCGCGTGCTGGCCGGCCAGGCTGATCACCCGCCGCACGCGGCGCCGGTCGCGGACCACGTCGTGACCGTCCACCCGGGCGGCGCCGCCGTCGGGGGCGGTGAGCGTGGCCAGGATCCGCACCGTCGTGGTCTTGCCCGCCCCGTTCGGGCCGAGCAGCGCGTACACGCTGCCACGGGCCACCCGCATGGTGAGGCCGTCGAGCACGACGGTCCCACCGTAGGACTTGCGTAGCTCGACGGTCTCCACCGCCGGAGGTGCTGTCCCCATTCGCCTCTCCCCCTCCATCTTCTGCGTATGTCATACGCTGTACTGCGTAGACGATACGCAGAAGCTAGGATGACGGTCAAGAAGCGGACCGAGAGGTGAGGATGAGCGACCCGGACGTCGAACTGCCCGAGAGCATCGAGATCGCCTGGGGCCTGCGGGAACGCCCCGGAAAGGGCCCGCGGCGCAGCCTCACCCTGGACCAGGTGGTGACCGCCGGCATCCGGATCGCCGAGGCGGACGGCCTGGCGGCGGTCTCGATGAGCCGGGTCGCGGGCGAGCTGGGCGTGGCGACCATGTCGCTGTACCGCTACGTCTCCGCCAAGAACGACCTGCTCGACCTGATGGCCGACGCGGCGTACGGGGAACCACCGGCGGTCCGCGGCCCCGACGAGGGCTGGCGGTCGGCACTGGCCCGCTGGGCGGAGGCGAACGTGACCGCGGTGCGCCGCCACCCCTGGAGCCGGCACGTCCCGGTCGGCGGCCCCCCGATGGGGCCGAACCAGGTGCGCTGGATGGAACACGGGCTGGCCGCGCTGCGGGGCACCGGCCTGCGCGGCACCGAGCGGCTCTCGGCGATCCTGCTGATCAGCGGGTACGCCCGGAACTGGGCCACGCTCACCGCCGACATCGCCGAGGCGGCCACCCGGGCGGGGCTGAGCCCGGAGCAGGTCGGCGTGCGCTACTGGCAGCAGCTGACCCGGTTGACCCGGCACGGCCCGTACCCGGAGATCCGGGACCTGCTGGCCGAGGGCGTCGCCGACGACGACGAGGAGGAGTTCGACGCGGAGTGGCGGTTCGGCCTGGACCGGGTGCTCGACGGCATCGAGGTGCTGGTCCGTGCCCGCTCCACCGGCTGACGCGACCGCCGCGACGATGACCCCACCGCGCCCCGCGCGTCCGGCAGGCGTGGTCGACAATGGAAAACGGCGCACGGACGGGAGGTGCTGATGACGGTGCTGCGCGCGGAGACCCTGGACACCACGCGGCTGCCGTCCGCCGACCGGTGGCCGTACTTCCTGGACATCGCGGCGCGGACGTCCGCGCCGATCGCCCTCGACAGCGACCACGCGGCGGACTTCCGGGCCAGCTCCCGCATCGTCGACCTCGGCGGCATCCAGCTCACCCGGTTCCGCTACCAGTCGCTGACCGGGCAACGGACCCCCCGGCTGATCCGGCAGGAGGACCCGGAGCTGTACCAAATCGCGTTGACCCTGACCGGGACGAGTGCGATCAGCGCCCGCCGCCGGGACACCCCGCTGGCCAGCCTGGACTTCACGCTGCTCGACTGGGGGCGGCCGCACCGGCTGGTGCACCACAGCATCGGGGGCGGGCCGGAGCGTGCCGCGTCCGTCACCGCCGTGATCCCGCGGGCGCTGCTGCCGGTGCACCCCGACCGGGTCGACCGACTCACCGCGGCCCGGATGTCCGGCACCGAAGGGCCGGGAGCCCTGCTGGCGCTGCATCTCAACCAGATCACCTCTCACCCGGAGCAGTTCCGCGCCGCCGACGCGCCCCGCCTGGCCGACCTCACCCTCAATCTGGTGGCCACGCTGCTCGCCCATCACCTCGACGCCGAGGACGACCTCCCGGTCGACGTCCGGCAGCAGGCGACGCTGACCCGGGTCCGCGCCTTCATCGACCGGCACCTGGGCGACCCGACGCTCTCCCCCAGCGTCGTCGCCGAGGCGCACCACCTGTCCCTGCGGACGCTGCACCGGCTCTTCGCCGCGGAGGAGGACACTGTCGCCGGGCTCATCCGACGGCGCCGGCTCGAGCGCTGCCGGCGGGACCTGACCGACCCGCTCCTGCGCCATCAGCCCGTGCACCGGATCGCCCGACGCTGGGGGTTCACCGACCGGGCGCACTTCAGCCGGCTCTTCCGGGCCGCCTACGGGACGGGCCCGCAGGCGTACCGGGATCTGCACACGGGACCGGGATCGTCGCCGGACCGGTGACCGGTCAGGTGGACATGGACGGCCGGACCGGCCGGAGGAACGGGAGGCGCCGATGCTGCCGCGGAGCACGGTCGACACCGAACAGGTGGCGGCGGCCGACCGGTTCGGGATGTGGCTCGAACTGGTCGCCCGGACGGCCGCGCCGCTGCGGATCCGCACCGACCACGCGCACGACTTCACCGCCCGCGCCGAGTTCGTCGACCTCGGCCCGATCCAGCTGGTCAGCTACCGGTACCCGTCACTGGACGGCACCCGCACCCGCAAGCTGTTACGGCAGTCGGACCCGGAGCTCTACGTGCTCGCGCTCACCACCGTCGGCGAGGGCGAGGCCAGTCAGGCCGGCCAGCGCAGCGCGCTGGGGCCCGGCGAGTTCACCTTCTACGACGGATCCCGCCAGCACGAGGTCCGCCACCGCGGCGGAGACGACGGTCGGCAGCTGGCCAGGTCCGTGGTGGCGATCATCCCGCACGCCGCGCTGCCGCTGCCGGCCGACCGGCTCTCGACCCTCTTCGGCGGACGGATGTCGGGCACCGAGGGGATCGGCGCGCTGCTGGCCCAGTTCCTCACCCAGGTGAGCCACCACCCCGAGCAGTACCACGCCGCCGACGCCACCCGGCTCGGCACGGTCGGGCTCGACCTGGTCGCCACCATGCTCGGTCGACACCTGGTGGCCGAGGACGCCGTGCCGACGGAGGTACGCCGGCGTGCGCTGGTCACCCAGGTGCAGGCGTACATCCAGCGTCACCTCGGCGACGCGACGCTGAGCCCCCAGGTGGTGGCGGACGCGCACCACATCTCGCTGCGCTCGCTGCACCGGCTCTTCGAGGCCGAGGAGTCGACCGTCGCGTCGTACATCCGTGACCTGCGGCTGGCCCGGTGCCGGCACGACCTCGCCGATCCGGGCCTGCGTTCCGTCCCGATCCAGACCATCGCGGCGCGGTGGGGGTTCCCGGACAAGGCCCACTTCAGCCGGGTGTTCCGCGCGGCGCACGGCATGACGCCGCAGACCTGGCGCGGCAACCAGTCCGAGCCGGCACGGATAGTCAACCGCTCGGCGTCCATGGTCAACCCGGGCCAGGCAGACTGACATCCAACGCGGTCGACCCCGACGACGCCATCGGCGCCGGCAGGGTCGGTCGCCAACGGGGGCCGTGGCGAGGCGCCCGCCGTCCGCAGCGGCGGCGGGCGGCCGCCCGGTGAGCCCGGAGGACGTCCTGAACCCCGGCTCCGTCGCTCTTCCCCCCAGGACCGACGACGGAGCCGGTCAGGCCTCCTCCAACAGCTCCAACACCACCCGCTCGGCCTCCTCGCGCCCTGCCCGTGGGTCCACCGGCGCCACCACACCGTCGTGGTAGAGGTCGACCACGCGCGGGTCGACGTAGGACGTGCGTGCCACCGTCGGGGTGTTCCCCAGCAGATCGGCGACCTCCCGCATCACCGTGACGACCGCCTTCTTCCGGGCCGTGGCGGAGCGCTGCACGCCCACCGTCGCCAACTCGGTCGCCGCCAGCACCGTGGCGTGCCAGGTACGGAAGTCCTTCGCGGTCATCTCCCCGCCGCTGGAGACCCGCAGGTACTCGTTGACCTCGTCGCTGCGCACGTCCCGCCAGTCCCGGCCGTCCCAGTAGCCGAAGAGCCGGTCGGCCTGCCGCCGCCGGCGGCGCAGGTTCGTCAGCACCCGACACAGCTCCGGGTCCTCGATCCGGCGTACCTGCTCGATGCCGCCCTTGGCCGGGAACTCGAAGACCACGCAGCCGCGCCGGGAGCGGGCGTGCTCGGGGCGCAGGGTGGAGACGCCGAAGGTCGGGTCGTCGCCGGACGCGTACTGGTCGCTGCCGACCCGGAACATGCCCATGTCCAGCAGCCGGGTCACCGTGGCCAGCACGCGGTCCCGGTTGAGCCCCCGACCTGAGAGGTCCTGCTCCACCCGCTCGCGCAGCACCGGCAGCCGGCGGGCCACCGACAGCACGTGGTCGAACTTCGCCTCGTCCCGCTTCTCGCGCCACTTCGGGTGGTAGAGGTACTGCTTGCGGCCGGCCGCGTCGATCCCGGTGGCCTGGATGTGCCCGTTCGGGTACGGCGAGATCCACACGTCCTGCCAGGCGGGCGGGATGACCAGGTCCCCCAGCCGGGCCACCGTGTCCGGGTCCCGGACCGGCTCGCCCGCCGGGTCGACGAAGAGCCAGCCCTCGCCGCGCCGGCGGCGTCCGTACCCCGGCCTGCCCGGATCACTACGCCGCAACCGCACCGGAGACCCGCACCGCCTGTTCCACCTCGTCCACGGCGGCCAGCACCTCGTCGACTTCGATGCCCGCCAACGTCGGATGGCTTCCTACCCCGTCCCACCTCGGCCAATCGCGTGCGCCGGCCCACAGCGCCCGGTGCCGGGGCCGCTCCGGCGGCGGGCCCCAACGAGCCGGCGGGACCGGGCCGAAGAGCACCACCGAGGCGGTGCCGTAGCCGGTGGCCAGGTGCGCCACCCCGGTGTCCCCGCTGACCACCAGCCGGCCGTCCGCGACCAGGGCGGCCAGCGCGGCCAGGTCCGTCCGGCCGGCCAGCACCGCCGCGGCAGGCA
>NZ_JAMOKF010000133.1 GCF_023656545.1 Micromonospora phytophila | reverse complement strand
CCTGCCGACGCCGAGGGCCGGCGCCTGCTGGTCGGCGCGCTCGACGGCCACCGCGCCGGCACCCGCCTCGCCGTCGATGGTCGGCGCGGAGTACTGCAGGCCCTGCTGCTGCGGCGCCCGGGCCAGGCCCTTGGCCCGGATCTCGACCGGCTTGTCGAGCAGCTTGACCTCCTCGGCCGCCGGCTCGGGCTCCTGGACCTGCACCTCCAGGTTGTAGAGGAAGCCGACCGTCTCCTCCTTGATGCCGTCCATCATGGTGGCGAACATGTCGAAGCCCTCGCGCTGGTATTCCACCACCGGGTCGCGCTGGGCGTACGCCCGCAGGTTGATGCCCTCCTGCAGGTAGTCCATCTCGTAGAGGTGCTCACGCCACTTGCGGTCGATGACCTGGAGCAGCACCATCCGCTCCAACTGGCGTACGCCCTCGGTGCCGAGCTGCTCCTCGCGCCGGTCGTACGCGGCGTTCGCGTCCTCCTTGAGGCGGGCGAGCAGGAAGTCGGCGTCGATGCCGCCCCGGGAGCCGCCGGCCTCCTCCTCCAGCTCCTCGATCGTGATGCCGACCGGGTAGAGCTGCTTGAGGCTGGACCAGAGCTGCTCGAGGTCCCAGTCCTCGCCGTAGCCCTCGGAGGTGGCCCCCCGCACGTACGCCTCGATGACGTCGTCGATCATGTTGCGGACCTGGTCGGAGAGGTCCTCGCCGTTGAGCACCCGCAGCCGCTCGGCGTAGATCACCTGGCGCTGCTTGTTGAGCACCTCGTCGTACTTCAGGACGTTCTTGCGGATCTCGGCGTTCTGGCCCTCGATCTGGGCCTGCGCGCTCTTGATCTGGCGGGTGACCATCTTCGACTCGATGGGCACGTCCTCCGGGATGTTGAAGCGGTCCATGACCGCCTCGACCGCCCCGGAGCGGAACCGCTTCATCAGCTCGTCCTGCAGTGACAGGTAGAACCGGGACTCGCCCGGGTCACCCTGCCGGCCGGAACGACCACGCAGCTGGTTGTCGATGCGGCGGGACTCGTGCCGCTCGGTGCCCAGCACGTAGAGACCGCCGACCTCGGCGACCTCGTCGGCCTCGGCGTCACAGGCCTGCTTCCACTTGGGCAGGACCTCCTCCATCGCCTTGGCGTACTCCTCCTCGTTCTCGACCGGGTCGAGACCGCGCTGGCGCAGCTCGTTCGCGGCGAGGAACTCGGGGTTGCCGCCGAGCAGGATGTCGGTGCCGCGGCCGGCCATGTTGGTGGCGACGGTGACCGCGCCCCGGCGCCCGGCCTGGGCGACGATCTCGGCCTCCCGGGCGTGGAACTTGGCGTTCAGCACGGAGTGCGGGATGCCCCGGCGGCGCAGCAACTGGGAGAGGATCTCGGAATTCTCCACCGAGACAGTGCCGACCAGCACCGGCTGACCCTGCTGGTGGCGCTCGGCGATGTCCTCCACCACGGCGTTGAACTTGGCCTTCTCGGTCTTGTAGATCACGTCCGGGCGGTCCTGCCGGACCATCGGCCGGTGCGTGGGGATGGTCACCACGCCGACCTTGTAGACCTTGTTGAACTCGCTCGCCTCGGTCTGCGCGGTACCGGTCATGCCCGAGAGCTTCTCGTAGAGGCGGAAGTAGTTCTGGAGGGTGATGGTGGCCAGGGTCTGGTTCTCCTGCTTGATCTCCACCCCCTCCTTGGCCTCGATCGCCTGGTGCATGCCCTCGTTGTAGCGGCGGCCGTGCAGGATGCGGCCGGTGAACTCGTCGACGATCAGGACCTCGCCGTCGCTGACGATGTAGTCCTTGTCGCGCTTGTAGAGCTCCTTGGCCTTGATCGCGTTGTTGAGGTAACCCACCAGCGGGGTGTTGACCGACTCGTAGAGGTTGTCGATGCCGAGCCGGTCCTCGACCTTGGCCACACCGCGCTCGGTGACCGCGATGGTGCGCTTGGCGTAGTCGACCTCGTAGTCGCCCTCGCCGTCCTTGCCGGGCTGGAGCCGGGCCACCACGCCGGCGAACTCGCCGTACCAGCGGGCGGAGTGCTCGGCCGGGCCGGAGATGATCAGCGGCGTGCGGGCCTCGTCGATCAGGATCGAGTCGACCTCGTCGACCACGGCGAAGTTGTGGCCGCGCTGGACCAGCTCGTCCTTGGACCAGGCCATGTTGTCGCGCAGGTAGTCGAAGCCGAACTCGTTGTTGGTGCCGTAGGTGATGTCGCACTCATAGGCGGCCCGGTGCTCGACGGCGGGCCGGTTGGGCAGCACCACACCGACGGTGAGACCGAGGAACTCGTGCACCCGGCCCATCCAGGCGGCGTCACGCTGCGCCAGGTAGTCGTTGACGGTGATGACGTGCACGCCCTTGCCGGAGAGGGCGTTGAGGTAGACCGCCATGACCGAGGTCAGGGTCTTGCCCTCACCGGTCTTCATCTCGGCGATGTTGCCGAAGTGCAGCGCCGCGCCGCCCATCACCTGGACGTCGTACGGACGCTGGCCGAGCACCCGCGCGGCCGCCTCCCGAGCCACCGCGAACGCCTCCGGCAGCAGGTCGTCGAGGGTCTCGCCGTCGGCCAACCGCTCCCGGAACTGGTCGGTCATGCCGCGCAGTTCCTCGTCGGTGAGGTTGACGTAGTCGTCCTCGATCGAGTTGACGGCGGCGGCGATGGCCTTGAGCCGGCGCACCATGCGGCCCTCGCCCGCGTTAAGGACCTTTTCCAGAATCGACACGGATCAACGCTCCCCTAGACAGTCTCGAACCATCGTAGGCGCTCCATCGGCGCGATGGTCACTGGTGGCGGCGGTCCGACCCGGCGAAACCGACATAACGCGCTCGGCGCCCAGCGGCTCGCCCTATTCCGGTTACGCCGTCCGCGAACGATCCGGCACGATGGCTCGGGTGGAGCCTGTGGAGATCATCGAGGACGGCCTGCTGCTGCGACCCTGGCAGGCGACCGACGCGGAAGCGGTGCACCGGGCGTGCCAGGACCCGGACATCCAGCGCTGGACCACCGTACCGCGCCCGTACCTGCCCGAACACGCGCACCGGTTCGTCACGGAGATCTCCCGGCGAGACTGGGAACAAGGCACCGGTGCGCCGTTCGCGGTCTGTGACGCCGCCACCGGGGACCTGCTCGGCTCGTGCGGCCTGGTCACCATCGACCCCGGCCACGGCAGCGGCGAGATCGGCTACTGGACCGCGCCCTGGGCCCGGGGCGCGGGCGTCACCGTCCGGGCCGCCCGGGCGGTCGCCCGCTGGGCCTTCGACGCGCTCACGCTGCGCCGACTGACCTGGCAGGCCGAGGTGGGCAACCACGCCTCCCGGCTGGTCGCCCTCCGGGCCGGTTTCCGGGTCTCCGGACGGCTCCGGCTCGCCGACCCGACGCCCGGGGGCGGCCAGGAGGGGTGGATCGGCTCCCTGCTCCCCGGCGAGGTGCCGGCGCCCGGCGCCGACGGGCCGGCCGGGCCGGGCACCCTGGAAGCGCGCCGCGCCGCCGTCTTCGGTCGGCCTCAACCCACCCTCTTCGCCACCGCGGGCGCCGGCGAGCTGCGGCTGCGCCCGATGGAGGAACGCGACCTGAACGCCGTGGTGGAGACCTGCCGGGAGGCGGAGACCATCCGGTGGACGACGGTCCCGGACCCCTACGACCGCTCTGACGCCGAGGCGTACCTGGGGATCATCCGGGACGGCTGGGCCGCAGGCGCCAGCGCCTCCTTCGTGATCACCGACCCGGAGGACCGGTACGCGGGCTCGGTCGACCTGCGGATCTCCCCCGCCGACCCGTTGACGGGCGACGTCGGGTTCATGACCGCGCCGGCGTACCGGGGCCGGGGATACATGCCGGCCGCGTTGACCACGCTGAGCGCCTGGGGCTTCAGTACGCTCGGCCTGGCCCGGATCGAGTGGCGGGCCAACGTCGGCAACACCGCCTCCCGCCGGGTCGCCGAGAAGGCCGGCTTCGCCTTCGAGGGCACCGCCCGCGGCGGGGTCTCCCACCGTGGTGAGCGGTCGGACGTCTGGGTCGCCGCGCTGCTCGCCGAGGACCTGATGTGACGCCTCCGGAGGTGATCGAGTCCGACCGGATCCGGCTGCGGCAGTTCCGCCCCGACGACGTCGCCGACCTGGCCGCCGGCTGTGACGATCCGCTGAACCTGCGGTTCAACCCCGGCATGCCGCAGCCGTACACCGAGGCCGACGCCCACTGGTGGATCACCGAGGGCGCCCCGGCCGCCCGGGCCGGCGGCGGGGCCGCGTTCGCCGTCGCCGACCGCGCCACCGACCGGCTGGTCGGCGGCGCGGGCCTCAGCCAGGTCGTCATCCCGCGCCGGCAGGCGGAGGTCGGCTACTGGGTCGCGCCGTGGGCACGCGGACGGGGTGTCGCCACCGGCGCCGCCCGCGCCCTGGCCGACGCCGCCCTCGGGGGCGGCTTCGAGCGGCTCGAACTGCTGACCCACGCGGAGAACCCGGCGAGCCAGCGGGTGGCGCTCGCCGCCGGCTTCCGCCACGAGGGGGTACGCCGGGCCGCCGGCCAGGTCCGCGGCGGCGGCCGGACGGACCTGACCGCCTGGGTACGCCTCGCCGACGACCCCCCGGGACCGGCGCCCCGGCTCCTGCCCGACCTGCCCGAGGGCCGGCTCACCGACGGCGTGGTGACCCTGCGCCCGCTCGGCCCCGACGACGTCGACCTGATGTTCGGCCTGCACACCCGGCCGGAGGTGGTGGCGAACCAGGCGCCACCGGTGCCGCCGACCCGGGGCGCGATCGAGCGGCGCTGCCGGCTGGCCGAGAGCGGGTGGCTGACCGGGGCCATCGCGCGCCTGCTCATCCTCGACGCGGCGGGCGGGGAGCCGGCGGGCAGCTGCGGGCTGTCGTACTCCGACCCGGCGGCCGGCGAGGGAAGCGTCGGCTACGCGCTGCTGCCGGCCTGGCGGGGCCGCGGGTACGCCACCCGGGCGGTCCGGCTGCTGGCGGGCTGGGCGTTCGGGGCGGCCGGGATGGCGCGGCTGGTCGCCGGCACCATGCCGGACAACACCGCCTCGCACCGGGTGCTGGAGAACGTCGGCTTCCGCCGGGAGGGGCTGCTGCGCGGCCGGCTGCCGGGGCTCGACGGCACCCGGATCGACGACCTGGTCTTCGGGCTGCTTCCCGAGGAGCTGCGCTGACCCGGCGGCGGACGCCCGGGACGGTGCCGACAGGATCGGACGCCTCGGCTGACGGCCCGCGGACGCCGGACGGCGGCCGTGGTGGCGACGTGACGTCGTCACCACGGCCGACCGGGATCAGATGGCGAGGGAGATGATTCCGTAGTCGTAGGCGTGCCGCCGGTAGACGACGCTCGGCCGGCCGGACTCCTTGTCCTGGAACAGGTAGAAGTCGTGGCCGACGAGTTCCATCTGGAACAGCGCGTCGTCGATGGTCATCGGCTCGGCGGGGTGCACCTTCTCCCGCGCGATGTGCCAGGGCTGGTCGTCGTGCTCCTCCTCGATCCGTTCCGCGACGGCGGTGGCGGCGCCGCCGCGCGCGTCGACGGGTGCCGCCAGAGGGGTGGCGCCGAGGTCGGCGACCGGCAGATTGGCGGTGGCGGCGGCGACGGAGAGGGGTGCGTGCCGGCCCCGGTGGACGCGGCGGCGGTCGGCCGCCCGGCGCAACCGGGTGTCGAGCTTGGCGATGGCGGCGTCGAGGGCGCTGTAGAAGTCGTTCGTGCAGGCCTCGGCGCGGATCACCGGGCCGCGGGAAACGCAGGTTATCTCGACCCGCTGGCAGTGGTCCGCCTGACGCGGATTCCGCTCGTGAAACAGCTCGACATCGACACGAATAAGTTTGTGGTCGTAGCGTTCGATCTTCGCGAGTTTCTCAGCTACGTGCACCCGGTAATGGTCCGGCACTTCGACGTTTCGGCCCTTGACCACGATGTCCACGTGACCTCCCTAGTTCGGACGGTCGTTCGATCCGGTTTCCCGGTCGCGCCCCTGGGGAAGTTCCCGCTCGGCGTCGACCGGTCAGTACGGCTACGCCTCCTTTCACCGCCGGGGGCGGGTGGAACGACCTCCTACCCCCGACACGAAAACGCTAACGCCTGTTCGGCCGGCAGTCACCCCCGGTTGCGAATACGGGCCGGGAATTTTCACAGCTCGTACACCAACGGGTGAAACGGAAACACGAACGGTTACGACCGGTGCCGTTTCTCGGTCGCGGCGAGCACGGCGGCCACCGCCGGTGACAGCCCGGTCGCGGTCAGCACCCGGGCCACCGCAGCGAGGGTGGACGGTGGTGAGGATGTCGTCGAGCAGCACCACGGCTGTCCCGGCCGGGACCGGAGCCACCCGGGAGCGGGCCCGGAACGCCGCCTGGGCCGCCGCCGCCCGGCCCGCGCTGTCCAGCGTCACCGAGTCGGGACGGGGCAGGGCGCGCAGCGGTCACCGCACTATCACCGGCCAACCCGCCCGGCGCAGGCGGCCCGCGCAGTGCCGGGTCAGCCGCCCCAGGTGGTCGCCGTACCGAACCCGGGCGGCCGCGGCGGTGTCCGGCACCGGCACCGCGCCACCGGACGCACCCCGCCGACCGCCGCCACCACCTCGGCGAGCAGCACACCCAGCGGGCGGGCCAGCCCGTGCCGGCCGTGGTCCTTGTACGCCACCAGCACCTCGCGCAGCGGGCCGGCGTACGGGCCGAGGGCGACGCAGGGCGGCAGGTCGGGCGGGGCGGGAGTGGGCCGCGCCGCCCGGGGCCGCAGCTCGTGCAGCGCCACCACGCACCCGGGGCAGACCCCGTGCCGCAGCCCCGGCCGGCGGTCCCGGCAGCCGGCGCAGTCGGCGGGCAGCACCAGGTCGGTGAGGTCCGCCCAGAGCCCGCCGAGGTCCCGCACCGGGATCAGTAGAGGAAGAAGGGGGCGGTCGGGTTGCCGGCCCGCACTCCGTCCGGCGGCGTGTCGACCCCCTGCACCTGTTCCCGCTGGATCCGCTCGACCGGGCTGCTCCGGTACGACACCCCGTTCGCCTCGAACATGGCCACGCCGAGCGGTGCCACCGGGGGGCTCGCCGGGTAGGCGGCGAGGTGGGTCACCCGGGCGCCGATGTTCTCGTCCAGCCGGGTCTCCCGGGCGCCGTCCACGCTCATCTCGTAGACCGCCGGGCGGCCGACCGAACCGGCGAGGATCAGGCTGTTCTCGCCGTACCAGTCGACGGCCGAGAGGTTGGTCAGCGACGTGGCCAGCCGACGGGCCGGTCCGGGGGTGACCCCGCCGCCATCGGGGCTCAGCGCGACCACGTACAGCGAGCCACCGGCGATGACGGCGAGCCGGTGCCCGTCCAGCGACGCGGCCACCGCGGTCACCGGTGCGGGCACGCCCAGCGCCACGGGGGCCAACTGCGCGCGGGCGTCGAACCGGTACAGGTTGCCGTCCGCGACCACCAGCCCGACCGGCTGGCGCGCATCGGCCGAGCGCAGCCAGACGGGGCGGCTCATCGCCCCGTAGCCCCGGCCGGGGCTGCGGGTGAAGATCGTCACCGGGTCGACGCCGGTGCCGACGGAGAGGTGCTGGCGGCGGCCGGGACCGGTGACCACCAGCGCGGCCAGGATCTCCTCGCCCGCCCGGCTGAAACCGGCCGACACGACGTCCTTGTTCGCCTTCGCCACCACCGGCACCGGGCCGACCGGTTCGCCGGCGTACTCCAGCGGGTGGACCGTGCCCTCGTAGACGCAGAACCGCTGGGGGCTCTGGGTGATCTGGTGTATCGGGCGGGCCGCCCGGTGCGCCTCCAGGTCCGGGATGACCGTCCGGGACTGATTGCGGATCTTCAACTCGAGCTGCCCGTCGAGGTCCGTCAGCGACCAGGCGAGCTGGGCGCCGAGCTGCTCCAGCTGGACCTTGTCGTCCGGCATCTCCAGGTTGACCTCCCAGCGACCGTCGGTCCGGGTCGCGTTGTTGATCAGCCGGGTGTTGCCGGGCAGGCCGCTGACCGCGTTGTCCAACCAGGCGGAGGGGCCGTCGGTGAGCCACCTGACCACCTCGCTGACCCGCCGCTCGTCGGGCACCGCGAGCGGCAGGTAGCGCTGGTCCGGGACCAACCGGGTGCGGTCGGCGTTCCAGAAGTAGACCGTCCGGCTCTGGTAGTAGGCGTCCAGGGCCTCGACGCTGAGCAGCAGCACGTTCGGCGGCTCGGCGACGAACAGGCCGGCGTCCGGCTTGCCCTCCTGCCCGGCCGGACTGCGCAGCTCGAACTGGTATTTCGGGGTGCTGATCTCGGGCGGGGCCAGCACTCCGTCGGCACGCAACTGCCCGACGTGCTGGACGTTGAGGGTGACCGACGTGGTCTCCGGGCCGGGGATGATCACCGGCGCCTCGGTCAACCGGACCACGGTCAGCGCGATCTCGCTGTTCTGCTTCTCCTGCAGTCGGCCGCGGTACGCGGGGTCGATGAAATTCCGGACCCGTTCGTAGGCCTTGCCCGGTTCGCCCGCCGCCGCGGAGAGGAAGTTTTGGACGAACTCCTCCCGGCTGCCGCTGGAGGTACGGGTCGGCGGCACGCCCCGGCTGCCGCTGGTCGAGCCCCCCTCCGCGGCCGGGCCCGGCCCGTCCACCCGGACCTCGGAGTTCTCCGGGATGCCGCAGCCGGCGACGCCACCGAGCAGGAGCGCCCCGCCGAGCACCCCGACGAGCAGGCCACGCCTCACGATCCGACCTCCGCGCGTCCGCCGCTCCCGGCCGGACCGACGGCCAGCGCCCCGTCGGTGCCCGGGCCGATCGCCAGTGCGCCGTCGGTGCCCGGACCGATGGCGAGCAGGCCGCCGGCGCGGGGGCCGCCGAAGGGCAGCGCGGCGTCGGCCGGCACCAGCCGCAGCGGGGACGTGGTCAGCCGGTCGCCGGCCCGGGCCGGCAGGGTCAGCCGGAACTGGGCGCCCTGCCCCGGCGCTCCCCACGCCTCCAGCCAGCCGCCGTGCAGCCGGGCGTCCTCCAGGCTGATGGACAGGCCCAGCCCGGTGCCGCCGGTCTGCCGGGCGCGGGACGGGTCGGCCCGCCAGAACCGGTTGAACACCAGCTTCTCCTCGCCCGGCTTGAGCCCCACCCCGTGGTCGCGGACGGTGATCGCGACGGCCGTCTCGTCCATGCCCAGTGTGATCACCACCGGCTTGGCCTCGCCGTGCTCCACCGCGTTGCCCACCAGGTTGCGCAGCACCCGCTCGACCCGGCGCGGATCCACCTCGGCGATCACCGGGGCGGTCGGCACGTCCAGGTCGATGGTCACCCCGGCCCGCTCCGCCAGCCCGGCCAGCCGGTCGGCCACCCGGTGCACCACCGGCACCAGGTCGGTCGGCTCGGCGTCGAGCGCGGCGAAGCCGGCGTCGAAGCGGCTGATCTCCAGCAGGTCGGTGAGCAGCTCCTCGAAGCGGTCCAGCTCGGCCTGGAGCAGCTCGGCGCTGCGCGCCACCGCGGGCTCGAACTCGTCCCGCTCGGCGAAGATCAGGTCGGCGGCCATCCGGACCGTGGTCAACGGCGTCCGCAGCTCGTGCGACACGTCCGAGGTGAAGCGGCGTTGCAGGCGCGACATCTCCTCCAACCGGAGGATCTGCCGTTGCAGGTTGGTCGCCATCTGGTTGAACGACGCCGCGAGCAGCGCCAGGTCGTCCTCCCCGTTGACCACCATCCGCTGGTCGAGCAGCCCCGCGGAGAGCCGCTGGGCCGTCCGGGCGGCCACCCGGACCGGGGTCACGACCAGCCGGGTGACCAGGGCGGCGAGCAGGCCGAGCAGGAGCACCAGGGCGGCGCCGGTGGCGACCACGGTGGCCCGGGCGTCGGCGGCGGTGGTGTCCTGCCGGGTCAGCGGTACGAGGTAGTAGAGCTCCACCTGCCCGAACCGGGTCGGCACCGGTGAGCCGTACACCAGGTACTTGGTGCGCTCCCCGCCCAACCGCCCGGTGCGGATCTGGCTGGCGACCTCGCCACCGGCGACCGTGCCGCGCAGCTCTCGGCTGATCAACGGCCGGACGTCGACCGCCGGGGAGGTGCGCGACTGGATCGTGCCGGCGTGGTTGTCGGCGGTCAGCGCCACCACCACCCCGGTGGTCTGCTGCGGGTCACCGCCGGCGAGGTAGTTGACCGTGCCGTCGATGGTCTCCTGGAGCTGGGCCTCCTGCGGCTGGTTGAAGAGGCCGAACTGCTTCGCCGCGTACGCCGCGCCGCTGTCCAGCCGCACCCGCACGTCGGTCTCGGCGTTCTCCAGCAGGATGTTGGTGATCTTGTCGGCGATGAGGTAGGCGAAACCGCCCACCAGCAGGCTCGACGCGACCAGTGTGATGGTCACCACCCGCACCTGCAACGACCGGCGCCAGGTCTGGTGCAGGCAGGCGAGCAGGCGCGCGGACCGCCCGCTCAGCCCGCGCCACAGCTCCCACGCGGCGCCACGCCGGCGGGGAACTGCTGTCGGAAGGTCCGGGATCGGAGAGGTGGCCACAGTGCGACCAGGCTATCCGGTGCCCGCCTTGTAGCCCACGCCCCGCACGGTGAGGATGATTTCCGGCCGCTCCGGATCCGGTTCGATCTTGGCGCGCAGCCGCTGCACGTGCACGTTGACCAGGCGGGTGTCGGCCGCGTGCCGGTAGCCCCAGACCTGCTCCAGCAGCACCTCGCGGGTGAAGACCTGACGCGGCTTGCGGGCCAGGGCGACCAGCAGGTCGAACTCCAGCGGCGTCAGCTTCACCTCCTCGTCGTTGCGGCTGACGGTGTGCGCCGGCACGTCGATGGTGATCTGGTTGCCGGGCGGCCCGATGGATAGCGTCTCGGGGGCGACGTCCTCGCCCCGGCGCAGCCGCGCCCGCATCCGGGCGACCAGTTCCTTGGGCTTGAACGGCTTGACCACGTAGTCGTCGGCCCCGGACTCCAGGCCGAGGACCACGTCGACCGTGTCGCTCTTCGCGGTCAGCATGACGATCGGCACGCCGGACTCGGTCCGGATCGACCGGGCCACGTCGATGCCGCTCATGCCGGGCAGCATCAGGTCGAGCAGGACGATGTCGGGTCGGTTCTCGCGGAACGCGGCCAGGGCCCGCTCCCCGTCGGCGACGAAGGAGGGCATGAAGCCCTCGCTGCGCAGGACGATGCCGAGCATCTCGGCGAGCGCGGGGTCGTCGTCGACCACCAGTACCCGGGCTCTCATGGGGTTAATGTTTCCATCCCGTTCAGTTCGATGGGTTCCGCGTCACCCGGCACGCTACTGCCGCGAGACGCCACGGCCCAGCAACCGACGCCCCGACGTCGCCGCCCCGGCGTGCGGGTCCACCCGATCGGACCCCGCGTGTCACCATGATCCCTGCGTGCGCCCTCACGCGCCACCGTCGCCCGTTTTTCCAGGAGTACGCGTGCCCGACGCCGGCCCGACCGCCGTGCTCCCGCGCCGCCCGCTCACCGTGGGCGAGCTGCTCGACTCGGCGGTCCTGCTGCTGCGCGGCCAGGCCCGGGTGCTGGTCCCGGTCGCCCTCGTCCTGGCCGTGGGCGAGCAACTCCTGCTGTACCCGCTCCGGCTCGCCGCCGGCGCCGGCCCGCCGGTCTGGTTCCTCGAGTACGGGCGGTTCGCCGAGTACTGGGTGCTGCTGGCGGTCGGCGCGGCGATCGAAGCGATGATCATCATGGTGCTCGGCAACCCGGCCGCCCGGGCCGCCGGCGCCACGCTGTTCGACCGCGCGGTCGGCGTACGCGAGCTGCTCCGCCCCGCCGGGGCGCGGTGGGGCGCCACCCTGCTGCTCACCGCGCTGGTCGGCGGGCTGATGTTCGCCGCCGCGCTCCTCGGCCCGGCCTGGGTCGTCGGCTTCGCCCTGCTCGGCGCCGTCGCGCCGGCGCTGGTCGTCGACCGGGTGCACCCGCTGCGCGCCCCGCTGCGCTCCGCCGCGCTGGCCGTACGCGGCGGCGGCCGGGCCGGCTGGATCCGGCTGCTCGGCTACCTGGCCTGGTGGATCGTCCGACTCGGCCTCGGCCTCGGCGTCTACGCCGGGCTGAACGCGCTCGACCTGGTCGACCGGGACTGGGCGGCCTGGCTCTCCCTGGCCATCTGGGCGGGCGTCAACGGCGTCGCCTACCCGGCGCTGGCCTGCCTGGACGCGGTGCTGCACCTGGAGACCCGGATGCGCACCGAGGGGCTGGACATCCTGCTCTCCCGGGCACGGCCGGGCACCGGCGAGACCGTCCTGCTGGCGGCCGGGCGGTGAGCTTCAGCCGATGGTGGACCGAAACCACCGCGACGCTCGGCGATCACGTGCCGCTGCCGCTGGCGGCACTGCTGCTCGTCGCCGGGGCGGCGCTGGTCGCCGCCGCCTGGTACACCTTCCCCGCCTGGGTGCCCCGCCGGCTCCCCCGCCTGCGGCTGCCCCGGCTCCGGTTGCCGCGCCGACGCCGCCGACCCCGCCCGGCGGACGCACCGGCGCCCGTCGTACCGGCGCCCCGCGACGGAGAGGAGGAACTCCCCGCCGCCGTCCACCTCTCCCTCGCCGACCGGCTGGCGGCCGAGGGCCGGTACGCCGAGGCGGTCCGGGAGCGGCTGCGCGCCATGATCCGGGAACTGGTCGTCCGGCGGCTGGTCCAGCCGCAGCCGGGGATGACGGTCCTCGAGGTGGTGAGCGCCGCGACCGGTGCCCGCCCGCAGGTCGGCCCGCCGCTGAGCGCCGCCGGGGCGATCTTCTCCGAGCTCTGGTATGGCCGGCGTCCCGCCTCGGCGGAGCACGACCGGCGGATGCGGGAGCACGCCGCCGACCTCGACCGGGTGCTGACCGACCGGCCCGGGGACGGGACACGACCGTGAGCGCGACCGCCACCGCCGCCCCGACCACCCCGCGCGCCGCCGACACCCCCCGGCGGCGGCGTCGCCGGCACCGGCTGCTGATCCCGCTGGGCCTGGCGGCGCTGCTGCTCACCACCACCCTGGTCACCCACGCGGTCGACCAGCCCGACCCCGGCGACCGGGGGTTCCTCTCCCCCGTCGCCACCTCCGACGACGGCGGCAGCCGGCTCGCCGCGGCGCTGCGCGAGCGGGGCGTCACCGTGCAGCGGGAGACGGACACCCTG
>NZ_JAMOKF010000132.1 GCF_023656545.1 Micromonospora phytophila | reverse complement strand
CGGAGGCCGACCCGGGCACCGAGCTGGAGCTGGCGCGGCGCTACGCCGACGAGGCGGACCGGCACGCGCAGCAGGCCGAGCTGCTCGCCCAGCGGCCGGCGCTGCTGCCGACCTGGTCACCGCTGGCCCGGGCGCTCGCCGTCTACGCCGCCAGCGCGGGCGCCGGGGTGGTGCTCATGGTGGTCATGGTGGTGGCCTCCGGCATCGGCCTGGTCGACGGCCTCACCCTCGGCGCGTGGATCTGCGCCGGGCTGCCCGCCCTCTCCTTCTTCGCCGGCTATTTGGTGCTCGGCCGCTGGGGTCGGCCGGCGATCGTCGCCGGCACGCCGCCCCGCTACCTGCCGCTCGGTTTCCTGCTCTGCTTCGTCGCGGTGCCGGCCGCCTACCTCGCCTACCTGCTGATCTTCCGGATCGTCCGCTAAGGACGTGCCGTGACCGACGGTCGGGCGGCGGCGGGTCACCGGCGGGCCCAGGTTCCGCAGCACGCGCAGCGTCTCGTCGTGGTGGGCAAGCCGGGTCCACGCTGCGCGCTGCTCGTCGCACGGCCCCGGCCGCCCGCAGCCGCGGCAGATGCCGGTGTACGCCTCAGTGCGGTGTTCCTCGACCGTGCGTTGCGCCTCGACGACCTGCCGGCTCGCGTAGTCCCGCAGATCGGCGGCGTTCACCGTCGGGGGCGGACGCGTCCCACTCCGCGAGCTGCTCACGGATCACCCGCAGGGTGGGTGCAGGGCGTTCACGGACTCGGCGTCTTCGTCGCCGACCGCTGATTCACCCGGACGATCCGACTGGTCGCTCCCGCACGGCTCTCTGCTGATGCAGCTGCGCCGGAGCACGACGCGTGCTGACCACCGAGGGCAGGCGTACGGGGCGGGGACCTGCCCGTCATCCCGCTTCCCCCTGGACCTCGGCGAAGCGTGTCGGGGTCAGGCGGGTTCGCGGTAGTCGTCGGTGAAGCGGACGGCGCCGAAGCGGGGGAAGATCCGCTCGACGGTGAACTCGTGCTCGTCGGCGGCGAGGCCGGACATCGCGTCGGCGACGAACTCCAGTTCGTAGCCGTGGTCGCTGGCCTCGCGGCCGGTCGACTCGACGCCCATCGTGGTGACCAGGCCGGCCAGCACCAGGGTGTCCACCGCGCGGCGTTGGAGCTGCTCGTGCAGGTCGGTGCCGTGGAAGGCGCCGATGGTGCGCTTGACGACGACGACGTCGCCCGGGGCGACCAGGCCCTCGACGAAGTCGCTGCCCGGCGGCTGCTCGGCCACGCCCGGGCGCTCGACCCGGACCTGCACCACCGGGCGGCCCTGCGCCCGGAACACGTCGGCGAGCCGGCGGCAGCGGTCGAGGACCTCGTCGCCGCGGTAGGGGCCCAGGTCCAGTGCGATGATCCGGGGCATCAGGTCGATGAGCACGAGAGCCGTCGTCACGCCGATGATCATAGTTGGCGGCGCGACCGCCGGGGCCGCTCGCGTGCCGGGCCGGCTCACGGGTCGGTGAGCAGCAGCCAGTCGTCGTCGAGGCGGTCCACCCGGGTGCCCTCCGGCCAGGCGTGCACGGCGTCGGCCACCGCCCGCGCCTGGTCGACCAGCGGGCGCCGGGCCAGGGTCGCGCCGTCGAAGGTCACCGGGCCGTGGAAGCGGGCGCGACCGAAGTTCGCCGCCCCCTCGAAGCGGGCCCGCTCGAACAGCGTCTCCCCGCCGAACTCGGTCCAGCGGAACAGGGCCATGTCCGCGAACCGGGCCTGCCGGAAGCCGGCATAGCCGGCGAAGGCGGTGTGCTCCATCGACAGCCCGCCGAGGAAGGTCGCCTCCCGGAAGGTGACGCCGCCGGCGAAGCGGGTGCCGTCGAAGCTCGCCGGGCGGCGGAACGTGGCACCCCGGAACGAGGCCCGCTCCACGTCCGCGCGCCGCCACGACAGCTCGCCGCCGACGTCGGCCCGGTCGAAGCTGGCCCGGCCGCTGATCCGGGCGTGGTCCAGGAGGATCTCCGCGTCCCCGTCGAGGCCGTCGCAGACCAGGTCCGCGAAGACCGCGCCGAGCGAGAGCCGCCCGTGCACGTGCGCGCCGGCGAAGCTGGTGGCGCTGGCGCAGACCGCGCCGGTGAGGTCGGCGTCGACCAGGGTGCAGCCGCTGGCGTCGAAGCCGTCCAACCGGGCGCCGGTCAGGTCCAGGCTGATCCCGGGCCACCAGGCGTCGTCGTCCGCGCGCAGGTGCCGGGTCAGCACCCGCTGCGCGGTGCGCCGCACCTCCGTCTCGCGCGCGTCGTCGTCGGGCGCCGGCATCCGGAGGTACGCGCAGAGCACGGCCGCGATGGTCGGCCGCTGCGCCGGATTGTCCTGCCCGAGCCGTTCCAGGGCGTGCAGGCCGCCGAGGCGTACCGCCGCGTTGTCGTTGCCGAGCAGTTCGACGGCCCGGGTGTAGAGCTCGGTCAGCCGGCGTTCGGCGGCGTCGTGCTCGGCCGCCTCCGCCTGCCGGTCCTGGTGCCGCTGCCCGGTTTCGGCGACCGCCTCGGCGTGCACCTGCACCCGCTCCCGGTGTGCCTGGTCCGACGCCGCGACGGTTTCCTGGTGCCGCTGCGCGCGCTCGCTGATCCACTGTCGGCGCGCGGCGAGCAGCAGCGCCAGCCCACCGCCGGTGCCGGCCACCACCGTCAGCCCGGTGCGGATGGCGTCGATCCGCAGCGTCGCCCGGGTGTCCGGCTGGGCGGCCCGGTCGGCCTCGCCGAGCAGCCAGTCCAGCACCAGCCAGCCGAGCAACGCCGCGAGCAGCAGCCCGATCAGCACCAGCCACCACGGCATCACCCGCAGCTGCTCGTCCTCGGGCGGTCTGCGGCGCACGGCCACAGCATGCCATCCGTTGCCCGAGCGCGGGAGCGCCGCCGTCCTGTGTGGAGCTGCCAGCGAATTGCCGCTTTGCGCCCTCGGCGCGTCAACGGGTTACCGGGCCGTAACTTTTGATTGACGTCTATGAATTGTGACGTTCATCATCGTCCCACGATCGATCGGACCCCCACCCACCGTCCCGGCTCCCCGGGTACCTCCCGCCGGAGGTGCAGCCATGCTGCTCCGAACGATCCGTGCCACCGCCACCGCCACCGCCACCGTCGCCATTGCCGCCGCCGTCGCCGTGTCGCTCGTCCCGGGCGACGCCACGGCGGCCGCCCCCGACCGCCCCGCCGCTCCCGCCGCCACCGCCGCGACGACCACCGCCACCGCCGCCCGCAACCCCGTCATCGTCGTCGGGGGTCTGATCGGCGTCTCCATCGCGTACGAGCCGATCGCCGCCCGGCTGCGCGCCGACGGCCACCGGGTCTTCGTCTACCAACTGCCCGGCCTCGGCTTCGGCGACATCCGGGACTCCGCCCGCGCCTTCTCCTCCTACGTCGAGCAGGTCCGGTCCGTCACCGGGGCGTCCCGGGTGGACCTGGTCGCCCACTCCGAAGGCGGGCTGGTCTCCCGCTGGTACGTGAAGTTCCTCGGCGGCACGGAGGCCGTCGCGCGCTACGTCAGCCTCGGCAGCCCGCAGCAGGGCACCTACGTCGCCAACATCCTGGGTTTCGTGGGGCTCGGCAGCTGCGCCGGGATCGTCGCCTGCCAGCAGATGTCGATCGGGTCGGCCTTCCTCACCGACCTCAACGGCGGCGACGACACCCCCGGCGCGGTGCGCTGGACCACCGTCCGGACCTGGCAGGACGAACTGGTCCGCCCGGTCGGCAACGCGGCGCTGGCCGACGGGGCCACCAACGTGCTGATCCAGGCGTGGTGCCCGCTGCGGGTCGTCGGTCACCTGGGCCTGGTGCTCGACGGCACCACGTACAGCGCGGTCCGGCAGGTCCTGGCCGACGCGCCGGTCCGGCCGAACTGCTTCGCGCTCTAGCGGTTCCCTCCGGTCGCCGTGCGGCCGGAGGCGGACCGTGCGGGCGGTCGCCACCCTCGGCGGTGGCGGCCGCCCGGCGGTCCCGCCGAGGGGACCGGGTCGGCAGGTTCCCGTCGGCCCATGGACAGAACGCCTAGTCGGCGTGGGGAAGCGTGATGGTGAACGTCGTCCCGACGCCGACCTCACTCGCGACCGTGATGGTGCCCTGGTGATCGGTGACGATCTGCCGGGCGATGGCGAGGCCGAGGCCACTGCCCCCGGTACGGCGGCCCCGTGCGGCGTCGGCCCGCCAGAACCGGTCGAACACATGCGGCAGGGCGTCCGCCGCGATTCCCGAGCCGGTGTCGACGACCTGGACGATCGCCTGGTTGTCGGTGCGGCTCGCGACCAGCCGGACGCTGCCGCCCGCAGCGGTCGCCCGTAGGGCGTTGGTGACGAGATTGCCCACCACCTGGCGGAGCCGGTCGGGGTCGGCGTGTACCGCGACCGGCTCGGCCGCCACGCGCAACGACACCCCGGCCGACTCCGCCCGGGCGTGGTGGGCGGTGCGGCAGGTCTCCAGGAGTTCGGCCAGATCCACCGTGACCCGGTGGTACGCCAGGTTGCCGGCCTCGGCCAGGGCCAGGTCCTGCAGGTCGTCGACGATGCGCTGTTGCAGCACCGCCTCTTCGTGCAGTGACGCGAAGAGATCCTGGTCCGGCGTGATCACGCCGTCGGAGAGCGCCTCGAGATAGCCGCGCAGGTTGGCCAGCGGGGTACGCAGTTCATGTGCGACGTCGGCGACCAGCCGGCGTTGCCGCTCCTCCCCGCGCTGCAGGGAGTCGGCCATCCGGTTGAACGACCGGGCCAACTCCGCCAGCTCGTCGTTGCCCCGCACCGGAACCCGTCCGGTGAGGTCGCCCCGGCCGAGCCGCTGAGCGGCCGCGGTGAGCGTGTCGATGGGGCGCAGCACCCGCCGGCTCAGCAGCATGGTGCCGATGACCGCGACCGCCGCAACGCCCGCTGCCGCGGCGAGCAGTGGACCGGCGGTCAACACGGACGCCGGATTGCCGCGAGCGCCGAGGTAGACCCGGGCGGGTGTCGGCGCGACGTCACTGATCTCGTTGGTGAAGGCCTGGGCCAGGCAGGAATCCAGTGATTCCACCGTCGAGGTGCCGCACACCTGCACCGAGGCAGCGTCTGCCAGGTGCCGGCCCGGCTCTGCCGCGACGTCGGCGCAGCCGTCGACGATCTCAGCGACACCAGGGCGATCGCGCACGTCGGCCGCGCTCAGGTCGGCATCGAACTGCGGAACTCCCGTGCTGGTGGGTGAAGCGACAACAGGGACGGATTCCCGTGTCAGGCAGGCCGCGAACAGCACGCCGGTGCGGTAGCCGGCGATCGCACCGGCCACACCTTTCTGCCGGCTCGCCGGCTCCGCTGGCAGTGCGGCCAGATCCAATACCGGCCGAGGGTCGACGACCCCGACCATCGTGCCGAGCGGCCGGGCGTTGCGGTCCTCCTGGGTGTCCGTGTCCACGATCACGTCGCCCGTGTCGGCGACCAGGTGGATCCGCTGACCGGTCTGGGCCCGCAGGTCCCGCACCAGGTCGGGCACGCCCTCCCAGGTGCCGTGCCGGCTGCCGTACATCTTGAGTCGGCCGACGACCTCGTCGAGTTGCGCCCGGTCGGTGGTGGCCGAGTCGTTGATCTGTTGCGAGGCCTGCCGCAGGGTCAGCCACGCGGTCGCCGCGGTCGCGCTCACCGCGACGAGGATGACCAGCCAGAGCACCCGTAGCCGAAAACTCACCGGCTGGCTCCGGGCGTGCCCTCGGGCGTCGGCGTCGCCGCCGGCTCCGCTTCGGCGAGCCGGTAGCCGCGGCCGTAGACGGTCTGCACGTACCGCGGCTCGGCAACGTCGTCCTCGATCTTGCGGCGGAGGTTCATCACGTGCGCGTCGACGGTGCGTTCGAGCACGAAACGATCGAATCCGAAGGCACGGTCGATGATCTGCGCCCGGGTGAACGCCC
The DNA here is from genome assembly GCF_023656545.1 of Micromonospora phytophila. Classification (GTDB taxonomy): domain Bacteria; phylum Actinomycetota; class Actinomycetes; order Mycobacteriales; family Micromonosporaceae; genus Micromonospora; species Micromonospora phytophila. The sequence goes on along the minus strand of NZ_JAMOKF010000132.1, from coordinate 7,196 downwards.
GCCCGGGCTCGCCGGCGAGCACCTCGAGGATGCCGAACTCCTTGGCCGTCAGGGCGACCGGCCGGCCGCCGACGCGTACCTCGAACCGGCCGGCGTCCACCTCGAGCTCGCCGACGCGCAGCACCGCCCGGTTGTCGGCGCTCACCACCCGGGCCCGGCGCAGCAGCGCCCGCACCCGAGCGGCCAGCTCCCGCGGGCTGTACGGCTTGGTGAGGTAGTCGTCGGCACCGAGATCGAGGCCCAGCAGAACGTCGTCCTCGGTGGTACGGGCTGTCAGCATCAGGATCGGAATCTCCGATTCGGCGCGCAGGATCCGGCACACGTCGAGGCCGTTGACGACCGGCATCATCACGTCGAGGACCACCAGGTCCGGCCGGCGGGACCGGCACTGGTCCAGCGCGGCCCGCCCGTCGCCGACCAGCAGCACGCTGTGCCCCTCGCGTTCGAGATAGACCCGCACCAGGTTGGCCTGCTTGGGGTCGTCCTCTGCGACCAGGATCCGCGCGCTCATTTTTCCCCATCCTGCCTGGTAGTGGCGGGGTCAAGTAAACCCGAAACCCGTGAAGAACCGATGTGGGCGGGCTCCGGAGAGCGGCGAGCGGGATGTCCGCACAGCTGGCCCACGGCTTCTTCAAAGGTTCTTCACAACGGGCTGCCTACCGTGCCGTCATGTCAGTCAGGAGCCGGACATGATCTTCGGGCCAGCACACCCGGGCCACCGCGACGAGCAACGGCGCCGGGCGGTCCGGCGGCGGATCCGGGAGACGCTCGCGGTGCGCCGGGCCGCCGCTGTCGGCGGGCACGGGGCCGCCGAACGGCCGGATGAACCGCCCGTCGAAGCCGAGGCTGCCGGGTGAGGCAGGGTACGCGCGGTCGGCGCGCGCCGACCGGTGTGATCAACGAGAGCGCCCAGCTGGCCGAGGCCGTGATCGATCTTTCGGCGATCGCGGAGAACGTCCGGACGATCGCGGCGATCGCACGTACGAGGTTGATGGCCGTGGTGAAGGCCGACGCGTTCGGGCACGGCGCGGTGCCGGTGGCGCGGGCCGCGTTGGCCGCCGGCGCCGACTGGCTGGGCGTGACCTCGGCGACGGAGGCGGTGGCGCTGCGATCGGCGGGCATCGACGCGCCCGTTCTGAGCTGGCTGCACCGGCCGGATGAGGACTTCACCCGCCTGATCGCCGCGGACGTCGACATCGCGGTGTCGACCCTGACCCATCTGCGCGCGATCGCCGACGCGGCCACGGATCTCGGTGTGCCCGCCGCGGTCCAGCTCAAGGCGGACGTCGGTCTGTCACGCAACGGCGCCGGCGGCGACGAATGGCCCGAACTGGTCGCCTGGGCTCGCAAGCACGAGGCGGAGGGCAGCGTCCGGGTACGCGGGGTGTGGTCCCACTTGACGAACGCCGACGTGCCGGGATGCCCGAGCATCGCGCGGCAGCTGTCAACGTTCCGGGAGGCGCTGCGGATCGCCCGGGATGCCGGGCTTGACCCTGAAGTGGTGCATCTGGCCAATTCGGCGGCGGCGCTGGCCGCCCCGGAGACCCGGTTCGATCTCTGTCGGATCGGCCTGGCCATGTACGGCATCGACCCCTCTGGCGCGGCCGGTCCCCGCCGTCTCGGCCTGCGACCCGCCATGACCCTGCGGTCAAGGGTGATCAACCTGAAACGCGTGCCCGCCGGGACCGGCGTCTCGTACGGGCCCGACCACGTGACCGACCGGCCGACCACGCTCGCCCTGCTGCCGCTCGGGTACGCCGACGGTCTGTCGCGCACCGCCGAGGGCCGCGCGTGGGTCTGGCTCGCCGGCCGGCGCTGCCCGATCGTCGGCCGCATCGCCATGGATCAGTGCGTCGTCGATGTCGGCGATCTGCCGGTGTCGCTCGGCGATCCCGTGGTCGTCTTCGGCCCCGGCGCCGAGCCGGGCTCGCCCGACCCGGCCGAGCCGACGGCCGCGGAGTGGGCGCGGTGGGCCGGCACCAACCCGCACGAAGTCTTGACCGGAATTGGCGCGCGAGTGGCGCGCGTACACCTACACGGGGAAGCGGCAACATCATGAGTGTTCGTTTGGCGGTGCTGTTTGGTGGGCGCAGCGGGGAGCACGACGTCTCCCGGCGCTCGGCGGAGAGCATCCTGGCCCATCTCGACCGCGACACGTACGACGTGACCGAGGTGCTGATCGAGCAGGACGGCCGGTGGCGGGTGGATGGCGACCGGGTCACGTTCGCGCAGGCGCTACGGACACTGGGCGGTCAGGACGTGGTGTTTCCGGCGCTGCACGGCCCGTACGGTGAGGACGGCACCGTCCAGTCGATGCTGGAGTGGCTCGGCGTCGCGTTTGTCGGAAACGGTGTCTTCGCCAGCGCCGCGGGGATGGACAAGCCGGTCACGAAGAAACTCCTCGCCGCCGACGGGCTGCGCGTGGCCGCCGGGGTGACGCTGCGCCCCGACGAGGAGCTGTCGTCGCGGGATCAGGAGCGACTGGGACTGCCCGTCTTCGTCAAACCGGCCCGGGCCGGCTCCAGCCTGGGGGTCTCCAAGGTCGAACAATGGGCGCAGCTGCCCGCCGCCCTACGGCTCGCCCGCGAGAGCGACGCGAAGGTTCTCGTCGAGCGTGCGGTGCGCGGGCGCGAGATCGACGTCGGCGTCCTTCAGCACCCCGACGGTCGCGTCGAGGCCGGGCCGCCGCTGGAGATACGGGTGGCGAACGCCGCCTACTTCGACTACGAAGCCAAGTACGACGGCGGTGCCGTCTTCCACATTCCGGCCCCACTCGACCCCGGCACCGCCCGACTGCTGCAGGACCGGGCTGTGCAGGCATTCCACGCGCTCGGCTGTCGTGGGCTGCTCCGCGTCGATTTCTTCCTCCCGGATCCGGACACCGATCACGGCACATCGTGGACCGGAGACTGCCGGGAGCCGGTGATCAACGAGGTCAACACCTTTCCCGGATTCACCGCCGCATCCCAGTACCCGCAGATCTGGCAGCGGGCCGGAATCGACTTCTCGGCGCTGCTCGACATCCTCATCCGGGGCGCACTGCACCGAGGTGCCGCCGCTGCCTGCTCGAGGCCCTGCTGATGGCCGTCTACACCGCCGAACATCTCCGCAGCGTCCGCCTGATCGTCACCGGCGGGGGAACGGGCGGACACACCTACCCGGCGCTGACCACGATCCGTACGCTCCGCGCCCGGCTGGCGGAAGCCGGCACCGAACCGGAGATCCTCTGGGTAGGCGTCGCCCACGGGCTGGAGGCCAGAGTCGCCAAGCAGGAGGGCATACCCTTCACGGCGATCACCACCGGCAAACTGCGCCGCTCACCCAACCTGCACGAGTGGGGCCGCAACGTCGCCGACGCCTTCCGCGTCCCGCTCGGCATCTTCCAGGCCATCATGATCGTTATCCGCGCCCGGCCCGACGTGGTCTTCTCCACCGGCGGGTACGTCTGCGTCCCGATCGGGATCGCCGCCTGGCTGACCCGCCGCCCGCTTGTCATGCACGAGCAGACCCTCACCGTCGGGCTGGCGAACCGCATCCTCGCCCGCCTGGCCGACCTAGTCCTGCTGAGCCACGAATCCTCCATCGACCATCTGCCCGCCGAAGCGAAAGCCCGCGCGGTGGTCACCGGCAACCCGGTCCGGCCCGAGATCCTCATCGGCAACCGCGACCGGGCGCTAGCCGCATACCATTTGGATCCCCGCCTGCCGCTGGTGTACGTCACCGGCGGCGCGCAGGGTGCCGTCCAGGTCAACAACCTGATCGCCGACATCCTCCCCGGACTCCTGCCGAAATGTCAGGTGCTCCACCAGTGCGGTGACTTCTCACTCGACCGCATGCAGCAGGTCGCCGACGCCATCCCGGAACACCTGCGCAGCAGGTACCGGGTGGTCGACTACGTCCACGGCGAGCTGCCCGACGTCCTGAGCGCCGCGGACATCGTGGTCGCGCGCAGCGGCGCCGGCACCGTCGCCGAACTCACCGCCCTGGGCAAGGCATGCGTCTTCATCCCGCTCATCCCCACCGGCGGCGACGAACAGCGGCGGACCGCACGGCACCTCGCCGACGCAGGTGCGTCCCGCATGCTCGCCGGCCCCGACGCCTCCGCCAACCGGCTCTACGAGGAGATCATGGCGCTGCTCGACCACCCGGAGCGACGCCGGGAGCTGGCCAACGCCGCCCACCAACACGGCCGCCCCCACGCGGCCGCAGCCGTGGCCAGCGCGATCATCGACGCCGCCGGCCGGTGCCGGTCATGATCCTGCTGTCCGATGGCGAATGTCGGCCATCCCGCTAGCGTCTGTATCGAAGTGGGGCCGGAGCGGGTGCGCCGCTCTCCAGCCAGTCGGGCAGCTCGGTGAGCGGATTTCCGTCCAGGTACAGGTCGGTGAGCGCGGTCAGATTTCGTAGCGAGTCCGGCAGCACGGTGAGGTGGTTGTTGCTCAGCCAGAGCATGGTGAGTGCGGTGAGATTGCCCAATGAGTCCGGCAATGTCGTGAGGCCGATATCGGACAAGCCGAGGTGAGCGAGGGCGGTGAGGTTCCCCAGCCAGTCGGGCAGACCGGTGAGCGGGTTGCCTTCCAGGTACAAGGCGGTCAGGCCGGTGAGGTCCCGCACCGGGTCTGGCACCTCGGTGAACGCGTTGTCCTCCAGCCAGAGCGTGGTGAGGTTGGTGAGGCTGCGCAACGAATCCGGCAGCGCGGTCAGCCTGTTGCGATCCAGCGCCAGGCAGGTCAGGGAGGTCAGGCTCCCCAGCCAGGCCGGCAGTATCGCGAGGCGATTGTTGGACAAACAGAGATAGGCGAGGGAGGTGAGCCTGCTCAACGTGACCGGCAGCGTGGTGAACGCGTTGTCGTGCAGGTACAGGTTGGCGAGAGAACCGAGATTGCCCAGCGAATTCGGCAGGTCGGTGAGCTTGTTGCCGAACAGGCGCAGCTCCGCGAGGGCCGGAAGGTCCCCCAGCCAGTCCGGCAGATCGATAATCCGGTTGTGGCCCAACTGGAGTTCGGTGAGGGCGGTGAGGTTCCGCAACGAGTCCGGAAGCTCGGTGAGGCGGTTGCTGGACACGCTGAGCCTTGTGAGGGTGGCGAGGTTCCCGAGCCAGTCCGGCAGGCTGGTGAGCTGATTGCCGTCCAGTCGCAGGTCGGTGAGTGCGGTGAGGTCGGCCAACGAATCCGGCACTTCGCGCAGGCCGAGGAGGGTCAGGTCTAACGAGGTGGCGTGGGTTTCCAGCGCTTCGTTGATGCGGACCTGAGCGGGTGGAACCATGCTGACCTTCAATGCGGTGATTCGACGGTCGCGCCGTCGTCGCGCTATGAACGAGGATACGTGTCCTCGTCGAACGGCATCGGGCTGCGACCAGGCCCGGCGCAGGCCGGGATGATCGGCAGGACAGGGCCTAGGTTCTGCATCGAAGTCGGTCAGAGCCATTCGTTGATCACGGCGATCTGGACGGTGGCTTCGTAGCGCACGGCGAGTTTGTCGAACCTGGTGGCGACGGCGCGGTTGCGTTTCAGCCGGTTGATGCCGCATTCCACGGCGTGGCGCTGCTTGTAGGTTTCGGGGTCGAAGGCCGGGGGACGTCCGCCCTTCGATCCCTTCTTACGCCCTCAAGCTCTGTCCTCCACGCTACGAGGGGAATGGCAGCGGTGCAGGTTTTCTTGGTCGATGAACCAGCTACCGGAGACCTCACCATTTGTCGATCTCTGACACGCGCCCAACAACATCCGGGCAGGTCAGGTCCAACAGTGAACTTCGATACAGGCGCTAGCCCCGGCCCACGTGCCGCAGGACGACCAGGGCCTGGTCGTCCTCGGAGCCGGAGAGTTCGGCCATCACCGTGTCGGCGACCGCCTCGACCGGCGCGTCCCGGGCCGCGTCGACCACCGCGAGCAGGGCGGCCACCCCGTCGTCGTACGCCTGGTCGCGCCGCTCCACCAGCCCGTCGGTGTACGCCACCAGCAGGTCGCCCGGCCCGAACGGCACGGTCGTCACGGTCATCGGCTCGCGCACCATGCCCAGCGGCAGGGCCTGCTGCGTGTGCACCGGCTCGGGTGGGCGCCCCGGACGGACCAGCACCGGGTGCGGGTGCCCGACCCGGGCCACGCTCAGCAGTCCGGCGACCGGGTCGACCGTCATGGCCAGGCAGGTGCCGAGGAAGCCGACGCCGAGCAGTTCGGTGAGCCGGGGGAAGACCTCGCCCAGCGGCACACCCGACCGGATCAGGGTGTTGATCATTGTACGGAGCTGGGCCATGTCGGCGGCGGCCTCCACCCGGTGCCCGACCACGTCGCCGACCACCACGGCGAGCCGGTCGGCGTCCAGGCGGACCAGGTCGTGCCAGTCGCCGCCCAGGTGCAGCCCGCTCATCGCCGGCGCGTACCGGGTGGCCACCCGCAGGCCGGCCGGGGTGGACCGGGCCGAGGTGCGCAACCGCCCCGCCAGCCGGGTGACCAGGTTGTGCTCCGCGGCGGCCAGCCGGACCCGTTCCAGGGTCTGCTCGCACAGGTCGGCGATGGTGTCCAGCAGCGCCAGGTCACCGTCGCGCAACTGCCGCTCCCGACGCCAGCCGAAGCCCAGCGCGGCGATCGGCCGGCGTTGGGCGTCCAGCAACGGCAGGGCGACGGTGGTGACCAGGCCGTGCCGGCCCACCGGGTCGGGCAGGCCGGGGAAGCGCGCGGCGAAGTCGGCCCGGTCCCGGATGACGATCCGCTCCCCGGTGCGCAGCGCGGTGGCGATCGGCCGGGGATCGTCGATGGTCAGGTCGTCGTAGGTGCTGGACAGGGTGTCCGGCACCTCGGCGTGCCAGAGCCGGACGCGCCGCCCCTCCTCCTGCATCGCCAGGCCGGGCAGCACCGCGCCGAGGGCGACCGGCGCGGCGGTCAGGATCACCTCGATCGCCTCGCCGGTGGAGCGGGTGACGCTGAGCCGGGCGGCGAACTCCGCCATCGCCTGCGCGGAGTCGGTCAGCTCCGCCCGGTGCAACGCCTGGCTGCACAGCCCGGCGACCGTGTCCAGCAGGCTGCGTCGCCCGTCGTCCCCGGGGACCGGCCCGGGCCAGCGCACCTCCAGGGCGCCGAGCGCGCCGCCGTCGCCGTAGCGCAGCGGCAGGCAGACCCCCTCCGCCCCGGCCAGCGGCACGACCGCGTTCTCCCGTACCGCGCGGGCCAGCGGCAGGTCCGCGTCGACGGGAAGGGTCT